>NZ_JADNGN010000010.1 GCF_015553355.1 Collinsella aerofaciens
GTCGCGAGTTCCGCACGCAAAGGAAAGCACTTAATGTGCTTTCCGTCTTGCGCAGGACTGTAGAGCAGCAAACTTAACCCCCGCCCTCAGCCCCGGAGACCCTCCCGGATGGCCCTGAAAAATTTTTTCAAAAAAGTTGTTGCGCGCCGGACAGACTTCTGTGTATACTAATCCCCGCAGCGCACGCGAGCGGAAACAAACGCGAACGACTGCCTGGGGAGTTAGCTCAGTTTGGTTAGAGCGCCGGCCTGTCACGTCGGAGGTCGCGGGTTCGAGCCCCGTACTTCCCGCCAACGCAATTAAAGCCACGTCTTCGGACGTGGCTTTTTGCGTTTGATGCGCTTTGTTTCGATAGAACGATCGCCCTGGTGCATCTTCGCCCAGAATCCCCGCGCCTTCGGGAACGCAAGTAAAATCTAATAAGTATATCTGTCTGAACAACAGCTTTGTTGCGCAACACCTGTTCTACGAGACAGGGGGTTAGGTTATACTAAATTGCACCGTGCGCCGCATCTGATGCATTTCGCTCCAAGCGCGGCACTCAGTGGATATCCGATTTACCATTTGGATGTCCTGGCGGTCATTTAGCGTCTCGACACAAGCTCGGCCCCGGAGCTCGTTCGAGCTGTTCGTATTCCTTGAAAGGGGAAAAATGGACATATCGAGGAAGACTGATTACGCCCTTCGTATGCTGGCGATGCTTGCTGAGGATCCGGAGCGTTTGCTTTCTGTTCGCACCGCTGCCGAAGAGGTCAATGTCCCGTATTCGTTTGCCCGTTCGATTCAGCATGGTTTGGTCCAAGCCGGTATTGTGGAGAGCCTGCGTGGCGTCCACGGTGGCATGCGTCTCAAGGTCAGTCCGGACGACGTCACTATCCGCCAGGTCGTCGAGGCCGTTCAGGGCCCTATGGTTATGAACGACTGCACCGCCCCCGATGGTGACTGTGCGCGCATGGGCGCGTGCTGCTATCATCCCCTGTGGGCCGGAGCCCAGGCGTTGATGCGCGACTACCTCGATTCCGTTTCGCTCGGCGATATCGTCGCCCATCGCCAGTTTCCGGCTGTCGATCCCAAGTTCGCCGATCGCGATGCGTTTCCCGAGTACGCTGCCTGCGCGTACGCTTGCCGGGAGGAATAGCGCCGCATAAGGAGTATAGCTATGATTCAGGACCCCTTTCGTTCGATGATTCGTTCGGAAGGGGTCTTGCGTTATCGCGACCTTCCGTGGCGCCGAACGCACGACCCGTATATCATCTGGCTCTCCGAGGTCATGCTGCAGCAGACGCAGGTGCCGCGCGTGGAGACGCGTATGCCGGCGTGGCTCGATCGCTTTCCGACTGTTCAGGCGCTCGCTCAGGCTGTCCCTTCCGATGTCTTGGATGCGTGGCAGGGGATGGGCTATAATCGCCGCGCCTTGGCGCTTCACAGGGCTGCACAGTGCGTTGTAGAGGACTGGGATGGGGAGTTTCCGCGCGAGACGCGTGACTTGGTCGCTCTGCCCGGCATTGGCCCGGCAACGGCGCAGGGCATCCGTTCGTTTGCATTCGATCTTCCGGGCGTGTATTTGGAGACCAATGTGCGCACGGTCTTTTTGCATCATTTCTTTCCCGATGTGCCGGCCGTTCCCGATCGCGAACTGGTGCCGCTGATCCAAGCTGCCTGTCCGGCGGCCCCCGGTGCGGCGGCGGACGAGATCGCGCCCTTTGCCGCGCCTCAAGACGATGCCGACACGCCGCGCGCGTGGTATTACGCATTGCTGGATTACGGCGCGTATCTTAAAAAGACACTGCCCAATCCGTCCAGGCGGTCGGCGGGCTATAGTCGTCAGTCCAAGTTTGAGGGCTCGCGCCGCCAAAAGCGCGCGCATATCGTGCGTATGTTGTTGGCAGCGCGCGATGGGCAGCCGGCGGGGATTACGCTTGCTGATGCCGTGGTGGGCGTTAACGAGATGGAAGCGGCAGCCGGTCGCGGGCCGGTCGAGTGCGACTTGATCGCGGGTATTCTAGCTGACCTGGAGCGCGAGGGCTTTTGCCGAGCCGAGGGCGATTGCTGGTTGAGTGTGTAGCCCGCTCAAATCTGAAGAACGGGATTGTAAGGTTTAAATTCGCGGCTTGAGGGCATCCTAAAGACAAGGTCGCTCAAAGCCTATGGGCGGCACGTGTTGAAGGGAAGTACACCTATGGATTTTGAGAACTCTCAGACCAAGAAGAACCTCGAGACTGCTTTTGCCGGTGAGTCCCAGGCACACACCAAGTATCGCTACTATGCATCCAAGGCCAAAAAGGACGGCTACGTTCAGATCTCGAATATCTTTGCCGAGACGGCGGGCAACGAGTCCGAGCACGCCAAGCTGTGGTTTAAGTATCTGCACGACGGCGCCGTTCCGGGCACTCTGGACAACCTGCGTGACGCCGCCGCGGGCGAGAACTACGAGTGGACCACGATGTACGACGAGTTCGCCAAGACCGCCGAGGAGGAGGGCTTTGCCGAGATCGCCGAGAAGTTCCGTGGCGTCGCCGCCGTCGAGAAGGCCCACGAGGAGCGCTACAACAAACTCGTCGAGCGCATCGAGTCGGGCGAGGTGTTTGAGCGTGAGGGCGTGAAGGTGTGGAAGTGCCTGAACTGCGGGCACCTGCACGTTGGTGCCGAGGCGCCTGAGGTGTGCCCGGTGTGTAACCACCCCAAGGCGTACTTTGAGGAGCAGGTGGTGAACTACTAGCGCTTGGCGCTAGCGTGAGCTGGGCCGGGAGGGCCGGACTACCTTCCCTCCTCGCTCACGGCTTCGCAGGGTCGCGTTGAGGGAAGGTAGTCCGGCCCTCCCGGCCCGCTTTGGGTCGTCGCGTGCTCGCTACAGAAAAGTTGATAAAAAAGTTTGCGTGCTGCCCCTTATGGGGCGGCACGTTTTTGTGGGGGCCGGTTGGGGCGGTGACGTTGCTTAGAGGGTACACTGGGTAGCGTTGGCTATTCGTTTCCTCTTGTGAGGTGTTGGTTATGGGTAAGAAGTCTCGGGCTCGGGTTGCTGCGGCGGGGACTCGCAAGGATCCTGGTCGTCGGGTTGCCGAGGGTAAAAAGGCCGATCGTGCCGAGAAGGACAAGAAGGTCGGCGCGCATGCTCATCCTGAGTGGGCGCCTCACCTCAATACGGCTAGCGAGGATCTGACTGCTAAGTTGTTTACTCTGGTCGAGGTTATCTTGGGCGTGGTGCCCGTGGTGGTCATTGGCTTGTTCTTGGCTTCGAAAGATGCCACGAGTGTCGATAAACTCACCGATGTCTTTTCTCAGGACCCCTCGATGGTGGTTTCGTTTATCTCTGCGTGCCTGCAGCCGTTTGTGGCGTACATGTTGTACATGATTTATCGCAAATACTGCGAGGGCGACGCTGGTTTTGCCGCCGGCAACCTGATCGGTCTTTTGTGCTCCGAGATCCTACTGCTCAATATTCCGGGCGTCATCGGTATGGGCATCTTGCTGTGGCGTGTTTGGCGCAACGTCGCTCCGCACTTTGAGAGCTGGTTGTTTGAGCGCCGTGCAATGGGCGTGCTGGCAGACATCGCGGGCTCGCTCGTGATTCTAGCCTTGGCGTTTATATGCGCCACCGCCGCCCGCGGTCTCGCGGGCATGTAGTCTGTCCTCACCGACCACGGAGCGCAGGGCGGGGACACCTTTCCCTCTCGCTCACGGCTTCGCAGGGTCGCATGAGGCAAAGGTTTCCCCGCCCTGCGCTCCGGCGTTGAGTCGTCGCATGCTCGCTACAGAAAAGCTGATATTAAAGATTGTGTGCCGCCCCTTTTTGGGGCGGCACGTTTTTGTGGGGTCCCGGTCTCCACAATTTTCGTCAAGCTTTTGGTTAGATTTTGGTCAGTTGGCGTAAGGGTGGAAGGCCAAAAGATTGCTGGCGAAAAAAGCTCAGAGAAAGTGCTGGTAGGGGAGTTGTTGAGCTTTTCGACAGCTTTTGAGCAAAAGAAACTTTGTGGCTATTGCCGGCGATTGCGTTGTCGCGGTCATGGCGGTGCGGGATGCTGGTCGTAAGCGTCGAATGCTCCGATTTTGGAGGCCAGCATGGATCTGTTTCTTGAGACTCCGCAGCAACAGGCTGAGCGCATGCTGCGTCAGCAGCAACGACTCATGGAGATGCAAATGCAGGGGGCGGCAGCCCAGCCCCCTGCGCAAAACGTTACACCCGCGGTTTCGCCTGCGGGCGAATCGGCACCAGAGGCCTATTCCGTACAGCAAGATTCATATGCGCAGGAGCTCGCGTTCGACAAGCGTCGTGCGCGTCGTCGCCGCGTGGGCCAGCGCCTGCGCACATTGGCGATGATCGTGCTCATTCCGCTAGGACTTGCGGCGATTTTCTTGGTCTCGTATGCGCTCACCTGCATCCTCAACGGTGCTTCGCCCGGCGAAGTGCTCCAACATCTGTCAGCCCTCGGCCAGCGCCTAGGCGATGTCATAACAACAATCCGCGCCGGCTGGGAGAGTTAGCGTTTGTCACATTAGGACTTCTAGGGTGTAGGGATTATCGCCACGAGCGGAATTCTTGCATCCTGTTGGTCCTGTCGTGCGACTGAATAGTATTATTGAAGATGAATAATAATAGGATTTGTTATGTATAAGCAGGATTTAGAACAGACTCTTTTGGGCATTGACGAAGAGGCGGAGCTGGAAATAGGTCCAAGAGACGACAGGCCGAACGTTGTATTGGTGGGAGGAAGCGCCTTCATGCTAAACGATGTGACGAATCGTTCGGTTACACATGACATTGATGTGTTTGAGGCAGATAAGTGCCTCCGCGAGATCATAGCTCGATACCCCGAGGTGAATGGTATGGCGGTGGCATATTGTAATCAGATGCCGTTCAATTACGAAGATCGTTTGATTCCCTTGGATATTGGGGCGCGTTTTATCAGGTACCTTACGCCATCCTTGGAGGACCTGGCGGTAATGAAGCTCTATGCCTACCGTCCGAACGACATCATCGACCTTCATAGTCAGGCATTCGTCGACCGACTTGATTGGAGGTTGCTCGAACGGCTTATATTCGACGAGGGAGAGGCGCTGGCGTCGTCGCCTTCGGAGCGGAGTTATCAAGAGATGGTCTGTGCATACAGGCAATACAAAAAGGAGGTGCTCGGTTGAATCTGACCTTTGAGGGATTCTTAAAAGGCTATTGCCGAGAGCTATCCGGACAGCAGTCGCTCAGTTTTAGAAAACTGGTTAAGCAAGCGACGACGGTTGCGCCGCGCGTGGCGGAGCCCCTGTTTTTGCTCGCTTTGGCACAGGGTAAAGCCGAATACGTTCTGGGCTTATCCGAGGGTTCGTGGATGGAAGAGGGTTACCGAGGCGTTTTGTCCTTGTACGCCCAAACGGGTAGCCTGGCATCTCTATGCGCCGAGGATAAACTTCCTAATCGTTATGCCAACGTTTGGCGTGCGTATAGAGCGGTGAAGGAAAAGCCAGTGGCGGACAGAAGGATCAACGCCCTGATGCGAAAAAGAACGTTGGGAGCGCTAGAGGAATCGGGCGTAACGCGCTACGGTCTCTGCCGCGATTTGAATCTGAATAAGGGAAACGTGTACGCATATTTAGCCGGTGATGACTCAAAGGTGAGCAGGGAGACGGCGCGCCGCATTATGGAATATGCGGAGGAGAGGGGCGCCCAAGAAGGGACCGGGCGCCCGGTGCGTATGGCGGGGTAAGATTGATCGCGGTTTTGATTGGTGCTCGATTGGGTTTGTTGGGCGGAGTCTATGTCTGCTATTGATATTGTGCTTGTTGTGATCGCCTTGGTGGCGGTGGGGGTTGCTGTGGCTTGCGCCCTCCAGCTCAAGAGCCTGCGTGCCGAGTTGCGGGAGCGTGGCGACAGTAGCGCGGAAACGCTGGCAGCACTCGAGCAGGCCAACAACGCGCTCGATGCCCTGAACGTCGCGCTGGCCGAAACTCGCCGCACGGCCAATGCCATCGCGCAGCAGCAGACGACAGATGCGGCCGTGGAGCAGCAACGTTACCTGACCATCGCACGTGAGTTTTCGCAAGCTGGTGACCGGATGGATGACCTGCGCCGCGAGACGGCCCAACAGCTCGGCGCCAATCGCGAGGGCATCGAGCATCGCCTGGACAAGGTGCGCGAGACGGTCGATGCTCAGCTGGGCGCCATCCGCAAAGACAACAACGTGCAGCTCGATCAGATGCGCGCGACGGTGGACGAGAAGCTCTCTCGCACGCTCAACGACCGACTGTCGGCATCGTTTAAGCAGGTGAGCGACCAGCTCGAGGCCGTGTACAAGGGCCTGGGCGATATGCAATCTATCGCCACCGGCGTAGGCGACCTCAAGCGTGTGCTGGGCAATGTAAAAGCGCGCGGCATTTTGGGCGAGGTGCAGCTGGGTGCGATCCTGACGGACATCCTCACACCCGACCAGTATCTGGAAAACGTTGCCACCAGGCCCGGCGCCTCGGAGCGCGTTGAGTTTGCCGTCAAGCTGCCGGTAGACGAGGGCGATCCCGTGCTGCTGCCGATCGACTCCAAATTCCCGGGCGACGCGTACGAGCATCTGCTCGACGCCCAGGAGTCGGGCGATGCGGAGGCCGTTGCCGCAGCGCGCAAGACGCTCGATATGATGGTGAAACGCGAGGCAAAGGACATCTGCGAAAAGTACCTGAGTGTGCCGGCAACGACCAACTTTGGCATCATGTTCGTGCCGTTTGAGGGGCTGTACGCCGAGGTCGTCAGCCGACCCGGGTTCATCGAAACCCTGGGCCGCGACTATCACGTCAACGTTGCCGGTCCCAGCACCATGGCCGCCATTCTCAACAGCCTGCAGATGAGCTACCAGACGTTTAGGCTGCAAAAACGCACCGACGACGTGCTGCGCGTGCTCTCCGCCGTCAAGGCCGAGCTGCCGCGCTATCAAAAGGCGCTGCGCCGCGCCCAGCAGCAGATCGAGACCGCGGGCAAAACGGTCGAGGGCATCATCACCACGCGCACCAACGTCATGGAGCGCAAGCTCAAGGACATCGACGCCCTGGAAGACGCCGACCAAGCCGATGAGATCTTGGGACTCACGTCCGCGAGCCTTCTCGCGGACCAAGAAGACGAGGACTAATTGCAACAAGACGGTGGGGCACCGGCACAAACGCGGGCGCCCCACCGCTTTTCGTATCGCACTTGTCTGAAGCGTGCTCCAATGTGCAACAATGGCGTTTCGCCCTATCAGACGCGAAAGGAAGCCCATGTCCCAGAGAAGCACCAGCCCGCTCAGTCGCTCCACCGTGCGCCGCACGCTGCAGCGGTTTTGGGGTGTCACGCGCACGCAGCCGCTGATTGTCTTTCTCTCGGTATTCTCGTCGGCGGGCTACATCTTTTTGCTGACGTTTGCCAATACCTATGTGATGGCCCTCATTGTCGACCGCGTTCAAGCCGGTCCCGTGGCGGGTGACCAGGTGTTTGAGGTCTTCGGCCCCTATATCCTGGCGCTCGTACTCGTTAACCTGGTGGGTCAGATCCTCTCCAAGTTACAGGACTACACCGTCTACAAGCTCGAGATTGCAGGCAACTATCACCTGGCGCGTCTATGCTTCGACACGCTCTCCAACCAATCCATGACATTCCATACCAGCCGCTTTGGAGGATCGCTCGTGAGCCAGACGAGTCGTTTTATGAGCGGCTACACGGGGCTGGTGGACGTGACGGTGTATTCGCTCATCCCCACCATCACCTCGGTCATCTGCACCGTGGCCGCACTCGCCCCGGTGGTGCCGACGTTTACCGTGATCTTGGTGTGCATCATGGCCGTCTACATCGCGTTTGTCTGGCTTATGTACAAGCGCATCATGCCGCTTTCGGCCGCGACGTCCGCCGCGCAGAACAAGCTCTCGGGCGTGCTCTCCGACGCGGTCACGAACATCTTGGCCGTCAAGACCTGCGGGCGCGAGGACTTTGAACGCGATTTGTTCGACGCCGCCGATCGTGCCGCGCGCGACGCCGAGACGGTCTCGATGCACGCCATGATGCAGCGCAACTTTACGACCTCGGGCCTTATCGTCATCACCATGGCCGTGGTGAGTGTGTTCGTGGCGGGCGGCAACGCGTGGTTTGGCATCTCGGCCGGCTCGCTCGTCATGATCTTTACCTACACCTATAACCTCACCATGCGCCTGAACTACGTAAGCTCCATGATGCAGCGCATCAACCGCGCTTTGGGCGATGCGGCCGAGATGACGCGCGTGCTGGACGAGCCACGTTTGGTGGCAGACGACCCGGACGCCCCTGAGCTCAAAGTGACCGAGGGCGCGATTGATTTTGAGCACCTGAGCTTTGCGTACCGTGACGCTGCGGCGGGCGAGAGCGTGTTCGATGACCTGACACTTCATGTGGCGGCGGGCCAGCGCGTGGGCCTGGTGGGCAAATCGGGCTCGGGTAAGACGACGCTCACCAAGCTGCTGCTGCGCCTAGACGATGTTCAGGGCGGCCGCGTGCTCGTGGATGGTCAGGACGTCTCGCGCTGCACGCAGCAGAGCCTGCGCCGCCAGGTTGCCTACGTGCCGCAGGAGGCGCTGCTGTTCCACCGCTCCATTCGCGAAAACATTGCCTACGGTCGTCCCGACGCCACTGATGAGCAGATTCGCGAGGCCGCGCGCCTGGCCAATGCCCTGGAGTTTATCGACCGCTTGCCCCGTGGCTTTGACACTATGGTGGGCGAGCGCGGCGTCAAGCTCTCGGGCGGCCAGCGTCAGCGCGTGGCTATCGCCCGCGCCATCCTAACCGACGCGCCGATTCTGGTGCTCGACGAGGCGACCTCTGCTCTCGACAGCGAGTCCGAGGCGCTGGTGCAGGAGGCGCTCGAAAACCTGATGCGTGGACGTACCTCCATTGTGGTGGCGCACCGCCTGTCCACCGTGGCGGCGCTCGACCGCATTGTGGTGCTGGCCGATGGCGAGATCGTCGAGGACGGCACGCATGCGCAGCTCGTCGAGGCGGGTGGCGAGTACGCGAGCCTGTGGAGCCGTCAGACCGGCGCATTCTTGGAGGCGTAAGCGTCTCGGACGTGGGACAATTGTGCCCATAAGTTTATTGTGCCGTTGAGCCGAGGAGTCGTTATGCCACGCGAGACCAATGTCGCCAAGCGCGAGCGCGCCATCGAGGTGTGCGAGCGTCTCAACCGTCGCTATGGCCCGGTCGAGTGTTTTCTGGATCACGAGAATCCCTTCCGCCTGCTGATCGCGGTGCTGCTCTCGGCGCAAACGACCGATGCGCAGGTCAACAAGGTGACGCCGCGGCTGTTTGCCCAGTGGCCCACGCCCGAGGCCATGGCCGGGGCGAGTGTGGCTGACGTGGCAGACACCATCAAGTCGCTCGGCTTCTACAAGAGCAAAGCCAAGCATGCCGTCGAGGCCGCGCAGATGATCGTCGCCGACTATGGCGGCGAGGTGCCGGCCGACATGAAGGAACTCGTGAAGCTGCCGGGCGTGGGACGCAAGACGGCGAACATCGTGCTCAACGTGGGGTATGGCATCGTGGAGGGCATTGCGGTGGACACACACGTCAACCGCATTGCGCACCGCCTGATGCTGAGTCCCAAGACGCATGCCAAGGAGCCGCTCAAGACCGAGCAGGATCTGCTCAAGATTTTGCCGCACGAGTATTGGGAGTCGGTCAACCACCAGTGGATCACCTTTGGCCGCGAGATCTGCGACGCCCGCAAACCTAAGTGCGACGAGTGTCCGCTGGCGGATTTGTGTCCCAGCGTGCGCGTAGCGGGGTAGGGCGGAACGCATTTTCGTCTGGCGTTTTTTGCGGGGCTGGGTTTGCCCTTGAGCCGGAGTCCTCTCCATGCGCTACCATGACAGGCAATGAAATCCGCCGCATACCCGCCGAGCTTGCCTCGGCGGGCTTTTGGCGTTGCAATGCCGGAGGAACAGCATGCTCATTCACCGTATAGCCGCGCAGCTCTACACTGCCGAGGCACTGCAGACCGTCGAGGCCGGGCTCGATTCTGGCGAGGACGTGACGCTGGCCGTGTCTCAGTCGGGCCGAACGCTTATGGCCGCCGCCCAGTTTGCGCGTCGTCCGCGCCCCACGGTCTACATCGTGAGTGGCGAGGATGCGGCCGATCGCGCTGCACGCAGTCTGGCCGCCTATGTGGGCCTGGCGCACGTGTGCCGCTTTCCCGAGCGCAAGGACTACCCTTGGCGCGAGCAGGCGCCCGACGACGCCGTGGTAGCCCAGCGCTGCGAGGCGCTCGGGCGCATCGTGCGCGGGGACAACTGCATCATGGTCGCCTCGGCCCGCGCGCTGCTGCGCTGCGTGCCGCCGGTCGAGAGCCGCTACTGGGAGTCCACTACTTTTGCGGTGGGCGAGGAGATTCCCTTTGACGAGGTGCCGCAGCGTCTGGTGGGCATGGGCTACACCAATGCCAGCGCCGCCGACGCGCCCGGCCTGTTCCGTGTGCACGGCGACACTGTCGAGGTGTTTCCCGCGCAGGAAAAGGCGCCCGTGCGCATTGAGTTCTTTGGCGACGAGATCGACCGCATCCGCCGCATGGTGAGTTCAACGGGCCAGACCATCGGCAACGAGGACAGCATCGAGATCTTCCCCTGTCGCGAGCTCGCACTCACCGACGACGCCGTCCACAACATGCATGTGGCGCTCTACCGCGCCAGCCAGGACGACAGCAAACTGGCGGCGCTGCTCGAGATGGTGGATGCGCGCATCGTCACGCCCGAGCTCGACCGCTTTTTGCCGGTGATGTACGGCCAGACCGTGAGCCCGCTGTCGCATGTGAGCGGCAAGGCGCTCGTGGTACTGTCCGAGCCGCGCTCGCTGTTCGACGATTGCCTGCGCGCCTACGAGGATATCGAGGCACGTGCCGGCGAGGCGGGGGTCGACCGTCTGGACGGCCTGTACGTGCGTGCCCAACAGCTCGATTTTGGTGCCCAGCAGCGCCTGAGCTATGTGAGCCTCATCCGTGCCGGCGGTGCGGTGACGGCCGAGCTCAAGATTGAGCAGCCGGCCATCGCAGGCTCGGACAACCGTTTTATGACGCGCATCCAGGAAGTCGTGGGCAAGCGCTATGCCTGCGTGTTTGCCATTCCCGACCGCGGCGCGCGCGAGTCGATGGAGCTCACCTTTGGCGACGAGGGCATAACCTTTGAGGAGTCACTGACGGCCGCGCCCGAAAACGCCGACGCCATCGGCGACCGCGTGCGCGTGGCAGCGGCGGATTCCGCCGACCGTGCCGCACGCCAGGAGGCCCATGCTTCCATTCGCGAGCGTAAGGCCGACGCGCTCAACGCCCGCTCGCTCGAGGCGGGTGCCGCGCAGGCTGCCGCCGGCGCCGCCGTGCCCACCATCTCGCGCGGACGCGTGACCTTTGTCGATGCCGCTCTGCCGCAGGGCGTGGTGGTGCCCGATGCCAACCTGGCCGTGTTCTCGATCGCCGACCTCAACGCCCGCATGGATGCCAACCGCGCGCGCAGCCGCCGCAAGGTTGACATCACGCAGATCACGTTCCCGTTTAAGCCGGGCGACTACGTGGTGCACGCCACCCACGGCATCGCGCTCTTTAGCGAGATCGCGCGCCAGGAAGTGGGCGGCAAGGAGCGCGACTACTTTTTGCTGGAATATGCCGACGGCGACAAGCTCTACGTGCCGCTCGAGCAGGTCGACCGCATCACGCGCTATGTTGGCCCCGACGGCGATAAGCCGCGTCTGACCAGGCTCAACACCGCCGACTGGACACGCGCCACCAACAAGGCGCGCAAGAACGCCAAAAAGCTGGCGTTTGACCTGGTCGACCTGTATACGCGCCGCTCGTCGATTACCGGTATCGCCTGCCCGCCCGACACGCCCGAGCAGATCGAGATGGAGGAGAGCTTCCCTTACGACGAGACGCGCGACCAGCTGGAGGCTATCGCCGATATTAAGGCCGACATGGAGGCGCCCAAGCCCATGGACCGCCTGCTGTGCGGCGACGTGGGCTTTGGCAAGACCGAGGTCGCCCTGCGCGCTGCCTTTAAGTGTGTGGACTCCGGCCGTCAGGTCATGGTGCTCTGCCCCACAACCATTCTGGCCCAGCAGCACTACGAGACGTTCTTTGAGCGCTTTGCCCCGTTTGGCCTCGAGGTCGAAGTGCTCAGCCGCTTCCGCACCCCGGCGCAGCAGAAGCGCGCGCTTAAGGCGTTTGCCGAGGGCACGATTGATGTGCTCATCGGCACGCACCGCTTGCTTTCGGCCGACGTGAACCCCAAGAACCTGGGCATGGTGATCATCGACGAGGAGCAGCGCTTTGGCGTGCAGCACAAGGAGCAGCTCAAGAACCTGCGTGAGCAGATTGACGTGCTCACGCTTTCGGCAACGCCGATTCCGCGAACCATGCAGATGGCCACGAGCGGCGTGCGCGACATGAGCCTGATCACCACACCGCCCACCGGGCGTCGTCCCGTGATCGTGCACGTGGGGGAGTACGACCCCGATGTGGTGAGCGCGGCGATTCGCCTGGAGGTGGGCCGCGGCGGTCAGGTGTACTACGTGTCCAACCGCGTCAAGACCATCGACGACGCCGTGGCGCGCGTGCACGAGGCCGCGCCCGAGGCACGCGTGGGCGTGGCGCACGGCAAGATGAGCCCGCGCGAGGTCGAGGACGTGATGATCGAGTTCGCGACCAAAAAGATCGACGTGCTCATCGCCACGACCATCGTGGAGAGCGGTATCGACAATGCGACCGCCAACACACTGATCATCGAGGACTCGCAGCGCTTGGGCCTGGCGCAGCTCTACCAACTCAAGGGCCGTGTTGGCCGCTCGGCCACGCAGGCATACGCGTACTTTATGTTCCCGGGTGAGCTGCCGCTCACCGAGGAGGCTACGGCGCGTCTGACTGCACTTTCCGAGTTCCAAGACCTGGGCAGCGGCATGCGCATCGCCATGCGCGACCTGGAGATCCGTGGTGCCGGTTCGCTCATGGGTGCCGAGCAGCACGGTAACCTGTCGAGCGTGGGCTTTGACCTGTTTACGCAGATGCTGGGACAGGCCGTGGCCGAGGCGCGCGGCGACGACGATGCCGGCGTGGAGGCGGCGAGCGTGGGTATTAACCTGCCGGCCGACTATTTCTTGTCCGAGGAGTACATGCCGGCGGTGGACCAGCGCGTGCTCGTGTACCGCAAACTCGCGGCGGCCGAGGACTTGGAGAGCATCGATGAGGTGCAGGAGGAGACCGAAGCCGCGCATGGCGAGCTGCCGTTGGCGGGACTCAACCTGTTCAATCGCGCGCGCATCCGCATTCGCGGCGAGCGTCTGGGGCTCGAGAGCGTCACGCTCAGTGGCGGTCGCATCACGTTTTTGGGTGTCGACGTGCCCAAGAAGGTGGCCTTTGAACTAAAGACCCGCTATGGCGCGGTGAACTTCCCCAAGAGCCGCAAACTGTCGGTGCCCTACAAGGCGGGCGCCGGCGCAGGCAGCGGCCTGGGTCGCGGCCTCGACGCCAACGACGGCACCGGCCCGGTGGCGGCGGCGCTCATGCTGCTGCAGCAGTTGGGTGCCAGCGACGACGACTAACAAGTAGGGGGCGTGGCGGGAGGAAGTCGTCTTTGTCCCGCCACGTTGCAGGATGATTCCAGCCCGACCGAAAGGAAAGCATGTTCGGATACATCTATAAGAAAGATGTCGCCATTATCGCGGTTGTCCTGTGCCTTTGTCTGGGCGTGGGCAGCTTCTTCGATTATCAGATCTCGTGCGCGCTGTTCAACATCGGCAGCATGTACGGCCGCTTTATCGAGGCTGCCGGCGAGCTGCCGTTTGAGCTGACGGCGAGCATTGCGGGCGTTATGCTCGTGCGCGCGGTGCGTCCCGATTCCAGAGGGAGCAAATGGCTCACTGCGCTCGGCATCCTCGTCAACGTTGGCTTGGCCGGCTACGAGATCGTTTCGTCCCTGCGGGTTGGCGGTAAGCTCATCGCGGTTCAGCTGGTGCTGACGTTTGTGCTGGTCATCGCTGCTAACCTTGTCGTCTATCGCCTCACGCGCACGACCGAGCCCGACGAGCTCACGCGCTGGGCGTTGATGGTGCTTGTCGTGTGGGTCGCTCAGGCCATCATCCTCAACGTGATTGTCAAGCCGCTGTGGTCGCGCCCACGCATGCGCGTGATCGAGGTGACGCAGGGACTCGAGTTTCAGCCGTGGTGGGTGATCGGCAACCCCGACAAGTGGGCCTATATTGCCGCCGGTGTAGTCAAGGACGGCTTTAAGTCGTTTGCGAGCGGACACACGGCGCACGCGGCAATCGGCCTCATGCTCGCTGGGCTTCCCGCGACGGCCTTTAAGGAAAAGCCGTCGCGCCGTCGTGTGGTCTTTTGGACGGCGGCTGTGGTCGCGGCGCTCGTCGCGTTTGGCCGCATCGTGATCGGAGCGCACTTTTTGAGTGACGTGAGCTGCGGCTTTGCCCTGGTGCTGGCGCTTGAGTGCCTTGCCGCGCGCATTGCCTATCCCAGCGGCGTACAATAGCTCCGTTTGAATCATCTGGCCGATACCCGGTAAGAGAGGATTGCCATGCTCGCGTTCAACAACGACTATTCCCACGGCGCACACCCAGCGGTGCTGCAGGCGCTCGTCGACACCAATATGGAGCCGCAGCCCGGCTACGGTACCGATGCGCACACCGAGCGTGCCAAGCAGCTTATCCGCGAGGCCTGTCAGGCCCCCGATGCCGACGTGTTTTTTCTGGTGGGCGGCACGCAGGCCAACGCGACGGTGATCGACATGCTGCTTGCGCCCTACGAGGGCGTCGTTGCTGCCGAGACTGGCCACGTCGCCTGTCACGAGGCGGGCGCCATCGAGTTTGGCGGTCACAAGGTGCTCACCATCCCCGGCTATGAGGGTAAGATGCGCGCCGAGGACCTCGAGAACTATATCCAGGTGTTCTACGAAAACGAGAGCTACGAGCACACGGTGTTCCCGGGCGCCGTGTACGTGAGCCTATCGACTGAGTACGGCACGCTGTATTCCAAGGCCGAGCTCGCGGCGATTCATGCGGTGTGCCAGAAGCGCGAGATTCCGCTGTTTGTGGATGGCGCCCGCCTGGCCTATGCGCTGGCGGCCGATGAGTGCGACATTACCCTGCCCGAGCTGGCGCAGCTGTGCGACGTGTTCTACATCGGCGGCACCAAGTGCGGCGCGCTCTGCGGCGAGGCCGTGGTGTTCTGCGGCATGCACGCCCCGGCGCACCCCATTCCGCGCATTAAGCAGCACGGCGCGCTGCTTGCCAAGGGCCGCCTGACGGGCGTGCAGTTTGAGGCGCTCTTTACCGATGGCCTGTATTTTGAGATTGGTCGCCAGGCGATTGAGACCGCTCAGGCGCTGCGCCGCGTGCTGCACGAGCACGGCTACCAGTTCTTCTTGGAGACGCCGACCAACCAGCAGTTCGTGATTCTGTCCAACGAGGACATGGCCCGCATTCGCGAGCATGCGGCGATCGAGTACTGGGAAAAGTATGACGATACCCACACGGTGGTGCGTTTTTGCACCAGCTGGGCCACGACGCAGGAGGATATCGACGCGTTGGCGGCTGTCCTGTAGCCTGATGTAATGACGAGAGGCCGCCTTGCGCTGGGTTTGGCGCAAGGCGGCCTTTATTTTTGAGGGGGAGGGGCTGTATGCCCGAGATGTCCGAGCCGACGATTCGCCTGGCGACGCCCGATGACGCGCCGGCGTTGCTTGCCATCTATGAGCCGTATGTGCGCCAGACGGCGATTACCTGCGAATACGAGGTGCCGAGCGTTGAGGAGTTCGCCGGGCGCATCGAGCGTACGCTCAGGCGCTATCCGTATTTGGTGATGGAACTCCGCGGACGTCCGGTGGGCTATGCCTATGTGAGCCCGCTCAACAGCCGAGAGGCATACGACTGGTCGGTCGAGACATCGATTTACTTGGCGCGTGATGTGCGCCACGGTGGGCTGGGCCGCAAGCTGCATGACGCGCTCAAGCAATGCCTGGTCTCGATGGGCATCACCAACATGTGCGCCCTCATCGCCGTGCCGCACGACAAGGACGACGAGTACCTGACGCACAACAGCCAGGACTTCCATGCCCATATGGGATATCGCCTGGTGGGTGTCTTCGACCGCTGCGCCCAAAAGTTCGGTCGCTGGTACGACATGTGTTGGATGGAGCTGGTCCTAGCCGAGCGCGTCCCTAACCAACCCAAACCAACCTGGTTCCCCGACCTCCCCAAACCTACCATTTAGGGACAGGTTTATTTTGGCAGGTTAGCCGATTGGCTCGGTGTATTTGGCGCGGTCGGTGCGTTGGATGCGCTTAGAGACATGGAGCGGTCGGCCGTCGGTGTCGTAGACGTAGTCGGTGATCAGGATCAGCGCCTGCCCGCGCTCGACGTTGAGCAAAAACGCCTCGTTTTGCGAGGCATAGCACACCTCAAAGGTCTTATGTCCCTGTGCTGGCGCGCGATGGAATTCTTGGCGCAGCGTCGCGTAGAGCGAACCGTTGATATCGCGATCGATGAGCGTCTCGAAGCTTGGCGGCAGGTAGGTGGTCTCCAGGCACAGCGGCACGTCGTCCAGGTAGCGCAGGCGGACAAGTTTGACGAGCTTGCTGCCCACGGCGGCGTCAAAGAACTTAGCTATGCTGCCGGCCGCCTTGGCAAAGCCCGAGTCCACGGTGCGCGTGGTGGGCTTCATGCCCTGACCTTCGACCTGCTTGGTATAGCTCGAAAACACTAGGTTGTTCTCGTGGAGCGCGGGCGTGTCGGCCACAAAGGCGCCACGCCCGCGCTCGGTGCGCACCAGGCCCTCATCAACGAGAACCTTAAGGGCGTGGCGCACGGTGCTGCGCGACAGCCCCGATTCGTCCATGAGCTCCATCTCGGACGGCAGCTTGTCTCCGCGTGCGTAGATGCCGGCGGCGATGCGGTCGCGAAGCGTACCCGCCAAGCGCTCGTATTGGCTCAGTTTCTTTTTAGACGAAGCGTTCATGTGATCAACCTGTATCTAACTTGTATGCCTATCTAAGCAAGCATGTATTCAATACAACAATAAAACCGCTGGTAGCCAGTTGTCGAAAACCGCATCAGCAAAATATCTAAGTCAAATATAGCATACAACTAGTCGACATAACCAAAACATGTATGTAACTTGTATGCCATCGAGAGCATCAAACGAGAAGAAAGGCTGATGCACGATGACTACTCAGGAACAGGTTAAGGATGTCGTCTCCCAGGTTTTGGCTGACAAGGCAGACAAGGGCGGCATCAAGCGCGTCGTGTGGATTGGCGCCGGCGGATCCAACGGCGGCAACTATCCTGCCCAGTACTTTATGGAGCACGAGGCCACGCAGGTCGTGAGCTCCAGCTACACCAGCAACGAGTTCGTGCACGCAACCCCCGCCTACGTTAACGAGAACACCCTGGCCGTCGTCGTGTCCATGCGCGGCACCAAGGAGACCATCGTCGCCGCCCAGGTCGCCAAGGACCACGGCGCCAGCACCATCGCCATCTATGTTGACGAGTCCGGCCTCACCGAGGTCTGCGACTACAAGATCCAGTACGACAGCTTGGCCGTCGACGAGTCCTGCATGGGCCGCACCAACTCCGCCGTCGTGACCATGATCGCCATGGAGCTTACGCAGCAGACCGAGGGCTATGCCGAGTACGAGACCGCTATGGCCGCGTTCGACTTGGTCGACCCCATCTATCGCAAGGCCGTCGAGTACACCCGTCCGCTTGCTGCCAAGTGGGCCGAGCAGAACGCCGACAAGCCCTGCATCAACGTCATGGCTCAGGGTCCGCTCTTTGGTGCCGCCTACGTCTTTAGCATCTGCAACGTGCAGGAGATGCTGCAGATTGACTCCTGCACCATCAACACCTGCGACTTCTTCCACGGTCCCTTCGAGATCCTGGACAAGCGTACCTCGCTGTTCCAGCTCATCAGCGTCGGCCGCAGCCGCTGCAACGACGAGCGCGGCATCCGCTTCGTCAACCAGTACGGTGGCGAGCGCGTCTATCAGCTTGACGCCAAGGAGCTCGGCCTCAACGACATCAAGGACAGCGTGAGCGAGTACTTCAACCACCTGATCTTTGCCCCGATCCTCAACAACGTGTATATGCGTGCACTCTCTGCCGTTACTCACAAGGACTACATGACGCGCCGCTACATGTGGAAGCTTGAGTATTAGTTACGCGGTTTTACCAAACCGCGTAACGGCTCGACGCTGCGCGGTCCGCATTTGGGCAATCTGACGTTCAACTTCAAGGGCGCGACCAGAAGGTCAGCGCCCTTTCGTTTCACGTCACCTTGCCTCAAATGCGGCCCGCTCGCTGACTTATGCTCAACCAGCGGCGCCTTAGACGTTGGGAACGTTCCTTTTCTGCCGGCAGTTGGGGACAGTCCTAGTCGTTGGGGGGCGTTCTTGAATGACCAGTCATTTAAGTGCGTCCCCAATGACTACCCAATGAGTATGTGGGGAGCAGATTTTTCCGCTCGCCGATTTGTGTCTTGAAAAATGTATATAACGACTATAACGTAGTGTGAAACATATTGGAAACAATACCGAGGAGGCTGCGTTGAAGAAAAGCAATCTGGGCTATGTGCTGGTGCTGATCGCCGCGCTTATGTGGGGCAGCATCGGAATCTTTGTAAACGGCATCTCGGCCATGGGTGTTTCGTCTCAGAGCATGGCGGCCTTTCGCCTGTTGTCGGGTGCCGTCTTAATGGCTCCGGTCTTGGCGTTCATGGGTTGCCAGGGAGGCGATCGTGAGGGAAAAGCATCGGGTCCCCTGGCACTGTTCAAGGCAAGTCCTAAAGAGCTTGTTCCCTGTGCGCTTCTTGGCATTATCGGCCTCGCCACCGCTAACACGCTTTATTACGAGTGCATGGGCGAGGTGGGCATGTCCACGGCCTCGGTGCTGCTCTACACCTCGCCGGTGTTTGGCGTCATGCTCGGCCGCGTGCTTTATCGCGAGGATGTGACTCCCAACAAGCTCGTTGCCATCGCTTTTAATATCGGTGGCTGTGTACTTGCAGTGACCAATGGCGACCTTTCCGGTTTCCATTTTTCGGTTTGGGGCGTCACGTCGGGCGTGATCGCGGGCTTTTGTGGCGCGTCGCTCGCGGTGTTTAGCCGGATAGCAACCAAGACGGTCCACCCGCTGGCTGTCACGTTTTGGGGCCTTGTTTTTGGCGGTGCGGTTATGGCGGCTATCGCGGCTCCGTGGCCAGATGTCGCCGCGGCAATGTCGCCACAGCTGCTGCTGCTGTTCTTTGGTTTTGGACTCATCCCCACAGCCGTGGCCTATGTCTTATATATGCAGGGTCTGTCCATGGGGCTCGAGACGTCGAAAGTTCCCGTCGTAATGTCATTCGAGACGGTCGTCACCGTACTGGTGGGCATTGGTGTCTACGCCGAGCCCGCCGGCGCGATTAAAGTCCTGGGCATCGTGCTGGTGCTCGCGTCCATCCTGATTATGAACACCGACTTCTCCAAGCTGCGCAACAGTGTGTTTGTCGGTCATGTCATTGAGAGCATGACCTTTAAGCCCAACGCGTGGTGGACCGAAAAATCTCAGGACATGGATCTGTTTAAGGAACGCACCGGCATTGCGCTGGAACCCACCGTACAGGAAAGCCCCTGGTACTTCGTGCGATAGGGGATTGCGCGCAGGGTCTGACCTGGGGTTATCCAGCTAGCGCCGCCCTACCCAGCCAAACGTTTCGAGTACGTTAAACCCGTCAACGGTCGATTTTCACCCGCGAACGGTCTTTATACTAATTAACAATATAAGCAACGTATAAGACGTTATAATGACCATAACGAAAAGGAGGAGGCAAGATGAATCAGATCATTCTCGCATCTCATGGCGGCCTGGCCGCAGGCGCCAAAGACACGCTCGAGATGGTTCTCGGCGACGTGTCGAACGTCCACGTCGTGTCGCTTGCTCGTGACGACAAGGAGCCCATCACCAATAAGGTTGAGGCTATGATCGCCACGTTCAACGCGGACGACACCGTCTATGTGCTGACCGATATGCTCGGCAGCTCGGTCAACAACAACATGGTCGAGCTTTCCAAGAACGGCACGAAGTTCACGGTTGTCAGCGGTTTCAACATCCCGTTGGCACTGACGCTCGCTATGAGCCCCGCTCCCATCAAGGGTGCCGAGCTCGCGGCCCTCATCAACGAGGCCCGCACCGGTCTGACCAACCCCAATGCACCGGTCGAGGCTGCCGCGGCTCCCGCCAAGAAGGCCAAGGCGTCCCGTCACAGCTCCGGTCCCGCCAAGATCGTCCTCGCACGTCTTGACTACCGTCTGCTGCACGGCCAGGTCGTCTTTACCTGGACCACCAAGGTTCAGGCCGAGCGCATCATCGTCGTCGACAACGCTGCCGCCAACGATGACATCAAGAAGGGCGCTCTTAAGCTGGCCAAGCCCCAGGGCGTTCGCCTGAACGTCTTCACCGTCGAGCGTGCCCTCGCCAAGATGGACAAGCTCAACACCCTCGGCGAGCGCGTCATGTTCGTCTTTGGCAATACTGCCGAGATGCTGCAGTTCTGCCAGGGCTACAAGCTCGACGCCATCAACCTGGGCGCCACCGCCAACCACGACGGCGCCGATCAGGTCGGCGGCAAGGACAGCTCCGTCTTCCTCGACGCCACCCAGAAGGCCGACGTCAACCAGCTGCTCGACATGGGCATCAGGCTCTATGTCCAGCAGACCCCTACGTATCAGAGCGTCGACATCGACGCCAAGCTGTAATCAACCAGGCTTTTGCCTGACTGAAAGGAGAAGGGTATGAATACGTTCATCAGTGCGGTGCTCGTCGGCCTCGTCGGCGTGTTCTGCATGTGGGACTCCCGCCTGCTCGGCCGTCTTAACTTCGAGCAGCCCCTCGTTGGCGCTACGCTCGTCGGTCTGCTGCTGGGCGATGTGCCCACCGGCCTTGCCGTCGGCGCCGCCGTCGAGCTCGTGTCCATGGGCCTGGTGCAGGTCGGCGCCGCCGTTCCGCCCGATATGGTCCTAGGCGGCATCGTGGCCGCTGCCTTTGCGTGCCTGACCGATGCTTCCGCCGAGACCGCCATGACGATCGCCATCCCGGTCGCCGTCCTGGGTCAGCTCCTCGGCATCGTGTTCCGTTCCATCATCGCCGCCCTCACCCATGTGGCCGATAGCGCGATCGATAACGGAAAGTTCAAGACCGCCTACCGTATGCACATCTGCGCCGGCTCCGGTCTGTACGCCATCATGTACTTCCTGCCGATCTTCCTCGCCGTCTTTGTTGGCACCGACCTGGTTCAGGCCATCGTCAACATGGTTCCCGAGTGGCTGTCCACTGGTCTGAACGTTTCGACCAAGATCATGACCGCCTACGGCTTGGCCCTGCTGCTCACCATGATGATCAAGAAGAGTATGACTCCGTTCCTGTTCATCGGTTTCCTGCTCGCCGCTTACCTCAACCTGTCCGTCATCGCGGTCGCTCTGATCGGTGTGTGCCTGGCTGTCGTCTTCATGGGCTTCAAGTTCAACGGTTCCCATGCAGCCGCCGGTGTCGATTCCGACTACGATCCGCTCGAAGACGACGAAGACTAAGGAGGAACACACTATGGCAACCGCAACCAAGGACGTGTCCCTGAACAAGAAGGTCAGCCAGTTCTTCTGGCGCTCCTGGGCCATCCAGGCCTCTTGGAACTACGAGCGTCAGATGAACATGGGCTTCCTCTACGGCATGGTTCCCACGCTCGATCGCCTCTATCCGGATGAGTCCGACCCCAAGCAGCTCGCTGCTAAGAAAGAGGCTTACCACCGTCACATGGCGTTCTACAACTGCACCCCGCAGACGAGCGCTTTCATCCTGGGCCTCTCCGCCTCCATGGAGGAGGAGTACGCCAAGGATCCCGAGAACTTCGATCCCGATTCGATCAACGCGGTCAAGACCTCCCTCATGGGTCCGCTTTCCGGCATCGGTGACTCCTTCTTCCAGGGCACCATCCGCGTTATCGCCTTTGGCCTGGGCGTTCAGCTGGCTCAGCAGGGCTCCATCATGGGCCCGATCCTGGCCATGCTCATCTCCATCGTCCCCTCTGTGCTGATCACTTGGTTCGCAGCCAAGATGGGCTATCAGGGCGGCCACGAGTACCTGAGCAAGCTTCAGGGCGGCGACCTCATGGAGAAGCTCATGTATGTCTGCGGCATCGTGGGTCTTATGTCCGTGGGCGGCATGATCGCCACGCTGATCGGCGCCACCACCCCGCTGCAGTTCGCTGAGGGCACCGTCGTTATCCAGGACATCCTGGACGGCATGATGCCCCAGATGATCTCCCTTGGCCTCACCGGCCTTATGTACTGGCTCATCAAGAAGAACGTCAACACCGGTTGGCTTCTCGTGATCGCCATCGTGGGCGGCATCGCCCTCTCCGCGGCCGGCATTCTGGCCTAGTCGCGACCAAGCGCCTAACCGCTTTCCCCCGGGGGCCTGCCTGGCATCCCATACCCCAGGCAGGCTTCCATCCCCAAAATGCGACAATGGGACAGTCCCCTTGTCGCATCCTCAACGGACCGGCGACTCGGTCCAAACCACGGTAACCCTGCGAGCGCCCGGCAATGTGGCGCCGCAAAAATCGAAAGGAATGTGTCAGATGTACGAGATCGACCTTAACCTCCCTAAGCAGATCGTCGCTGACGTCCTGTCCAACCACGAGATCCACAGTGTCGCCTTCGTCGGCTGCGGTGCTTCCATGTCCGACCTGTACCCCGCCAAGTACTTCCTGGCCAACAACACGGACAAGCTGAACGTTCAGATCTTCACCGCTAACGAGTTCAACTACGACACGCCTTCCTGGGTCAACGAGCACACCTTCGTGATCACCTGCTCCCTCGGTGGCTCCACGCCCGAGACCGTCGAGGCCAACAAGACCGCCAAGAAGCACAACTGCCCGGTCGTCTCCCTCACCAACAAGGCTGGCTCCGCTCTGACCGTCGACGCTGACTACGTCATCGTTCACGGCTTCCACGCCAACTTCGCTGCCAAGTGCGAGAAGCCCGGCTATGCCATCGCTCTTGCTCTCGAGATCCTTCAGCAGACCGAGGGCTATGACAAGTACGACGACATGATCACCGGCCTCACCAACGTCTTCGATCTCTGCGAGAACGCTGCTCAGTCCTGCAAGAAGCTCGCCAAGAAGTTCGCTGAGGACTTCAAGGACGACAAGATGATTTACTTCATGGCCTCTGGTGCCTCCGAGAAGATGGCTTACTCTCACGCCGCCTTCCTGTTCACCGAGATGCAGTGGATCGACGCCGCCGCCTACAACACCGGCGAGTACTTCCACGGCCCGTTCGAGGTTTCCACCGAGGGTAAGCCCTACGTCTTCTTCATGTCCGATGGCGCTACCCGTCCGATGGACGCCCGCGCCCTCACCTTCCTTGAGCGCATGGGCGCCAAGGTCGCTCTGATCGACTCCAAGGACTACGGCCTGGCTGACGCCGTGCCCGCGAGCGTCGTCACCTACTTCAACCCGCTGCTGCACCTCGCCGTTATGCGCGAGTACGGCAACCAGATCGCCGAGGCCCGTCAGCATCCGCTGACCATGCGTCGCTACATGTGGAAGCTTTCCTACTAATCACAAGTAAGTAGACCTTACGGGTTGATTGAGAGGGGATGGGGTTTGCGACCCGTCCCCTTTTTTGCTCTGGGGAGGGCGTGTCTGTCGCGTCGCAAATCCCAGATAAAACCTACCAAAATAAACCTGACCCTTTTTGGCAGGTGGGAGGAGATGCGTATGATCAAGGCAGTGCTGTTTGATATGGACGGCGTGCTGGTCGATACCGAGTGGTTCTACAACCGTCGTCGCGTGGCGTTTATGGAGGAGAAGGGCTTCCACTTTGACGAGATCCCCGATCTTTCGGGGTCTAACGAGCCTGCCATTTGGGAGGCGCTGGTGCCCGACGATGTTGAGCTGCGCGAGCGCCTTCGCGTGGAGTACAAGCAGGTCTACAGCCCGGACCACCCCGTTCCGTATGCCGAGCTGCTCAACGAGCAGACGGAGCCGGTGATGCGCGCACTGCACGAGCGCGGCGTGAAGTGTGCCATCGCGAGCTCGTCCTATCGCGAGTTGATCGACGAGCTGGTGGAGATTGCCGGTATCCCCGACGTGCTGGACTACACCATCAGCGGTCACGAGTGCAGTGCGTTTAAGCCCGACCCCGAGATCTACCTGCGTGCCATGGAGGCGCTGGGGGTGGAGCCTGCCGAGTGCCTGGTTATCGAGGATTCGCCTTTGGGGATCGAGGCTGGCAAACGTTCCGGCGCCCGCGTCCTGGCACTGCGTCCGCACGAGGGCGTCAACCTCGATCAATCGCGAGCCGATGCCGTTATTGATAATCTGACCGATATTTTGGCCGCTTTGTAGTGTCAATCCGCCGCGAGAAGCACGGGTTCAAACGTTTTTTGCGGTGGACTGGCTCAATTTGGTTTCGATTTTGATCCGTTTGGCTTCGATTCGGACTAAGTGAGTAGACTTTTTGGCGCAGGCCGAGCGCAATGCATATCTTCCTTTGTAAAACCGCAGGTCACAGGGGTGGCGGTTTTGGGTGTGCTCTGCAGGTCGCGTAAAGTCTACTCACTTGTAATTTGGGCCTTTGGTCGTGGGGTTGCTGGTCCCGCTTTGGTTGTCGGGAGAGGGTGAATTGAAGCGCCCCCGCACGCTCCATGCTACAATCGCGGACATATCCCACAACTACATCTGCCTTCGAAAGGAGCCTGCGTGGCGAACGCCATCGATCAGCTCACGGACCGAGTGCTCGTGCTCGGCCGCCTCACCATCGTCCGCCGCGCCATTACTGCTGTGGCGGTCACCATTTCCGCCGTTCTCCAGACATTTCTGATCCAGGCGTTCATTCAGCCCGCCGACCTGCTTCCGAGCGGTCTCACCGGCGTCGCGGTCCTGCTCGATCGCGTTACCTCGCTGGGCGGCGTTCACATCGACATCTCGCTCGGCATGCTTGCGCTCAACATTCCCGTGGCGCTCCTATGCTGGAGCGGCATTAGCAAGCGCTTCGTCATCTTCTCGATGATGCAGGTCGTGCTCTCGTCGCTGTTCCTCAACGTCTTTCACTTCGCGCCGTTTTTGGGCGACAAGATCATGCTCATCATTTTTGGCGGCGTGGTCTCGGGTCTGGGCGCTGCCATCGCGCTTAAATCCGGCGCATCCACCGGCGGCACCGACTTTATCGCGCTGTGGGTTTCCAACCACACGGGCAAGACCATCTGGGGCGTCATCTTTGGTTTCAACTGCTTTATCCTGGCGATCTTTGGCTTTATGTTTGGCTGGGACAAGGCGGCGTATTCCATCGTGTTCCAGTTTATTTCGACCAAGACCATCGACAGTTTCTATCGTCGCTACGATCGCGTGACGCTGCAGATCACGACGCGTAAGGCAGACGAGGTCATGACTGCCTACGTAAACCATTTTCAGCACGGCATTAGCTGCGCCGAGGTCGTCGGCGGATACAGCCGCGAAAAGATGTACCTGCTGAACACCGTTGTCTCGACCTACGAGAGCCAGGACATTATCAAGTTGGTGTGCGACGTTGATCCCGGCGCCGTGATCAACGTGTTCCACACGCTCAACTTTGTGGGCGGCTGGTGGGGCGGTCATGTCGACGAGCCCATGCCCACGGCCGTTCCCGATCCCGACAAGCCCGCACGCATGGCCAGCAGGCAGGCGCGCCTCAGCGAACAGGACAGCCTGCAGCAGGACGACGGCAAGTAGGGTATTGGCATTTTGCCGGTCCTGCGCAACCCATCCGAACGAGCCCCCCGAAAGCCCCGTTGCTTTCGAGGGCTCTCGTTTGCCCAGATAAAACCTACCAAAATGAAGCTGTCGCTTTTTGGTAGGGAGGGTGTATCGTTTTATCAATATGAGGTAACATGAAACTAGACGTTATATACGTATGAGAAATTTGGCTATTTTGATAAGAGTGATCAGATATGCCTGCGCCCAAAAATGCACCGCTTTACCAGCAGATTTATGACGAAATCAAGGATGCGATCGAAAAAGGTGTTTATGCACCCAAGGAGCGTATTCCGTCCGAGCTTGAACTAGCCGAGCAGTACGAGGTGAGCCGTATTACGGTGCGCCGCGCTGTCGAGGAGCTGTGCTCCGATGGTTACCTGGTTAAGCAGCAGGGCCGCGGCACCTTTGTCTCCACGCCGCACATCAACCGCCAGTTTCACGCCTCGACGCTGCAGACGTTTACCGCGCTGTGTGCCGGCAACGGCATGAAGGCCGGTGCGCACGTGATCGATCGCCAGATCGTTCCGGCGCGCCAAAACGAGATGGAGTTCTTTGGCCTGCAGAAGGATGCGCTGTTGCTGCATATCAAGCGCGTGCGCACGGCCGACGGCGAGCCCATCTTTGAGGAGAACATCTTTGTGCCGTTTGACGCCTACCGTGAGCTGTTGACGGCCGATCTTGAGGACAAGTCGATTTTTGCCGAGGTCGAGCGTGTTGGCGGAACGCCGATTGTCTCGGTTGGCTACCGTACGGTCGAGGCCGTTCGAGCTAACGCCGAGCAGGCGGCCGAGCTGGGCATTGCTCCGCACGATCCGCTGCTCAACCTGCGTGCCGGCTTTACCGGTCCCGATGACGAGCCGGTTTTGATGGGTAAGCAGTACTACGTGGGATCGCGCTACGTTATGGTCATGTAAGTTACGCGGTTTTACCAAACCGCGTAACGGCTCGACGCTGCAAACGCCCCTAAGCGGCAATCTGACGTTCAATCGTCGGTCGCGTACCCAAAGTACGCTTCCCTCCTCTTTCACGTCACCTTGCTCGCTTAGGGGCGTTTTCGCTGACTTATGCTCAACCAGCGACGTTTGCGCGCTTGTCAAGAGATTAGCCGTTGGGAAAGTGTCCAAAAATCCCACGCTCGTTCCTTTTGGATTGCGTTGCCCGTGGCCGACAGCCGTGCGGCACCGGTCCGCGTGGCGGCGTATAATCGGCGGCAGATGACTTGGACGTTAGGAAACCATGACCGATAGCATGCAGCAGATGGCGCTCGACACGCTCGGCGCCTATTTTGGCTACACCTCGTTTCGCCCGGGACAGGACCGCATGGTCGATGCGATCCTTGCCGGTCGCGATGCGCTGGGTGTTATGCCCACGGGTGCCGGCAAGTCCATTTGCTACCAGGTGCCCGCGCTCATGCTGCCCGGCATCACCTTTGTGGTGAGTCCGCTGCTGTCGCTTATGGAGGACCAGACCCGTGCGTTGCTCGCGGCGGGTGCGCGACCCAGCTATCTCAACTCCAGCCTTACGCCGGCTCAGCAAAACACCGTGCTCAAGCGGGCGCGCGAGGGCCGCTACCAGCTTATGTACGTGGCACCCGAGCGCCTGCTCGAGCCGCGCTTTTTAGCCTTTGCGCAGGAGGTCGCGGCGGACGGCGGCGTTGGCGTGCCGCTTGTGGCCATTGACGAGGCCCACTGCGTAAGCCAATGGGGCCAGGATTTCCGTCCCGCTTACCTGCAGATTCGCGAGTTTATCGATTCGCTGCCGCGGCGCCCGATCGTGGCGGCGTTTACCGCCACGGCGACCGAGCGCGTGCGCGCCGACATCCAGCAAATGCTCGGCCTGCAAAACCCGGCGACCGTGGTGACGGGTTTTGATCGCAAGAACCTCTACTTTGGTTGCGAGGAGATGGGCGACAAGGCCAAGACCGCGTGGGTGCGCGACTACGTGATCGCGCATTCGGGCGAGAGCGGCATCGTGTATTGCTCGACCCGCAAGACGGTCGACGCGCTGGCCGCGGAGCTTGCCGAGGTGCTGGACCCCAGCGGCATTCGCGTGGGCCGCTACCATGCCGGCATGGGCAACGACGCTCGCCGTCAGAGCCAGCGCGCCTTCATCGACGATGACATTCAGGTGATGGTTGCCACCAACGCCTTTGGCATGGGCATCGACAAGCCCAACGTGCGCTACGTGATCCACAACAACGTGCCCGAGAGCATCGAGGCCTACTACCAGGAGGCGGGCCGCGCCGGCCGCGATGGCGACCCGGCAAGCTGCCATTTGCTGTGGAACGGCAACGATTTTCGCATGCGCCGCTTTTTGATCGACCGCGGCGATGCGGCCGACGAGGCGCTCGACGACGAGCAGCGCGCGTGGGCGCTCCAGAACCGTTATCGCCTGCTCAGCCAGATGGAGGGCTACTGCAATACCACCGGCTGCCTGCGCGAATACATGCTGCGCTATTTTGGCGACGAGGCGGCGGCCGAGCATGCGGCAGCCGCCGCGGGCGGCACGGCAGACGACGCCGAGGGCTGCGGCAACTGCAGCAACTGTCTCATGCAGTTCGAGGTCGAGGACGTCACCGATATGGCCCGCGCCGCCGTGCGCTATGTGGCCACGCGTCCCATGCGCTTTGGCAAGTCGCTGATCGCCGACGTGCTCCACGGCGGCAACACCGAGCGCATTCGCCAGATGCATCTGGACGAGGAGCGCGGCTACGGTGAGCTGTCGAGCGAATCGGTCGGGCGCATCAAGGACATCATCGGCCAGCTGTGCGGTCGCGGTTATTTGGCCACCTCGCAGGGGCAGTACCCGGTCGTGGGGCTGGGTCCGCGTGCCGTCGAGGTCGAGGATGAGGCGTTCGCCTTTACCGTTAAGCGTCGTGCGTCCAAGCGCAAGGCCTCGGCCCGCGCCCGCCGCGCCGTCGATCTGCTGCGCGAGGAGGCCGAGCTGGATCAGCGCCCGCGCGTTGGCGACGATGCCGAGCTGTTCGAGCGCCTGCGTGCCCTCCGCAAGGAGATCTCGACCGAGCTGGAGATGGCGCCGTATATGGTCTTTTCCGACAAGGCCCTGCGCGGCCTGTGCCGCCTGCGTCCGCAGACGCGCGAGGAGCTGATCCAGGTCAACGGCATTGGCGAGAAAAAAGCCGACGCCTTTGGCGAGCAGTTTATGGCGGCGATTGAAGAATTTGAGTCCGAGCATGCGCGGGATGGAGTGTAACGATGGCATTCGACGATAAAACCGACCGCACTGACGTGCCCGCCGTGCCGCTGTACCAGCAGGTCATGGACGACCTAAAGGGCGAGATCGCGCGCGGCGTGTACCCCGCCGGCTCGCGCATCCCTGCCGAGATGGAGCTCGCGAAGTCCTACGGCGTGGGGCGCATCACCGTGCGCCGTGCCATCGAGGAGCTGTCGCGCGCGGGGTATCTCAACCGCCAGCAGGGGAGGGGCACGTTTGTGTGCGCCCCCAAGCTCAAGCGCAAGATTCGCCAGAAGGGTGACGTCCAGAGCTTTACTGAGGGTTGTGCTGCCAACGACATGGTGCCGGGTGCGCGTCTGGTGTCGCGCACGGTGGTCGCGGCGACTCACGAGGATGCGGCGTTCTTTGGCGTGGAGCCCGGCTGCGAGCTTATCGTGGTCGAGCGCGTGCGCACGGCCGACGGCATCCCCGTCATGCTCGAGAACAACGCCTTTGTGCTCGCCGACCATCCCTACCTGCAGACGCTGGCCGACGAGGACCTCACCGATAACTCAATCTTTGCGCTCGTTGCCGAGCATTCGGGTCGCGCGCCGCTCAAGTCCGACCCCTGCACCGTGGAGATTGCGCTTGCCGATACTCAGACGGCCCCGCTGCTGGAGGTGCCGGTCGGCGAGCCTCTCTTCTATATGGAGGCCTACTTTACCGACGCCGGCGGGCGCCCTCTACTGCTCGGCCGCCAAAAGATCGTGGGCTCGCGCTACGTCTTCGACATCTAACATACACAGATAGAACAACATAGAACAAATTTGCCGAGATGACTTCACGGGCTTTGTTACACGTGTTATAAATAGGACAACATAGAACGACAGCAGGTACGAGCCGCCGTCGCTCAAAGCCGCCCCACAAGGAGGAACATCAGGATGAACGCACATGATCTGGTTCAGGAAATCATCGAGCGCAAGGGCAAGATCGAGAACGTCTTTTGGATCGCTTGCGGCGGTTCGATGATCGATCTCATGCCGGCCAACGAGCTGCTCAAGCGTGAGGCCACCACGTTTACCTCGACGGTCTACACGGCACGCGAGTTTTGCCTGATGGCTCCCAAGAGTCTTGGCGAGAAGTCGCTCGTCATCGCCTGCAGCCACAGCGGCAACACGCAGGAGGTCGTCGACGGCTGCGAGATGGCGCTGGCCGCCGGTGCCGAGGTCATTGCCCTTACCGACTGCGAGGGCTCAAAGATCGACAACGGCAAGTGGACTACCTGGGTCTATCCGTGGGGTGAGGGCGTGTCGCAGGCCGAGGTGCCGCAGGGCATTGGCGCTCTGATCGCCGCCGAGTTGCTCGACCAGCAGGAAGGCTACGAGTCACTCGCCGACATGTATGAGGGCCTCAAGCAGATGGATGCGCTGCTGCCCGCCGCCCGTGAGAAGGTCAACGCCGAGCTGGGCGCCCGCTTTGCCGAGCTCTGCCAGCAGCACAAGTTCTTCTATATCCTGGGCTCCGGTCCCAACTTTAGCCAGACCTATGCCATGGCGATTTGCTCGCTCATGGAGATGCAGTGGCAGCACTGCTGCTACATCCACTCCGGCGAGTACTTCCACGGCCCGTTCGAAGCCACCGAGCCCGGCGTGTTCTACTTTGTGCAGCTCGGATCGGGCGAGTGCCGCCCCATGGAGGAGCGCGCTCTTGCGTTCCTCAACACGCACACCGATACCGTCATGGTGCTCGATGCGCTCGAGTACGGCGTGGGTGAAGTGCCTGCCAGCGTGCGTTCGTACCTGGAGCCGATCTTCTTCTACAACATGAGCTGCGAGCTGCGCGCCGCCCGCGGAAAGGTGTTCGACCACAGCCCTGAGATTCGTCGCTACATGGGCATCGAGCAGTACTAGGTAACGGGAAAAGCATTCACCTTCGATTCGCAAGCGAACAGCGTGCGTAAAAAGCGGGCCGCGCCGGTGGGTTTCCGGCGCGGCCCGCTTAGTATCGCGCATAGATTCGCAAGGTTGCGGCAGCCAGCGGCTTACTTGGCGTCGTAGGCCTCGGTATCCCACCAGTCGAGCTGGGCGATGTTGTCGCGGATGTGCTGGCAGCTCTTGTGGAAGCCCTCGAGCTCGTGCTCGGAAAGGTCGAGTGTGTAGACCTCCTCGACGCCCTCGGCACCGATCACGCACGGCAGGGAGGTAAAGATACCCTCCTCGCCATACTGGCCGGTCATAAGCGTAGAGGCCGAAAGCACGGCGTGCTCGTTGTGCAGCACGGCGGCGCAGACGCGCGCGGCGGAGTTGGCGACAGCGTACTCGGTGCACTGCTTGCCCTGGTAGGTTACGTAGCCGCCCTTGCGCGCGAGCTCCTCGATCTCCATGTGGTCGAAGGCATACTTGTCGGGGTTCTCGGCCTGAAGCTCGTTAAGGCTCTTGCCGGCGATGGTTGCGGCCTTAAAGGCGGCAAGCTGGCTAAAGCCGTGCTCGCCGATCATGTAGGCGTCGATGGACTTGGGGCTCACGCCGACCTTCTTGGAGATCTCGGTGCGCAGGCGGGCGGAGTCCAGGCCGCAGCCCGAGCCGATGATCTTCTTGGGATCGTAGCCGGTCAGGTGCCACAGCTCGGTGCACACGACGTCGCAGGGGTTGGAGATGCTCACGAGGATGCCGTCAAAGCCGGCGTCGACGATGCGCTTGGCAAAGGTGCGGGCGGCGTCGGTGGTAAAGAACAGCTCACCGTCGCGGTTGCCGGCGGCCAGCGCGACCTTGCCGGCAGCGTTGACGATGACGTCGCAGCAGGCCAGCTCCTCGTAGTGGTCGTAGCAGTTGACGATCTTGGTGTTGTACGGGACAAACGAAAGGGAGTCGCGCAGGTCCTGGACCTCGGACGTCACCTTGGCCTCGTTGATATCGCACAGGTACAGCTCATCGGCAATGCCCTGCATAAGCAGGCTGTTGGCAACATGTGCTCCTACGTGGCCCTGGCCGACCACACCGATCTTACGCGTCTGGTACATATACGTATCCTTTCGGCCGAGTTTTTCGCGTCGAACCATTGTAGCGTCCTGCTGCCACTTTGCTAGGCTAAAGCGCAATAGATTTTTGGGCATGCCTTAATCTCTACTTTTGGAGTGATTTGGGCCGCTGACGGCATCGCTGGGCGATGTGCTCGCGCGGATGGGGCCGCTCGTTGTACCATAGCTGCAACTGACTCGTAAGGAGCATCCATGCCCATTCGCATCCCCGACGCCCTCCCTGCCGCCGCGCAGCTCGAGAGCGAGAACATCTTTGTCATGACCGAGTACCGCGCGCTGCACCAGGACATCCGTCCGCTGCGCGTGCTCATCCTCAACCTCATGCCCACCAAGATTGCCACCGAGACGCAGATCATGCGCAAACTCTCCAACACGCCGCTGCAGGTGGAAGTGGACCTGCTGCGCACCAAGACGCACGAGGCCACGCACGTGAGCGCCGGCCACCTGGAGACGTTCTACCGCACGTTCGACGACATCCGCGACATCCACTACGACGGCCTGATCATCACGGGCGCGCCGGTGGAGCAGATGCCGTTCGAAGAGGTCGACTACTGGCCCGAGCTCTGCCAGATCATGGACTGGTCTACCACGCATGTACACTCTACGCTGCACATTTGTTGGGGCGCACAGGCCGGTCTGTACCATCATTACGGTATCCAGAAGTATGACCTACCGGCAAAGGCGAGTGGCGTATTTGAGCATTATCTGGTGAAGCCGCAAAGCCCGCTGGTCCGCGGCTTTGACGACCGTTTCTATGCCGTGCATTCGCGCAACACCGATGTGCGCCGCGAGGACGTGGAGGCCGAGCCGCAGCTTGAGGTTGTGGCCGTGTCTGACGAGGTTGGCCTGTACATCGTCAAGTCGACCGACAGCCGTCGCTTCTTTGTCTTTGGCCATCCCGAGTACGATACCGACACGTTGCGCCTGGAGTACGAGCGCGACGTGAAGCGCGGGCTCAGCCCCCAGGTTCCGGCGCATTACTTCCCGAATGACGACCCCACGGCCGAGCCGCGCAACGTCTGGCGCAGCCAGGCTCAGTTGCTCTACACCAACTGGCTCAACTACTACGTCTACCAGACCACGCCCTACGACCTGGCCCGCGCCGGCGAGGAGCACTGGGCCGTCGGGAGGTGCGCCAGCCGTTAGGCGCTGACGATGTGGGGCAGCGGCAGGTCGTGAGCGTCGGTGGGAACGCGGTCGACGCGCTGTTCGTCAAAGGCGATGCCGATGATCTGGCATGTGGCCGAAAGCGTGGGCAGGTAGCGGTCGTAACAACCGCCGCCGTAGCCCAGGCGCGCGCCGGTTTGGTCGAAGGCCACGAGCGGCACGACGATCATGTCGAGAGCTTCGGCAGGCATGATGGGGAAGCGGTCGCTGTCGATGTCCGTGGCCGCGAAGGCCCGCGTGGGGTGGGCGATAAACGGAGCCGCGGACGCATCGTCGGCGGCAACTGCCCGCATGCACATGCGCTGGCCACAAGCTGCGGCATCAATTGCCGAGAGCATGCACGGATAGGCTACGCGCCAGCCGCGCACGGCGGCCGCAACGGCAAACGCGGCAGGGTCTGCCTCGGAACCCATCGCGGCATAGACGGCAACGGTGCGCGGCGCCGCGGCATCCAAGCGGCCCAGCAGCTCAACCAGCCGCGCACAGATATCAGCAGACTTCGCCGCCCGCACATCCAAATCGAGAGCATCGCGCCGAGCAATCACCGCCCGCCGCAACTCAGCCTTGTCCATCCCGGCCCTCTCTCCCAAACCTACCAAAAAGGGACAGGTTTATTTTGGCAGGCTTTATCTGGGCAAACGTCGAAGCCGCCACAAAGGCGCCCTTTGTGGCGGCTTCGACTCGACGTTGGCTTCACAGCGCCGCAGCGATCGCTTCAGTCACAAACTTATTGAGTGACTCACCCTTCTTTGCCGCTGCCAGCGCTGCTTGCTTGTGGAGCTCAGAGCCCGTTCTTACGTTGAACGAGCCCTTAAAAGCCCGCTCGGGTTCCTTGCCCTTCTCGGCGCAAAACTCAAGGTAATCGTCGACGGCGTCGTGGAAGCATTGCTCCACTTCTTCAGCCGTGGAGCCTTCAAATACGATTGCGTCCCTAATGCCGGCGACCATACCTGTTAGCACATGCTGTTCGGCATCGAACTCGACCGGGGCGAAATAACCCTTGTATGCCAAAACGTTACTCATGACTACCTCCGACATCTTGCAGAAAGCGAACGATGTTTCGAATGGTCCCCGCTGTCAATTCGTCAGATGGATGAGGCGCGTGCATTACGAACATCCTGCCATCTGATGGCCTGTAGAAGCGAACGCGCGATCCGGATGTCTTGCCTTTGCGGTCCATTTCAAAGCCATATGAAGCCATAACTTTAAGAAAGTCAGCGAATCTATACGTTGAAGGACAGCTAAGCAGCTGGGCGATGAGTTTATCGGATCGAGCCATCCCGCCTCACATTCTGCAACTATATTCTAGTTGCAATTTCAGTTTGATGCAAGCACCTCTACTATAGAACATGTGTGCGTATAGAACAAGTGTTCGAATCACAACTGAGGAAGGAGACAGGCACCTTTGTGGTGGTCTGTGCTGTGGAGTGGGCGTCTGCGGCGGTTTGTCTCAATCTGTAACAGTAACTCGGCAAAATTGGACCTAGATGTTGCAGATTGAGACAAACCGCCGCGGTGGGCTGCGCCACCCCGCTCAAACCGCAGAAAAAAGGTAGATTTTCAGACATGTCCCAAAAATCTACCTTTGCCGTGCGTTAGCCCATCAGGTCGACGACGTTAAAGTCGGCGTTGCTCTTGGCGATGACTTCGCGGCCGCCAAAGACGCAGGTGGGCGACTCGGCTGCGATGCGCGTCACGTCGGCGCCGAGCGAGCGGAGCTCACCGGGCGTGGCGGCGAGCATCTGGGCGCGGCGCTCCTCGCGTGCGTGCGGATCGAGCCCGGCCAGGTAGGTCGTGTTGCGGCGCTTGGTGAGCGCGTACGGCTTCACCGGTGCGTCCATGCCGCTCACGCAGCTCACGATAAAGCCCTCAAAGGCGGCCTCGTCGGGCTCAAAGCTGCCGAGCCATTCGCCTGCGCGCTCCACGCGCTCAATCGAAGGATCGATTGCCGGGTCGCGGTAGGTGTAGAACGCCGCCTGACGCTCACCGGCTGCGCGGAATCCGCAGCCGTACGCACCGCCCTTCACGCGAATCTCGTTCCACAGGTAGTCGTAGGAGAGTGCGTTGGCAGCCACGGCCCAAGCGCCTGTCACGTCAATGCCCAAGCGACGCGGATCGCACGCACACGCGGCAAAGCAGATGTCGCTGGGGATCACGAAAGCCTCGTGGCGGTCGCACGGCGCCGGCACCACGAGCGCGTCGCGGCCGGCATCGGCGCCGTCGCCAGCGTCCAGCCCCAGGTCGCCCGCGGCATCCCAGTATGCGTCAAAGTCCTCGTCGCTGCCGGTAAAGCTCGCCATGCAGCCATCGGCCACAAAGATGCGCTCCGCCAGCTCGGCAAGCTTGGTACGCAGCCCGTCCACGCGCTCGTCAAAGTGCTCGAGCAAATCGCGCAGGAACAGGTAGAAGTCTACGCCCGAGAGCTGCTCACGCACCACGGCCGAAGGCGAGCTGTAGCTCATCGCGCGACCGAGCGCCGCCGAGTGACCGTTGTTGATAAAGCCCTGCTCAAGCCCAATACGAATCTGCGTGAGCACGTCGCGCACGCGGTCGGCGTCGGCATCTGCCAAAAGCGTGCTCGACCATACCTCGCGCGGCAGGCTCGCCAGCGCATCGATCTTCTCGGACAGGGCGCCGGCGCTCACCAGCAGGTAGGGGCGTACGCCGTCCACTTCGGGCTGCGTCATGACTTCGGTCGTAAAGCTCAAAAAGCCGAGCTTGCCAGCGAGCAAGTTGTCGAGTTCTTCGGCCGAGCGCTCGCGCGTGGGCAGCTGCTTAAACAGGCGGCAGAGCAGTGTCGCATAGGGCAGATCCTCAAACGCGACGCAGCTCAGGTCGAAATACTGCATGGCGTAGGCCAGACGGTTGGTGGGGATGCCGTGGCGCAGGCAGGGGATGGGTGCGGTCGTGTCCACGATCAGCGGCGGCTCGGGGCGCGCCTCGCCAATGTCGGACACGCGCAGGCGCGGCAGCGTGGCCTTGGCCTCGGGCGTGTCTTCCGCCTCCTGCGCGGCACGCAGCGCGGCCGTGCGCTCGATCACGTCGGCCAGCTCGGCATCGGTCATGGCGTCCCGCTTGGCTGCCAGCTCGGCGGCCTCGGCACCCTCCGAACCCTCGGTGGCGTCCACCGGCACCAGCTCGACCAGTGCCATGTGATCGTTCTGCAGCACCAGCTCGCGCAGCAGGTCCTCAAAATAGCTGCCGTCCAGCTCGCCGCGCAGTTCCTCGTACACCGGGCCATACTTGAGCGCCAGCGTCGCGGCGTCGTCATCGTAGAGCCAGGTACTCAGCGCGTCGCACGCAATGGCCACGCCGTCGGCGATACCGTAGTCGCGCTGGCGCAGGTCGTATTCGTTGCTGCTGATGATGGCTTCCAGGCGCTCGCGCGGAACGCCGTGCTCGCACAGGTCGCGGCAGGCGTCCTGGAATACGCGACGCAGCTCGCGCGCCACGTCGGGCTGCGCGTTTTGCAGCATGATGAGCTCGTAGGGCTGCAGGCTCTCGGCCGCGGTATAGCTCACCACGTTGCCGCCCAGGCCGGCGGCCAGAATTGCCTTCTTAACCGGCGCTTCGTTGGAGCCCAGCAGCGCCTCGAACAGGATATCCGCCGCGATCGTGCGCTTGCGGTCGAGCGCGCTGCCCAGCACCAGGCCCAGGCCAACCAGGGCGTTCTCGGGCGTGGTTGCCATCTCGATGCGCTTATACTCACAGGTCACGGGCGCTTGCACGCCCAGCGGATTGGGCGCCAGTGCGGACGGGTCCTCGCCGGCGGCAACGGCAGTGTCCATGCGGCGGCTCGCGGCACTCGGCTGCGACAGATAGCGCTCGTCCAAAAAGGCCAGTGCTCGGTCCACGTCCAGGTCGCCGTAGAGCGTTATATAAGAGTTGGAAGGATTGTAGTGGCGCGCGTGCGTGTCCAGGAACTGCTCGTAGGTGAGCGTGGGAATCGCGCGCGGGTCGCCGCCGCTCTCGTGCGCATAGGCGGTGTCGGGATAGAGCGCGGCGTTAACAGCATCGTCCAGCACGCTCATGGGGTCGGACAGCGCGCCCTTCATTTCGTTGAACACCACACCGTTATAGCGCAGCGTGCCCTCGCGCAGGCTCGCGGAGCTGCCGTCGACCTCGCCCTCGGCGCTCTCTGGCAGGTCCAGTTCGTAGTGCCAGCCCTCCTGCTCAAAAATAGTCGGCTTGGTGTAGATGGCCGGGTTGAACACCGCGTCCAGGTACACGTCCATCAGGTTGTACAGGTCCTGCTCGTTGGTGGTGGCAACGGGGTAGATGGTTTTGTCGGGGTAGGTCATGGCGTTGAGGAACGTCTGCATGGAGCTCTTGATCAGATCGACGAATGGCTCCTTGACGGGGAACTTGGCCGATCCGCACAGCACCGAGTGCTCAAGAATATGGAACACGCCGGTGGAATCGGCCGGCGGCGTCTTAAAGCCAATGGCAAAGGCCTTGTTTTCGTCGTCGCACGCCAGGTACAGCAGGCGAGCGCCCGATGCGGTGTGGCGCAGCACGTAGGCGTCCGAGTCGAGCTCGGGCACGGTCTCGCGGCGCTCGACGGCAAAGCCGTGGCAGGTGGTGCCGGGCACCAGCAGTGCGGCGGCAGCGGTGCGCGGGTCGGTTGAGGTGGTGGACATATGCAGTCTCCTTTGACGCCCCAGCGGGGGCGAATCGAGTCGAATCCTCGAGAGTATACCCATATGGGGCCCTCGACCAATCTGCCGGATGAGCGTGGATTTTCGGACACACGAGCGTGGAAATTCGGACGCCCACCAAATGAGCGTGGATTTTCGGACGAAATCGGCTTCCAAAAGCCCAAAAACCGTCCAAATATCCACCCTCATTTCCCGACCGTCCAAAATCCACGCTCATCCGCCGCCCGCACATCTCTCATATCTCATTCGTCTCTAATATGAGAGATGACAGGAAGAGGAGAGAAAAATATGAGAGATAACTAAGCAGCAAAGAGACAGGCAATCATGGTATTGTCTCAATACCGATTGTTCTACCAGCAAAAATATGTATAAATGAAGCAAATGGTAGACATTCTATCTCTATCTATCTCTTATCTCTAAGCCGAGAGATAGAGAGATAGATGAGAGATAATTACGAGAGATAACTGAGAGACGAGGGAAATCTATCCGCGGCATTCTCCGCAGGACCGAGCGAAAGGACGTGCAGATGAACGAAAACGAGCTGACCGGTCTGCTTGAGTCTTTAAGGCGTATGGGCTCGGATGATCTTAACGTCGAAGTGAAGGAGAGCGCCACGACGCTTTCCCGCGACGTGTGGGAAACGGTGAGCGCATTCGCGAACACTGCCGGCGGAATCATCGTGCTCGGAGTGAGTGAGCGCGCAGGTTTTGTCCCGGTTGAGAACTTCGAGACCGAGAAAGTGCTCAACCAATTTGTGTCAGGCATGGGTGATGCGGGCGGTCGAGGAAAGCTGGCCAATCCGCCCAAATACACGATCGAGCGAGTGGAGCTTCAGGGCGTCATCGTTCTCGTCATTACGATTGAGGAGCTCGATCCGTCGAGCAAGCCCTGCTATGTCATAGAGCGGGGCGCCCAGGGCGGCAGCTACAAGCGCATCGATGACAAAGATGTGCCGCTTTCATCGACCGAGGTGCTCGCATTGGCGTCATACGGTCGAGCGACTCCGAGCGATCGCGACGCGGTGGCGGGTGCGGGCGCGGACGATCTCGACGAGACGCTGGTCGACCGTACGATAGATCGGGCTTTCTCGTTGACGCCTCGGGCAATGCGCGGCGCGCCGGACAAACAAACGAAGCTGGAGCGCCTAAATATCCTTGATTCCAGGGCAATGTCACCAAGGCTGGACTCCTAGTTGCGGGCACCTACCCTCAGCAGTTTTATCCCAAGCTCTTTATCGACATGGCTGTCTATGCGGGGACCCGGAAAGGCACGGCGGGGTCGCTGAGGTTCATGGACCGCACAATCTGTGAGGGAACGTTGGGCGAGATGATCTCGGATGCCGTCGCGGCCGTCGCCAAGAATTTGCGGCGAACCTCGACCGTCCAAGGTGTCTCGCGTGTCGACTCGCTGGAGATCCCCGAGGAGGTTCTGCGCGAGGCAATCGCCAACGCCGTAATCCATCGAGAATATGGGGATCGGTTCTGTGGACAATCGATTACCGTCGACGTCTTTGACGATCGTGTCGAGGTGACGAATCCTGGCGGCCTTTACGGGGGAAAGACTCGCGAGAACTTGTTTGACGGCAGCTCCCGATGCCGTAACGCGACGCTCGTGAAACTCATGTCGATTGTCCCGCTGCCGGATGGCGCAGGTTCGCCGGCTGAGGGCAATGGCTCGGGCATCCCGATGATGATCGATGCCATGCGCGCGCATGGTCTGGCCGAGCCCCTGTTCTGCCCGGGGTTCGATCGGTTCAAGGTCGTACTTTACCGTTCAAAGATCGAGCCGGTCGATCATGGCGGGGGCTTAATTGTGACGGCGCTCAAACACTACGGCGAGCTGGGGACGCGCGAGTTGGCAGAGCACACAGGGCTCACAATTTCCCAGGTTAGGTCGCGCGTCAACGCGCTCATTGCTCAAGGCGAGCTTGAGCCCACGGCGCCGGCGACGAGCCGCAACCGCAAGTATCGACTGTCGGAGCGCGTGGGATAGATGCGTTAGTGGACGAGGCGACCCAATAATCGACCCTCGATTGGCGTCCATTAAGGTAAAGCGGTTGTTGCCCAGTCGACGGTGATGCTAAAGACTCGGCTTACGCCGGCATGGCCCCGAACCCGTCCATCAAGAACAGCCTAAGAACCAGCTTGATGACATATCCCGGTTTGACTTCTGCCGCGTCAAAGACGTGGTGCTCGGCGAGCTCGCTGCAGTATGCATAGATGTCGCGGATAAGGTCCGCGCCCGAAAGCGTAAACATGTAGCCTGCGTCCGAAAGCGCATTGGGCGCGGCGGGCAACTTGGCCATGTGGCAGAACGTTTGCAGGTCGGGCGCCATAACATTCTGGTAGTCGAGGTGGCCGCTGGTATCCTGTGCGGCAAGCTCCAATTGGCGCACAAAATCCAGCGCCGCCGCTAACACAAAGCTCGGCGTAGGCGCATTGACGTCCTGAGTGGTCGCCACAAGCCTGCCCGCCGCCTGCGTGACAAGCCAAGCGACCTCGCGCTGGCAACGCACGGCCTTGCGCGTAACCGGCTTGATGGACGAAGAAGAAACGCTTCCCTTAGGCGGATTCGAAACAGCCACAAGAACCTCCCATGAACGACCCGGCCCAACAAGCCCGGATGAAACACGTGCTACATCAGTATACAGGGGAGTGGGGTAGCGGGGTACAAGCGCGCCAGCGGCAAACCGAGAGCATCAACGATGTGCCGATCGCGGAATGAGATCTTGTAATAATTGACTCTCGGCCATATCATTGAGGGGCATGACTCGCGTTCGTATGGTTGTAGGTGCTGGCGATGAACGACATTGACCTTGCTGTTCCGTTGATGGATGGACCAAGCTATGACCGCGCCTGCAGTCTCGTGCCTTCCGAATACGTTGAGGCATGGGAGTGGTTTCTGGGTGAGGAACAGCGCGGCGGCGTTTGGACCAGCCTTCCGCACCACACCAAGGAAGATAGCCCTCAGTATCAGTATCGTTTGAGAATTGGCTCGGACTTCTTTCCCGTAACGCGGGATTCAGGGATCTTCTGGCCGGGCCAGGATCGGGTGAAGCAAGATCCCAATAAGATCTTTGCGCTTTCGGTCCATAACTCTAAAAAGAGCTTCTACACCGATGTGCCTCCGCTCTATTTGGACGATGGTACGTGGGTCATTAAGTACTCGGTTCAAGCGCCGGGTACCGTTGGTTTTCGAGACCAGAATTACAACCGTAAAATGCTCAACTGCATGGAATGTGGCGTTCCAGTCGGAGTCATATTTGCAACCGAGGTGGGCTACAAGGTGCTCGGCCTTGCGTTTGTTGAACGGTTCGAGCCCGAAAACGAATGGTTTGTTCTGCACGGTCCTGTTCATAAAGGCGGACCGGACCCTCGTTTTGCGCCCGACATGAGTTATCTGAAGCACATGCCCGTCGATATTGAGTTTGCCGGACAGGGTACGACCGACGACGAAAAGGTCCGCTATGCGTTAAGGCGCGAGCGATTGGGGCAGCAATGGTTCCGCAAGCAGCTCGTTGCCGCCTATGATGGCCGTTGCGCGGTGTCGGACTGCGGCGTCAGCGAAGCTCTGGAGGCTGCACATATCGAGAATTACTCGGGACCCAAATCGCAGGTTGCCAGCAACGGCATTCTGCTTCGACGCGATCTTCATTCCCTATTTGATGCTCACCTGATTTCGTTTGAGCCTGTTTGCGGCGAATATCGGCTGTGCGGATCGTACCTGCTGGATAAGACCGGCTACGCTTCCTTTGCGGGTGCGACGCTAAGGCAGCCGAATGAGCGTCAGTGGCGACCCAATACGGTGTTTCTTGAGGCCCATCGCATTGAGTTCGATCGCTCGGAAAAGAAGCGTGAAAAGGCGGGGCTTCCGCCGTATTAGCGTATTTGGCTTTGGCATTCTTTGACGATCGTGTTGTTTGATCGGATCGCGTGGCGATGCAATCTCGCGCACGCCCGCCGGTGCATGCTCTTCCTGTTTTGTATAGCGAGAGTGGAGCGTGTATGAGCTGGCGAGGCGATATTGCGATGGGGAAGTACGGAAAACTGCCGTGTGCCCTTATAGACAACAATATGTTTCCGAGCGTAGAGGTTGATTGCGGGTCGTTTGTCGTCACCTGCCCTTGCTGCGGCTCGCAAATACCGTGTCTCGACATTCGGTTCATCGATGCGCGCGACAGGTTCAGCGACGAAGTGAGAAAACAGACAGGCGTTCATATGCCGGTGTATCCGGAGAAATGCCCTGTTTGTGGCCTCGATATCGTGTATGACGCCGGCGACGAGGGATAGGTGATGCGGAGGAGTTGGCTGTGAGTGTCTTTTGCCTCTACAAATAAATCCCCTCACCGAGTTGCTTGTGGAACTCGGCGTGATGGTCGCGTGCCCAGGTAAAGAGCGCCTGGTCAAAGTCGGTACGCGTGACCGGGACGCCAAAGACGCCGGCAACTTCGACGCGTATAAACTCCAGTGCCGGCAGCTTGTTGATGGCAGTGAGGGCAAACGGGGACGAGGGCTCCTCGAACAGATAGCGGCTGCCTTGCAGCGCGTCGCAACTGGTGCACGTGTTGCCGAGCGACGGGGCTTTGGAGGCCCGCGCGCCTACGGGCTTGTAGCCGCAGCGCTTATGAAGGTAGTCGCGGATCTCGCCCGGCACGCAGCCAAGAGCGGGCACGATGGCGAGTGCGTTGGCGTTGGCCGTGTCGATGGCAATGTGCCCGGATTCGTTGGGCGCGTGCGCGATGGCGACGCTCTCGTCGTTATCGGTTCGATAGGGAATGCCGAAGGCCGCGACCGAGGTCTCTTTGTGACACTTCCAGCACTCGCGCTTGCCCAGTACTAGATATATATACGGCGCTGAGGGGTCGGATCGGTCAACACCGGGCAGCCACTCGGCAAAGGGCTCGGGGTTGACGCCGCTGGGTACATACCAGACCTTCTTGGTCCGGTCCCATTTGGCGCCCAGCGCCTTGGCTTCTTCTTTGTGCGAAAAGGGGACATCGAGCTCGGTGCGCATGGCGGCTCCTTGGTGCTGCAGGTGCAAGTGGCCCAAGGATACCGCAGGGCGCAGACATCGCGGCGTTTTGCTGAGAAGTTGCGGTGCGGACTGATTGGTTATGCCGATGGATAGATCGGCAAGTAGATGGTCGGATTTTGGCTAGTTGGGCGGTTGGAGCTGCCAGCGGATTTGGCGACATAAAACAAAACAGCCCAGAGGACATAGCCTCTGAGCTGCGAACATTTGGTGGGCGTTAGAAGATTTGAACTTCTGACCTCTTCCGTGTCAGGGAAGCGCTCTCCCCCTGAGCTAAACGCCCGATCAAGGGTGCGCAAGCGCGCAAGGGATAATATAACGGAGCCTGAACTCGGTGGCAAGAACATTTTTAAAAATCGCTTACATTGTGGAATTCGGGGGCTTTGTCATATCCATTTCAAAAGAGCCTGCTGCCGCGATTTGGCTGTCGCATAATGCAAGGCCATTGCGGTATCGAGCTATGGAAAGACGCCTGCGGAATTGTCCTACCGATAAGCGGACAAGCCTCCAGCTGGTGGCTTCGCCGTGGTAAGGTAAGCCGAATTGTTTCTAGGCTGTTTCGGGGGAGTGGAATGAGCAAAGAGTGTGTCGAGCAGGTCGAAGGCACAGGGGCTTCGGTGCCGATGACCGATATATCGAACATTGATGTGCCCGAGGGCACCGACGAGCTCAGCCGCAACACCCGTCGCGCCTGGCGCGAGCGCCTTAACGATGCGTCGTCGCGCAAGATGATCACGGGCGTCTTGGCTACGCTGGTGGGCGGTTCGTTTTGGGGCTTCTCGGGCACCAGCGCGAGCTTTCTGTTCGATATCTACCACGTCGACACCTTGTGGCTTATGAGCGCGCGTCAGATTCTCGCCGGTCTACTCTTTATGGCCGTGGTTGTTACGCGCGACCGCGAGCGCCTGATTAAGCTCTGGACCACACCCGCCGATCGCAAGCAGCTGCTGCTCTTTACCGCCTTTGGCCTGCTGTTCAATCAGTTTTGCTATCTTTCGGCCGTGCGCCTGACGAACGCCGGAACCGCGACGGTGCTCCAGTGCCTGCAGCTCGTTATCATCATGGGCTACGCCTGCGTGACCGATCGCCGCATGCCGCGTACTCGCGAAGTCGTCGGCATTGGCCTGGCTCTGGGTGGAACCTTTTTAATCGCCACCGGCGGCGACCCCACCAGCCTGAATATCTCGCCGCTTGGCCTGGCAGCAGGTCTTATGTGTGCGGTCAGCGCCGCGTGTATGGCGGTGATTCCCGCCAAGATCCTGCCCGAATACGGTAGCCCCATCGTCACGGGCTCGGCAATGCTCACGGCGGGCGTGGTCTCATGTGTCTTCGTGCAGCCCTGGGCGCATATGCCGGCGCTCGATGCCGCCGGTATCGAGGCGCTCGCGGTGTTCGTGGTTATCGGCTCGTTTTTTGCTTACATGCTCTATATGCAGGGCGTTAAGGACATCGGCTCGGTGCGTGCGAGCCTCATCGGAACTGTGGAGCCGGTTTCGGCGACCATCACCAGCGCCGTTATGCTGGGCACGGTGTTTTTGCCGACCGACCTTATCGGCTTTGCCATGATCATCGTGATGATGTTCCTCACGGTGTAGTTGACGCCGCCGCCAAGACAGAAAAGGTGTTGTGCCGCATTTTCGCCAATTGATGTCCGTGTCTGGAGTTTAGCTGTCGATGCTCAAAATGCCATAAACTAGTAACGATATGGACTTTTTCATTGCGACTCAATTGCGAGGATTTCTTTATGGCTGGTAATCACTTTAAGGGCAGCGATAGCGGCCGTCCTGCAGTTCCGCCGCGTCCGAACGGGGCTGGTAAGGCCGGCACGCCGGGCGACGCTGGACAGGGCGGCTCCGGTAAGCGCGTGTCCCCGGGCGAGACGGCGATGTTTACCGCTCTGTACGAGCAGTCTCAAAAGGCAAAAAAGACCGGCCGTGCAAGAGGGAATGTCTTTGCGGGCGGTGCAACCTCCGCGTCGCAGCCGAGCGGGGCTCCTTCGGTACCTGCGAACAACGCAGGTGCTGCCAACGCCGCGAATGCCGCCGGCAACGTTAATGCCGGCAAGGCCGACAACAATACTCCCTCTGCCGGTGGCGCGGGGCTTACGGGTAACCTTGGCACGATCTACACCGGCGCCTCCGAGACTGGCACGTTCGCCCGCCTGGATGATAGCGGTGCCGAGTTTGCGGGCTCGGGTTCCAAGGAAGATTATTACGATTTTGGCTTGAACTACGGTAGCGACGCTTCGTCGAGTTCGACCTCTGACGGTCTGGTCCGTCATCGCCATCGCAAGGGCGAGCGCAAAAAGCGTCACACCGGCGCCATTATTGCCGCTGTACTCGCGGTGCTTCTCGTTGCGCTTGGCGCAAGCGGCTTTATGCTGCTTAACTCGGCAAAGACCGTAAAGAGCGAAGCGAAGGAGGCTGTCGAGATCGTCGGTGGCCTTAAGGACAAGGTCACGTCGGGCGATTTTTCGACGCTGCCTGACGACGCGAAGAAGATCGATGAACTCTGCGACAGCATGAAGGCGGAGACTTCGAGCCCGCTGTGGACGGCGGCTTCGTTTATCCCGGTGTATGGCAGTGACATCAACGCAGCCCGCACCATGATTGATGCCCTGTCCGATGTCTCGAGCAACGCGCTGGTTCCCATGGCCGACAACCTTTCGCAGGCCACGCCCGGCAAGCTGTTCCAGGACGGCATGATTAACGTGTCCGCGCTGCAGGCGGTCGCCGATTCGCTTTCCAGCAGCTCAAAGGTGTTCAAGAGCGCCAACGAGAAGGTCCAGGGCATTGGCGATACTCATATTTCCCAGGTGACCGAGCTGGTCGATAAGGCCAAGGACGGCTTTGCCACCCTCAACGGCGCGGTTGACGCGGCGGAGAAGGTCGCCCCCGTCCTTCCCCAGATGCTCGGCGCCAACGGCCAGACGCGCAACTACCTTGTGTACGCCATGAACAACGTCGAGATTCGTGCTTGCGGTGGCTTTGGCGGTTCGCAGGGCCTGATTTCGGTCACCGACGGCCAGATGTCGATTGGCGAGTTTGTTCCCTGCATTGCGCGCAGCAAAGACGAGGCGGTTGAGAGCGTCGACGAAGAAGATGAGACGCTGTTTGGTGACCACAGCAACCTATACATCTCGGGCAACACCTATTCGCCCGACTGGCCCCGTAATTCGCAGCGTGTCGCCGCGCTGTGGAAGTCTGAATATGGTCAGGACGTCGATGGCGTCATTGGTATCGATCCGGTATTCCTGCAGTATCTGTTGGGCCTCGTGGGTAATGTTTCACTGCCCGACGGTACAGTCGTTGACGGCACTAACGCGGCGAAGGTGCTTATGCATGATGTGTACTGGAACTATCCGGTCGAGGAGTCGGACGGCATCTTTGCATCCGTCGCCAGCGCTGCCTTCGACAAGATCCTTGGCGGTATCGGCGACGTCGATGTTGCGAACCTTGTCAGCGCCGTTGAGCGCGGTGCCGAAGAGGGCCGCCTGATCGCGTGGATGAAAAACGATGACGAGCAGAACGCTATCAAGGAGATGAACATCGACGCCTCACTGCCCGATCCGGATGACCCGAGTGAAGATCCCGTTGCTGGTGTCTACTTTAACAACCTGAGCTTCTCCAAGCTCGACTGGTATCTGAACGCCGATACGCAGATTGGTCAGGGCGTGAAGAACGGCGACGGCGCTTGCTCGTATCGCATCACCGTTACCCTGACGAACATCATGACGCAGGAGGAGGCAGGTAAGCTGCCCGACTACGTAGCGGCCAGTGCGCCTGGGACCTCGCGTGACGATGAGCGCTTGTATGTATCACTGTTTGCGCCGACAGGCGGCAGCATTACCGATCTAAACGTCGAGGGGACTCAGTTTGGACTGTTCGCTGCCACTTGGCACGGAGTTCCCTGCTATTCAGGAACCGTTGACCTGCATGCTGGCGAGACGACGACGATCACGTATACGCTGACCACGTCGGCCGAGGCGGGGGACAAGCCGCTTACGCTGCGTCAGACTCCTACATGCCAGGCGGCTCGCGACAGCGCGTCGGCGTAGGGTTTTTCTGGTAGCGCAGATAATCGAGTACCATTTTGGGGCGGACAGGCAATCTGTTCGCCCCTATTTTGTAAGGAGAGCGCATGAAGTACTTTGGCACCGACGGCTTTCGCGGCGAGGCCAACGTTGGGCTGACGGTAGAGCACGCTTATAAGATTGGCCGTTTTGTGGGCTGGTATTACGGCGCCAACCGCAGTGCTAAGGCGCGCGTTATCGTGGGCAAGGACACACGTCGCTCGAGTTATATGTTCGAGGCGGCGCTGGTGAGCGGTCTGGTCGCGAGCGGTGCGGACGCCTATATGCTGCACGTGATCCCCACGCCGGGCGTAGCGCATCAGACCGTGGAGGGCTGCTTCGATTGCGGCATCATGATCAGCGCGAGCCACAACCCGTTTTGCGATAACGGCATTAAGCTCGTCAATAGCGACGGCTTTAAGATGGACGAGGACGTACTGGAGCTCATCGAGGACTATATCGATGGCAAGAGCGAGGTGCCGCTGGCCACGGGCAACCACATCGGCGCCACGGTGGACTACATGCAGGGCCGCAACCGCTACATTGCTTCGCTCATCGCCAGCGCGAACTTTTCGTTGCAGGGCGTCAAGATCGGCATCGACTGCGCCAACGGCTCGGCTTCCTCGGTGGCCAAGCCGGTGTTTGACGCGCTGGGCGCCGACGTGCGCGTGATCAACGCCGCGCCCGATGGCTTTAACATCAACGTCGACTGCGGCTCCACGCATATGGAGCGCCTGCAGCGCCACGTGGTGGAGCAGGGCCTGGACGTGGGTTTTGCCTACGACGGCGATGCCGACCGCTGCCTGGCCGTGGATGAGCGCGGTCGCGTGGTAGACGGCGACCAGATTTTGTACGTGTGCGGCGTGTATCTGAACAAGCACGGTCGCCTCTCGGGCGGTACCGTGGTGCCGACGATTGCCAGTAACTTTGGCCTTGTCAAGTCGTTGGAGCTTGCCGGCCTGAGCGCCGTGACCAGCGGCGTGGGCGACCGTCACGTGTATGCCAAGATGCGCGAGGGCGGCTACAGCCTGGGCGGCGAGCAGACGGGCCATACGATCTTTGGCGATATCGAGCGCACGGGCGACGGCATTATGACTTCGCTGCGCGTGATGGAAGTGATTCGTGCCGAGCGCGAGACGCTCTCGCAGCTCACGGCTCCGTGCAAGTTGCTGCCGCAGGCGCAGGTGGCCGTGCGCGTGGCGGACAAGGACGCCGCGCTCGAGAACATGGGCGTGCAGAACGCCATCGCCGAGGCCGAGGCTGCGCTGGCAGGCGAGGGCCGCGTGCTCGTGCGCAAGAGCGGAACCGAGTCGGTTATCCGCGTGCTGGCCGAGGCGCCCGACCAAGCATCTGCCGATGCCGCCATGAAGCGCATCGCCGCCGCGCTGGAAGCTCTGTAAGGTAGTCATTGGGGACGTTCTTAAACAACTAGGTGGAAAGGGGACGCCGCGGATTGGTTCCGCGGCGTCCCCTTTGCGTTGGCGTGTCGGTTATGCCTTACAGCTCGTAGAGCGTGGTGAACTTGTCCTGCAGGTAGCTGCAGTAGTAGCGGGCATCGAACGCCATGCCGCACGCGCCCTTGATGAGCTCCGGCGCGTCCTTGGCGCGGCCCCACTGCCAAATGTGCTCGCCCAGCCAGGCGCGGACGGGCGCCAAATCGCCGTTCACACAGGCGCTGGTAAGGTCGACGCCGTCGCGGCACATGGCCGGCACGAACATGGCGTCGTAGGCGCTGCCCAGCGCATACGTGGGGAAGTAGCCAAACGAGCCGCCGCTCCAGTGCGTATCCTGTAGGCAGCCGTGCGTGTCGTCGGGAACGGGAATGCCCAGGTACTCATCCATAAAGCGATTCCAAAGTGCGGGGATGTCCTTGGCCGTTGCCTCGCCGGCAAACAGCATGCGCTCGATCTCGTAGCGCACCATAACGTGCAGCGGATAGGTGAGCTCGTCGGCCTCGGTGCGGATCAGCGAAGGCTGCGCGATGTTCACGGCGTGGTAGAGCGTGTCCTCGTCGACGTCGCCGTAGACCTCGGGTGCGTGGCGGCGCAGCACCTCGAGCAGCGGTCCCATAAAGGCGCGGCTGCGACCCACGGTGTTCTCGAAAAAGCGGCTCTGGCTCTCGTGGATGCCCATGGAGGTGCCGCCCTCAAGACAGGTGCGCGCATAGGCGGGATTGACGCCCAGCTCGTACATGGCATGTCCCGCCTCGTGGATGATGCTGTAGACGTTGGAGATGCAATCGTTCTCGTAGATGTGTGTCGCGATGCGCGCGTCACCCACGGCAAAGCCTTCGCTAAACGGGTGTTCGGTAAAGGCAAGCGTGGTGTCGTTCAGGTTCAGGCCGACGAGCTTCATAAGGTCGAAGCTCATGGCGCGCTGGGCGGCCTCGGGCACGCGGGCGTGCAAAAAGTCGGTAGCGGGCTGCTGGCCGCGCTCGCCGATGGCGTGCACGAGCGGCACGACCGTCGCCTTGACCTCATCGCAAAACGCATCGAAGCTCTCGGCAGAAAGGCCGCGCTCGTACTGGTCGAGCCAAACGTCGTATGGGTCGCGCTTGGGGTCCATGAGTTCGGCCTGATGCTTAAGCTGGGCGACGATTTTATCCACATAGGGCTCAAAACTCGCCCAGTCGTTGGCCGTCTTGGCCTTGTGCCACACGGCGTCGGCCTCGCAGGTGAGCCTGGTCCAGGCCTCGGCCTCCTCGGTAGGAATAACGCTTGCCTCGCGCTGGTCGCGGCCGAGCACGCGAATCTCGTCGAGCAGCTGCGGGTCGTCGATCTTTTCGCCCGCGACCGTCTCACGCGCGAGAGAGTGCACGAGCTCAACGGACTTTTTGCTGGTCAGGAGCTTGTGATGTTCGCCGGCAAGGGTCCCCATAGCATCGGCGCGGGCCGCGGCGCCGTTGGCGGGGGCAATCGTCGCGCCATCGAACTCGGCAATCTTGAGCAGGTATTCACGAGTCAACAGCTTGCCCTCGAGCTTGCGGAATTTTTTGACGGCCTTATCGACCTTCATGCCTTTGGGCGTCTTGCCCACTGCGGGCTTGGTCTTCTTATCGTGCTTCTTACCCATACCATATCCTTGATCTCGCGAGCCGAGCGCCATGGATGGGCGCACGGCCAGTTTGCACAGCTACCTGCCTTGTACCCAGCACGAACAAAACGGAACGCGGCGATATGCTCGCAGAATGTGTTATCCTATAGCCCAATGCGTTGACGGAGAGGGTTTTGCCCGCCGCGTCGCCGGCAAGAGAGGGAAGGTCATGGGCTGCAAGCCTTCCTGCGGTGACAAGGGCCAAGCGTTCACTCCCGAGCAGCGACCTCAACGGGCGCGCGGCCAGCGGCGGCGATGTCCCCAGTAGGGAAGCCGTGAGCCTCGCGACAAGGGGCACAGAGTGGGCGCGGCGGGCCAGACATCCGCCGGGTCAAACAAGGTGGTACCGCGGAATTCAACCGTCCTTGGGCAATGCACATGCCCGAGGGCGGTTTTTTGTTACCGAACCGGGCCGCACATTCGCAGCGCCGGGTGGCTCCAACCGCCGCGGCAAGTGGATGCGCGAGAGACGAAAGGGAAGACATGAGTCTGATTGATGATCTGGTCAAACTCGAGGAAGAGGCCAAGGAGCTCGTCGCAGGCGCCGACGACGCCGCAAAGCTCGAGGCCGCGCGCGTTGAGCTGCTCGGCCGCAAGGGCCGCATCACCGGCCTGATGCGCATGATGGGCAAGCTCGCCCCCGAGGATCGCCCCGTGATGGGCAAGCGCGCCAACGAGATGCGCCAGCTGATCGAGGGCATGCTCGACGAGCGCACGACCGAGATGAAGGCCGCCGCCCTCAAGCACGCATTGGAGCACGACGCCGTCGACATCACGCTGCCGGGCATCCGTCCGCAGATCGGTCACCAGCACCTGATCAAGCAGATCATCGAGGAGGCCGAGGACATCTTCTGCGGCATCGGCTACACCGTCGAGTCCGGTCCCATGGTCGACACCTCCTACTACAACTTCACCGCGCTCAACGCCCCCATGGATCACCCGAGCCGCTCGGCCCGCGACACCTTCTACGTGGTCGACAACAACCCCGGCAGCGTCGCGCACCCCGAGGCGCATGCCCATGGCGAGTCCGACGTACTGCTGCGCACCCAGACCTCGGGCGTGCAGATCCACACCATGGAGTCGCAAAAGCCGCCCATCTACATGATCTGCCCGGGCACCGTCTACCGTCCCGACACGGCCGACGCCTGCCACCTGCCGCAGTTCAACCAGATCGAGGGCCTGGTCGTCGACGAGGGCATCACCTTTGGCGACCTTAAGGGCACGCTCGACTACTTTGTTAAGTGCATGTTTGGCGAGGACCGCAAGACGCGTTACCGCCCGCACTTCTTCCCCTTCACCGAGCCTTCCTGCGAGGTGGACGTAAGCTGCCACGTCTGCGGCGGCAAGGGCTGCAACTTCTGCAAGCACAGCGGCTGGATCGAGATCCTGGGCTGCGGCATGGTCGACCCCAACGTCCTGATCAACTGCGGCATCGACCCCGAGAAGTACACCGGCTTCGCCTTTGGTATTGGCGCCGAGCGCGTCGCGGCACTGCGCTACGACCTGCCGGACCTGCGAACGCTCATGACAGGTGATATGCGCTTCTTGAACCAATTTTAAGTTGACCTGTCCCGGCGGCTTCCCGAGCCACCGCACCTTGCCTTTCAATCGTCGGTTGCGTACCTAAGTACGCGGCCCTCCTCTTTCAAGGCAATCTGCGGCACCTCGGAAACCCGTCTCCGTAGCTGGAGTTTTCCGTCTGTTTATTGCAGACGTTACAGATGAAAGGAGACCAGTTAGATGCGCGTTTCTTACGACTGGCTCAAGACCATGATCGATATTCCGGAGGATCCCAAGACCCTTTCGGACGAATATATTCGTACCGGCACCGAGGTCGAGGCAATCGACACCGTGGGCGAGTCCTTCGACCACGTGGTGACTGCCAAGGTGCTCACCAAGACCCCGCATCCCGATAGCGACCACATGTATGTGTGCTCGGTCGACGTGGGCGACAAGAACCTCGACGCCGACGGCAACCCCGCTCCGCTGCAGATCGTCTGCGGCGCGCAGAACTTCGAGGCCGGCGACCACATCGTCACGGCAATGATTGGCGCTGTCCTGCCCGGCGACGTCAAGATCAAGAAGAGCAAGCTTCGCGGCGTCGTGTCCATGGGCATGAACTGCTCTGCGCGCGAGCTCGGCCTGGGCGGCGACCACTCCGGCATCATGATCCTGCCCGAGGACACGCCCTGCGGCATGCCGTTTGCCGAGTACGTGGGCTCGAGTGATACCGTGCTCGACTGCGAGATCACGCCCAACCGTCCCGATTGTCTGTCCATGATCGGCATGGCCCGCGAGACCGGCGCCATCTTCGACCGCGATTTCCACGTTGAGCTGCCCGCCATCAAGGCCGAGACCGGCCGCGCGACCGACGACGAGCTTTCGGTCGAGATTGCCGACGAGGGCCTGTGCGACCGCTACGTCGCCCGCATCGTGCGCAACGTGAAGGTCGGCCCCTCGCCCGACTGGATGGTCAAGCGCCTCAACGCCCTGGGCGTGCGCCCGCACAACAACATTGTCGATATCACCAACTACGTGATGATGCTCACCGGTCAGCCGCTGCACGCCTTTGACCTGGACACCTTTGCCGAGCGCGATGGCAGGCGTCGCGTGGCGGTTCGCGCCGCCCAGCAAGACGAGAAGTTCACGACGCTCGACGGCGAGGAGCGCGTTCTCGACGCCGGCATGGGCCTTATCACCGACGGCGAGCGTCCCGTGGCATTGGCCGGCGTTATGGGCGGCATGGATTCCGAGATCGAGGACGACACCGTCGACGTGATGGTCGAGAGCGCCTGCTTCAACGCCGGTCGCACCTCGCACACCAGCCGCGATCTGTCGCTGATCTCCGACGCCTCCATTCGCTTTGAGCGCCAGGTCGACGAGACCGGCTGCGTGGACGTCGCCAACGTTACCTGCGCGCTCATCGAGGAGATCGCCGGCGGCGAGGTCGCTCCCGGCTACGTGGATGTGTTCCCCGCGCCCAAGACCATCGACAGCATTAAGCTGCGCCTGGCCCGCGTGCATGCCATCTGCGGCGCCGACATCGAGCCTGACTTTATCGAGCGCTCGCTCACCCGCCTGGGCTGCACCGTCGAGCGCGACGGCGAGGACTTTATGGTCACCCCGCCGAGCTTCCGTCCCGATCTGCCGCGCGAGATCGACCTGATCGAGGAGGTCCTGCGCCTGTGGGGCATGGGCCGCGTGACGGCGACCATTCCGGCTGCCAAGAACCACATCGGCGGCCTGACCCGCGAGCAGAAGCTCACCCGTAAGGTCGGCGAGATCCTGCGCGCCTGCGGCCTCAACGAGACTACGACTTTTGGCTTTGCCGCTCCGGGCGACCTGGAGAAGATCGGTATGTCCACCGAAGGCCGCGGCTGTCCCGTGGTGCTCATGAACCCGCTGGTAGCCGAGCAGACCGAGATGCGTCGTTCGCTGCTGCCGGGCCTGCTGCAGTCCGTGGCCTACAACGAGGCCCACGGCACGCCCAACGTGCACCTGTACGAGGTTGGCAGCCTGTTCCACGGTCGCGAGAACGCCAGCCTGCCCAAGGAGACCAAGTCCGTGGCGGGTGTGCTCTCGGGCCAGTGGAGCGAGCGGTCCTGGAACATGAAGTACCGCAAGCTGCGCTTCTTCTTTGGCAAGGGCATTGTCGAGGAGCTGCTCGCCCAGCTGCGCATCGAGAAGGTCCGCTTCCGTCCCGTCGAGGGCGAGGGCTACGCTTTCTTGCAGCCGGGTCGTGCGGCCGAGGTTCTGTCCGGCGGCACCGTGCTGGGCTGGGTCGGCGAGATTCACCCCAAGGCGCGCGAGGCTTGTGGTATCGACGAGGTCGTCGTTGCCTTTGAGCTCGACCTGGACAAGCTGGTCAAGGGCGCCCGCAATCAGGAGAACTACCGCGAGTTCTCGCAGTACCCGGCTGTTGAGCACGACCTTGCTATCGTGGTCGACAACACCGTGACCTGCGAGGATCTTGAGCGCCGTATTACCAGCGCCGGCGGCAAGCTGCTCGAGGGCGTGCGCCTGTTCGACGTCTACCGCGATCCCATCCGCATCGGAGCGGGCAAGAAGTCCATGGCCTTTGCGCTCACGTATCGCTCGGACGACCACACGCTTACCAGCGAAGAGGTCGAGAGGGCGCACCAGAAGATCGTCACCAAGGTGTGCAAGGGCGTAAACGGCGAGGTTCGCTCGTAATCTTTGCCGTTCGGAACCCGCCCCCTGCGGGGTTTTCACGGCAACGTCCTCGCCGCTTCGCGGCTGCGGGATGTTGCCTTAGAAAACCCCTCTCGGGGGCGGGTTCCTGCGTTAACCTTGTTGCGAGCGGACCGCACCTTCTTCCGGGTGACCGGAAAGTTGGGAGTGCATGGGCCTTTATTGGACGGTGCGTGGACCTGGGTTAATAACGGACGTATTGCAAGGGCGTGCTGCGTTGTGGGCGGTGCGCCTTTTTGTTAGTATGCAGAGTCGGTGTTACGGATTGTTGGAAACGTAACACGCAACGTTCTGATTGAGAGGGCTCATGCATATTCCCGATAATTATCTGTCCCCGCAGACCGATGCCGTTATGGCGGTGGCGATGGTGCCCGTTTGGGTCCATTGCATCAAGAAAGTGCGCGCCACGCTCGATCGCGAGCATATGGCCTTTCTGGGTATTTGCGCTGCGTTCTCCTTTTTGCTCATGATGTTTAACGTTCCGCTGCCCGGCGGCACCACAGGCCACGCCGTCGGCGGCGCACTCATCGCGCTGCTGTTGGGCCCCGAGGCCGCGGCCATTGCTGTCTCGGTCGCGCTGGCGCTGCAGGCGCTGCTGTTTGGCGACGGCGGCATCCTGTCCTTTGGCGCCAACTGCTTTAACATGGCCTTCGTGCTGCCGTTTGCCGCTGCTATCGTGTTCCGTGCGCTCAACAGCCGTTTGCACGACAAGAGCTGGGGCACCTCGGTTTCGGCCATCGTAAGCGGCTGGGTCGGCCTGTGCCTGGCGGCCCTGTGCGCGGCAATCGAGTTTGGTATTCAGCCGATGCTCTTTACCAACGCTTCGGGCGCGCCGCTGTACTGCCCCTTCCCACTGTCTATTGCCGTTCCTGCCATGATGATCCCGCATATGCTGGTTGCCGGCGTGGTCGAGGGCGTGGCGACGGCTGCGATTTACGGTTTCATTAAGAAGACGGCGCCGGGCGTTATCGTCGGTCCCGAGGCCGTCGATGGCCAGCTTGCTGCCGAAGGCGCTGCTGCCAAGAAGACCTCGCTGGTCCCCACGCTCATCCTGGTTGCCGTACTTGTCGTGGCCACGCCGCTGGGCCTGCTGGCCACGGGTGACGCCTGGGGTGAGTGGGACGCCGAGGGCGCCGCGACCGCCGTTCAGGAGGCTGGTGACGACAGCCTGCAGGCTTCGGTCGGTCTCGATACCCCGACCTTTGCCGATGCCCTGCCCACGGGCGATTATCTGCAGGCCTATTCCGAGGAGCAAGGCCTTGGCTTTGCCGGCCAGGCCGCGATGTATATTCTTTCGGGTGTGATTGGCGTGGCGGTGCTCACCATCGTATTCCGCCTGGTCTCGCTGACGGTCAAGGAAAGCGGTGCTCATGGCAATAGCCGAGCTGCCTAGCTGGCTTGCGGTCGAGCAGCGTTACGAGCCCGCGGGGGCTCGGCATCGTGTGATGCAAAAGAATGTCCTGCACCTGGCGAGCCTGCTTGAGCGGGTTCGCCTGGGTGGAGGCGCGCACGAGGGCGGGTCGATGGTCGACCGCGTCCTTTCTTGCGTTTCGGCTCCGGTGCGCCTGGTGGGGATGTTCGTTTGCGTCCTGTGCGTGTGTCTGACGCAAAGCCCGCTGTATCTGATGCTGATGGCGGCGATCGTGTTGGTGCTGGTCGCGGTGCGCCCGGTGCGCGGGCTACGCGCGACCTTTGTGCCGGCGCTCGGCGCCGCAGGGTTTGCCGTGGTTTTGGCGCTGCCTGCCCTGCTGCTGGGCGCGTCTGCCACGGGCGCCATGCTCAAGATCGCGATCAAGACCTTCATTAATGTGTCGCTGGTGCTGGGCGTTTCGTGGACCCTTACCTGGAGCCGCATGTCGGCGGCGCTCAAGATGCTGCATCTACCCGACGAAGTTATCTTTACGTTTGATATGGCGCTCAAGCACATCGAGGTGCTGGGTCGCACGGCGCACAATCTGTGCGAATCGGTCATGCTGCGCAGCGTGGGTCGTGCGCCTGCGGGTTTTTCGCGCACCGACTCGCTGGCGGGTATCATGGGCATGACGTTTATCAAGGCGATGGAATGCAGCCGCGCGATGGACGAGGCTATGCTTTGCCGCGGCTTTGCCGGTGCGTATCCGGCGCCCGCGCGCGCCGGGTTTGGCTGGCGCGATGCGGTTTACGCGGCCGGCGTGGCGCTGCTGGCAGTGTTATGCGCGGTGCTGTAGGCGCTGCTGGTTCCGGCTGGGGATGCAAATAGGGAAGGGCGACGTTTTGACGATCGATATGAATAATGCGGCGGGCACGAACGGTGCGGGCGGCGCCGAGGTCACGCCGCTCATCGAGCTGCGCGACGTAGTGTTCTCCTATGCGGGACATACGGTTGTCGATGGCGTGTCGCTGCAGGTCGATCGTGGCGAACTCGTTGCCCTGCTCGGTCCCAACGGCTGCGGTAAGACGACGATTATGCGCCTTATTAACGGCCTTGAACTCGCGGACGCAGGGGCATACCTGTTTGACGGGCACGTGGTCGATGCGGCGTATCTGAAGGATTCTGCTGCTGCTCAGAAGTTCCACCAGCGCGTGGGCTTCGTATTCCAAAACGCCGATGCCCAGCTGTTCTGCGCCACGGTGGGCGAGGAAGTTGCTTTTGGTCCCGCGCAGATGGGTCTGCCGGCAGACGAGCTCGAGCGCCGCGTGCGCGATGCCATGGGGCTGTTCCAGGTTGCCGACCTTGCCGACGCCTCTCCCTATCAGCTCTCGGGCGGGCAAAAGAAGCGTGTTGCGCTGGCTGCGGTGGTGTCGATGAACCCGGATATCTTGGTCCTCGACGAGCCTACCAATGGGCTCGACGAGGATTCATGCGACATCGTGGTCAATTTCTTGCTGGCTTATGTCGCGGCGGGTAAGACGGTCTTGATGAGCACGCATCACCAGGATTTGGTGCGACGCCTGGGTGCCCGTGCAATCTATATCGATCGATATCACCATGTGGTCGAGGCATCTTCGTCGTCGTATGGAACCGAAAGCGGTGCTACGGACTAGTTGCTGCGTAGAGCGTGCGTAGCCGTCCGCGCGGCTTTGCCGTGATGGTATAGTTATCCAGGTTTTTTATGGGGGTGGCTATGCCAAGCTGGAACATTCATATCGCTCAGACGGAGCGTTTGCTGGAGCGCACCGGTGCGCTTGCCAATAGCGTGCGCGACCGCAATGCCTTTTTGTTTGGCTGCGTGGTTCCGGATATCTTCGTGGGCTATATGGTCCCTGGCATCGCCGATCCCATCCCGTACCGCATTACGCACTTTGCAAAGCCCGAGCCTATCCCTAAGCCTCGTGAGCATGAGTTCTGGGATACCTATGTGGCACCGTTGCTTAAAAGTTCGCCCACCGGTGCGCCAGCCGCGGCGACCTCGATTATCGAGGAGCGCGAGCGACTGAATCGCGTGCACTATCCCCAGCGCTACAGGGATGCCGAGCCGGTTGTCGGTCCCGGCGCTCGTGAGTTCTCGCTTGCGTCCGAGGACGTGGCGCAGTCGTTGCTCGATTTGACGCTGGGTGTCTGGTCGCATCTGGTGGCCGATACCGTATGGAATACGCGCGTGAATCAGTACCTGGAGGCGCACGGCGGCAAGCCGTGCGAGGAGTTCCGCATTAAAAAGCAAGGCGACTTTGACTGGTTTGGCAAGACGCTCGGCATTGTTTCGATTCCGCGCGCGACCGATCGCCTGTATACTGCGGCGACGCGTTTTGGGCAGTATCCCATCCATAAGGAGTATGTGCTCAAGACCATCGGCGTTATGCACGAGATCGTGCGCGAAAACCCCGGTGAGCCCGACCATCCGCCATACCGCCTGCTAACCGAGGAGTTTTTCGATGCAACGTTCACCGAAGTCATCGAGCTGACCGAGGCGGGATTTGCGGCTCGCGCCGAATCGCCCGATGTGCCTGCACTACCCCTGATCACTAGCTGCTAGCCGGCCGGCCCGGCAGTGAATAGCTCAACCCAATCGACAAGTAGCTCTTGCCGTAAGGTATCTTCGGCAATGCGCTCCTGTTTTGTCTTTGGGATGTGGGGAAGCCCGGCCTTTTTATGGATGAGCTCGGCTATGTGGTCGAAGCTCTTCTTCTCCTTGATCTGGTCATAGGTAATTTGGATGACGTCGTAGCCCATGCTTGTGAGTGCGGTGGCGCGCTCGGCATCGGAGAGGCTCGCGGCTTCGCTGTCGTGGGCAGAGCGGCCTTGGCATTCCAGAATGACGCCCATGCTGTCGGTGGCGCTTTCGATGAGGATATCGGCGTAGCAGCAGGTTTTGTCATACAGCGAACGTGCGGCTTCACTGAGCGGGATGCGCGCGTTGTTGGCGATCTCGATGCCCTGGCCGCCCTCGTCGCGGGGGAGCGAGATAAGCATGGAGGTCTGTACTTCGAAGGGCGAGGCGGCCTGCCCCGTCATGTGCTCGGCCGCCCAGCGCAGTTGTTTGACGCCGCGCAGGCCTGCGGCTTGCTTGGCGAACGCGGCGATATCCGTTGCGGTAAGAAGCGGCGTGCGCTTCCACAAGTTGGTGTCATTGCCCTTGGTGTCGTTAACTCGCTCCCAGCCGCAGTTGGGTGGAATGAACTTAAGCGAAATAGCTTCATCGAGTTGTTGTTGCGTTCGCTCGCAGGGCTTAAACACTGCAAAGGAGCCGCACATCTCGTAGCACGCCATGAGTAACTGGTTGCGTGAGACCTGCGTGGCAAGGCTGAGCAGCGTGAACTCCGGTGACGTGACATCAAACCCATGTTCAGTCTGCCTAAACGACCCCGGAGGTGGTTCTTGGGTCAGGAGGTGCGATTTAAACAGGCTTCGCGACCCGGATTGTGCCCGAGTGAATACAAGCCTGTGAAGTGGTGCGTGAAGCAGGTCTTTTACAACTGCATGACTTCCGAGGCCACAACATCTGCGATCCATATTGCCAAGGCTAATGGCGGGGTAAAGGCCTAATACCTGCGGCGGGATGCGGTAGTAGTTAAAGGCGGATTGCCCACAAAGCGTCAGGTCCATAATGCCCTCCTGGCCGAAATCATCTCTTTGAAGCGAGTGATGCCAGCGTCAATCCGGCAAATCCCCACAGACGATCGGGGTGCGCGGCAACCAGCATGGCAATCTGGTCATTGGTGCCAAAATGCCCTCCGCA
>NZ_JADNGN010000011.1 GCF_015553355.1 Collinsella aerofaciens
CCTCTCGGCGGCCTTGCGAAAAACAAATCCAAGTTAGACCATTTCAAATGGTTCGATGTCTGCCCGGATGCGACACTTGAAGTGTCCATCCTCGCAGTATCCGGTTCTCAAGGTGCACGCTTTGCGGCTCATCCGGTCCGACCGGGCCGCGCGGCAAGGAGATATATTGCCAGACCGGAGGGGCCCCGTGGGCGGGAATCTGGCACTCCATATTTTGTTCACAAACGAATATGTCCCTCAGTCGCGTCCCTGAGGTTATAACTGAAGCATTGGCTTCTGATATTGGCGATGACCAGCTGGTTTATAGGTGTTAAGGCATCGGTCATCTCTGGAGCGCCACTTTACTCCAAAAGCATCAGCTATTTGTTTCCCGTCGGTAAAAGGCAGGTTTTGTTCGCCAAGCGTTCTTATATATAGAGAAGTTCGGGTTCGAACCCATGCACCGGCAACAAAAAAGCGATCAACCGGAGTCGATCGCTTTCTGTTCTATGGTGGAGCATCCAAAGGATGTTTCCGAACTCACTTTCTCGCCGCCATTCATGCTGTCGAAGCATCGTTCGACCTCCGCAGTCCCATGTTTTGAGGATCTGCCGTGTTTATCACTGCTATTAATGAGTGTGCGGAAGTGATCCTCATACAGATACGTGCGATCCGCCAGAGAACTGAGAAGCATCTTTCTGCAGCCCTCGTTGTCTATCCTCGCATCTCTCAGGTCTTCCGGAAATTCACAAGCAGTCTTAGGGTCAGTTTGTTTCTGCTTTCAGAGACTTGTTTGAGAGTTATTAAAGACAGTTCAAAACAATAAGTGAGACACCATAAAGCAGAGCAAGATGTGCCGGATAGAAAACGTAGAAGAAGTATTTCAGCTTCAGCCCTCGCTTGCCATTATAAAGATTGATAAGCAGCAACGAAACGACCGCGGCAGCAACATCAGGATTAAATACATTAGCTGTAGCAAACTCAAATCCGCCGCCAACTATATGGCATGACGAAAGGAGCACTACGCATACTGCAGCAAAGAACATCTTGGCCTTGCTGTCGTGGAATAAATAGAATGCAGCCACAAGCAGAATGCCATACACGCCGCCATCTAGTTTAGTGTATTCAGCTGCCAGTGCTATCAAAACAATCAGAGCAAATTCTGCGATGTGCCTCTTCCATTTTGAAAGACTTTGTATCTTTTCCAGAATAATCAAAAAGACCAAGGAAAGCAGGAGCTCACACATAACATTTTGTTGCCGAAGGTCGAATAGTTGCCCGGTTTGAACGAAATCGTATATGGGCTCCGCAATGATTGCGAAGACAAGCATATTTCGCAGGTACTTCTTTATGTCATGAGTATGCAAAAATCCCTCAACTATCAAAAAGCAAAATAAGGGAAATGCAATTCTGCCAAGAACATGAAGCACATCCGAAGCCTCGCTTAGAATCGCCCACTGCTCGTCTGATATCTGATTGTACGATGCGTGAGTCATGATTCCATTGGTCAGGACGATCCTGCTTACATGATCGAGAACCATCGAAATGGCCGCTATTATCTTTAATGTGCTGCCGCTAATTCCGTATCTGTCTGTTTTCATTTCGTTTTCCTTTCTTTGGGTGGGCCGTCGGGGGTTCAGCCTGCTTCGCAGGCGGCCGCTGCGGCGCTTTCGCGCCTTGCGCGCTGCGCTGGCAAACGCTCACGCGTTTACTTAGCTCCGCGCCCCGACGGGTTCGAACCCGTGCACCGGCAACAAAAAAGACGGCCAACCGAAGTTGACCGTCTCAACAATCTTTGGGTGGGCCGTCAGGGGTTCGAACCCTGGACCTTGGGATTAAAAGTCCCCTGCTCTGCCAGCTGAGCTAACGGCCCGCGGGTGGCATTGTACCACGGTCTGGGACTATTCCCAACTCCATTGGCCGTTCTGGAAAATCACAACTTCACGTCCATCAGGCGTAATGCCCGTAATATCGATGTCGTCCGTGCCGATCATAAAATCGACGTGCGTGCTCGAGACGTTAACACCATGCTCCAGGAGCTCCTCCTTGGACATGTCGTACCCACCCTCGATGCATTCGGGGAAACCGACACCTAGCGCGAGATGGCAGCTAGCGTTCTCGTCATAGAGCGTATCGTAGAACAGAACACCACTTTCGCGGATCGGCGTGTTCTTGGAAATGAGCGCGACCTCTCCCAGGTGAGCAGCGCCCTCGTCAGTATCGATGATACTTGCGAGCGTTGCCTTGCCCACGCGGGCGTCGTAGTCCACCACGCGGCCGCCCTCGAACTTAATCCAAAAATCGTCGACTTTATTGCCGTGGTGGATGAGCGGCATGGCCGAGTACACGATACCGTCGGCGCGCATGCGATCGGGCGAAGTGAAGACTTCCTCGGTGGGAATGTTGGGGAAGAAGGGGTGCCCATCGGGCGTCTTGCCCTTGCCGCCGGCCCACTCGTGACCCTTCGTCATGCCAATCGTCAGATCGGTTCCATTTGCCGCGGTGTAATGCAGGCAGTCGAAACGATTGCCGTTCAGGAAACGCAGGTTCTTTTCGAATGCGGCGTCATGGAGCTCCCAGTCGCTCTCTGGGTCCTGGCCATCGGCGCGAGCGGTGTGCAGAATCGCATTCCACAGCTTATAGATTGCAACCTCATCGGCGTCTCCCGGGAACACCTCGCGCGCCCAAGCCACGACCGGAGCGCCGGCGATGCACCACGGATTGATGTTGTAATCCAGTCCACGGCGGAAAACTTTGCACTGCGTGTTCTTTGCCTTAGAAGCTGCAGCGGGCTTAGCGGGATCGATGCCCTTAAGGGCGGCGGGGTCCGCACCCTCGATAAAGATAAAGCAGGCACCGTCCTGGGCCAGGGAATCCAGCTGCAGGCGCTTCCACTCGGGCGTCTGCTCAAAATAGCTTTTCTCGACATGCTCGTACGTAAGCCTCGTCACGGCATCATCGGCCCAGATGACCGTCACGTGGCCGGCGCCGGCAGCATAGGCCTCCGCGACCACCACGCGCGCAAACGGCACGCACTCAACCGGAGACTGAACGACGACTTCCTGGCCGGGCTTAACGTTTACGCCCTTGCGGACAACCAGGCGCGCATAGTTTTTAATCTTGGGCTCCAGGGACTTCATACCCTCCAGGGCCTCTTCGACCGTCAGGGCAGCTCGAATCATGTGCCACTCCATCTATCTATAGAACAGTAAAAAGGCGCGCCGCAAAAACGACGCGCCTTATATCTTAGCGATAAGTATGTATGCAAACGCTACTTCTTCTTGGAGTCCTTCTTGTCCTCCTCGGCAGCTGCGCGCTCGATAAGAGCGTTGAGCTTGTTCTCGGACATGCCCTCGGCCTGCGCGCGGTACATGTTGCGCAAGGGACGAATACGAGCGAAGTCGTAGATAAAGTCACCTAGGATGATGACATAGGACAAAACGATGCCGACCATCTGGACAGGGCTGGACACCATGCCAGCGGGAGCGAAGTACAGCGAGGCCCAAATTGCCACGACGAGCACCATGCCAATGGCGAGCACAATCCACCAGATGCGACGGCGCTTGGTGTAGTCCTCGTCCTGTTTGAGGAGGATATTCGACACCGTATAGATGCGGTCCTCCTTGGCGCGCTGCTTAGCCTTGCGGGCGCGCTTCTCCTCTTTAGAGAGGCCCTCGAGGTTCTCGCCCTTCTCGAGCTCTTTGCGGCGTGCCTTAGACGAAGCCGGCACGACGCGAACGGAGCTCGCTGCTTGGCGGGCGGGCTTAGCAGATGCGGCAGACTTGCGCGCAACCCCGGTAACTTCGTGGGATTGCGTGCGCTTGTTCGTGGCGCTACGGGTACTCACTTATGCGTTCTCCTTCATGCTTGTGAACTGGGAGCCCGTGATGATCTGGAAGGCCTCGCGATAGCGCTCGGACGTGCCATCGATGACCTCGGCGGGCAGGTGCGGGGTCTCCCCCGTCATATCCCAGTTGGCCTTGAGCCAATTGCGGACGAATTGCTTGTCGTAGCTAGGCTGGATCTTGCCCTCCTCGTAGCTGGCAGCAGGCCAGAAACGGCTGGAGTCGGGCGTGAGGCACTCGTCGATCAGCGTGACCTTGCCATCGATGACACCAAACTCGAACTTGGTGTCGGCAATGATGATGCCACGGGTCGCGGCGTACTCGGCAGCGGCCTTGTAGATCTTGAGGGAAAGGTCACGAATCTGCGTGGCGATGTCCTCGCCCACGATCTCGCAGCAACGCTCGAACGAGATGTTCTCGTCGTGGTCACCGATCTCGGCCTTCGTGGACGGCGTGAACAACGGCTCGGGAAGCTTGGAAGCCTCGGTCAGGCCCTCAGGCAGCTGGATGCCGCAGACGGTGCCGTTCTCGTCGTAGGTCTTCTTGCCCGAACCGGTCAGATAGCCGCGGACGATGCACTCGATAGGAATCGTCTGGGCCTTCTTAACCAGCATGGCGCGGCCAGCGAGGTAGTCACGATACTCAGCAAACTCCTCGGGGAAATCCGCCGGGTCGATGGAAACGAGATGGTTGGGAACGATGTCGGCAAACTTATCGAACCAGAATGCCGAGATGCGATTGAGCACCTCTCCCTTAAACGGAATCTCGTCGGGAAGAATGAAGTCGAACGCAGAAATGCGGTCGGTGGCGACCATCAGCAGGTTTTCACCGGCATCGTAAATATCACGAACCTTGCCACGGGAATCCGGACGACGCTCCATCGTTGTCACGTGAGTCACTCCTTACCTAAATACGACAGAAATGCGGGTTCTTTCCCGCATGTTTTCGCAAACTCGGAGCGGCAGGGACGCGGCCCCTCCTTCACCGAATAGCGAAAAGCTAGTGCTCCATTGTAGTAGATGCCGCGTCCGCCGTGTGCTCGCGGGGCAGATGAATTGTAAAAGTCGTACCCTTTCCAAGCTCCGACTCCACGGATATGTAGCCATGGTGACGCTCGACAATCTGCTTGGTCACGGCGAGGCCGACGCCCAGGCCGCCAGCTTCGCGGGCGCGGCTGGCATCGGCGCGCCAAAACCGCCCGAAAATGCGCGACAGATCGTCCTTGGCAATACCGATGCCGGTATCAGAAACGGCAATGCTGACGTGCCTGCGGTCACTGAGCACCGACACCACGACCCAACCGCCCTCGGGGGTGTAGCGCATGGCGTTGCTCATGAGGTTGATAACACATTGCGTGATCATGTCGGGATCGGCCTCGACGACATCGTCGTGACCCTGGGTCTCGTCCGCAAAACGCAGGCGCAGATCGCGGTCGACAAACAGGCGCTCCTGGGCATTGACGATGGAACGCACGAAAGGAACCATGTCCACCGGCTCAAGGTTGAGCGGAGCCGTGCTGTTTTCCATGCGCGACAGGTCGAGCATCTGCTGCACCAGACGAGCCAGGCGACGCGTCTCGGAAGCAACGGTCTCCAAATGCTCATCGTCGGTGGGATACACGCCATCCTGCATGGCCTCGACCGTTGCGAGCATGGCCATAAGCGGCGTGCGAAGCTCGTGTGCAACGTCTGAGGTCAGGCGCTTCTCGTGTTTCATATCCTTCTCGAGCGAGGTGGCCATCTCATCGAAGGTCTCACCCAGCTGATCGATCTCGTCATCACCGCGCAGCCCCGTGCGAGCCGACAGGTCGCCGTCACGGATTTGCTTTGCGGTACTGGTGATGCGATGAATCGGTTTGGTGAGCATGCGCGACACGAGCGATCCGATAACGACCGAAATGCAGATTGCAACAACCGCGGCGAGGGCCATGGCGTTAAAGGTCTTCTCCCTAAACGCAGAGTCCGCCTTGGTGAGCAGAGCGTCGGAGCCGATGGCCCACAGCTTTACCTGTCCGACATGCTCGCCGGAAGACGTTACAATCTCGACGTTAGCAACGCTATCGGAGTCGGTTGGAGCAGACGAGACCGGGCTATGCGATGCCCTCTTGCCGCTCGTGTCGTCGGTCGTAGCCTGGTTTTCGCGTACATCGGCGGTGGCGCTTGCCGAGGGCCAGGAATCGTCATAAACGATCACACCCTTTTTATTGACGACCTGCATGCCCAGATCGTCGGAAACCAAACTCGACGTTGCGACCGTGCGCAGTTCTCCCGCGGTCCAAGAGCCGTTTTCCTCATATGAGGTCGCCAACTTCTCGGCAGCGGAATTTGCGATTTCGACGATATTGGAGCGTGTGTAATCCGAAAAGACCGTGCCCCACACAACAGAGACAACGCCCACCAGCACCAATACCGTCATGAGCGATGTCAGAGCAAAAGCAAGTGCCATGCGCGAGGGATAGCTCATCGTTGGCCGTGAATCGGAACGAGGCGTGTTCCAACTAGCCTTGGAACCCGCCTCGCTCTCCTGCTTGTGCTTTTGTCCGATTTCAAAGCGCGCAGGTGTCATATGTGATTTCCCTATTTCTCGTCCGACTTATCGGTCTTGGCCGGAGCCTCGAAGCGATAGCCGACACCATGGACGGTGTAGAGCCACTTGGGCTTCTTGGGATCATCGCCCAGCTTGGCGCGAAGATTCTTCACGTGGCTATCGATGGTGCGCTCATAGCCCTCAAAGTCATACCCGAGCACTTTCTCGACCAGCTCCATGCGGTTATACACACGGCCGGGATGGCGGGCAAGCGTGGTGAGCAGCTTAAACTCGGAAGCCGTCAGATCGACTTCCTTGCCCTCGACCAAGATCTTGTGGCCCGAGATATCGATGACCAGATCGCCGAAGTCGAGTACCTCGACGGCGGGCTCGTCGGCCTGATGGGCACGGCGGAACAGAGCGCGAACGCGGGCGACGAGCTCGCGCGGCGAGAACGGCTTAATCAGATAGTCGTCGGCGCCGAGCTCAAGACCGATAATACGGTCCTCGATCTCGCCCTTAGCCGTCAGCATGATGATGGGGACATCCGAGGTATCGCGAATGGTGCGGCAAACGCGCTCGCCGGGAATCTTGGGGAGCATAAGGTCGAGCACGACCAGGTCGAACTGATGCTTCTCGAACTCCTCGATCGCGGACTGGCCGTCGCCGACGCCCACAACCCAGTAGCCTTCGCGCTCGAGATAGGCAGCGACGGCGTCACGGATTGCCTTCTCATCCTCGACCAGCAGAATCTTTTTTGCATCTGAAGCCATAACACGGCCCCCCTGTCTCAATTAGCTAAGAACAAGCCCATTTTAACGCACCTGAGCCCGCCGGATGCCGCTATGACGCGGCAGCTCGGCGGGCGGTACTCATAGTCACAACGCGCTTATTCCCCTGTCGAGCCCTTTTTAACCCCTCGGAGACTAAAGAGAGAACAAGCGAGCGGTAACCGTCTCGGGAATTCCCTGGCTGTTACGCACCGTTGCGTACGTTAAGAACGAGTTCGATTTACCCGCCGTAGCAGGATAATCGCCATACTCCAAGGCTCGGTCGGGCGACAGAAGCGAGCCGTAGGTCTTAGCCGAAGTGTCAATCAAAAAATGCGACGCCTGAACTTTAACCAGGTATTTATTTTTCCTTCCCGCGGCGCACGCGAGCGGCTCACGCGAAAGGAAGAGGTACGGCCCGCCCTCGCTACCGATATAGGTGCCCATATTGCCCAGGCTACCCACACCGCTATACGTCGCCTCGATGGAGAACACGAAGGTGTCGCCCATATACACGGCCTCGAAAGGCGAAACCGACGAAGGCAGCACCAGCTGAGCTCGCTTCGTGTTGTTGCCGTCAGTCAGGTCGATCGCCGTCATACCGTAATAGACGCCCTCATCATTGTGCACGCGGGGCGAGATGGTCAGGATGCCGTCGCTCACACGCGGGGCGGATGCGAAACGGCCCGTCGACTTCCAAATAGTCTCAGGCTTGGACTCGCTGGGCGACTGACGGTAGCAGTACGAATCGTTACTCGTCTTGGTGCCGCCGGACGAAGGCATCTTATACCAGATGACCGACGACCCATACGCTGTGAAGAGCGGCGGATCGTAGTTTTCGCCACCGCGGTCGAGCTCGACAGCGTTGCCGGTAAGGGAGGAGCCTGCAAGGTTTTGCGCATAGAGTTTCCAGGACGCATTGGCAAAGTTCATCTCGACCCACGCGAACACGCCATCACCCGCGCGAACGTCGTAAAACGCATAACCGGTTCCCTCAATGGGATCCTCAATAAGTGTGGTAAGCGAGCCATCGCCTAGGTTGAGCACACCAAGCGTATTGGCATGCAGGGCAGAAGCAGGCGCCATCATCGCGGCAGCGTAGTCGCCATCGCAGTAGTACAGCAGCGTGCCCAGCGGCAGCGTCCACGAGGCTGCGGGCTCAAGATCGATATCGACAGCCTCGTACTCATCAGTGATCGAGACAATCTTCGAATCGTCCTTGATAACCTGCGGCTCGCCAGCGGCGTCATCACTCGTGCCCGTTTTTTTCGAGCAACCGGCCAGTACGGCAGCAGCACCGGTAGCGGCGCCACCCAGCACAAAACCTCGACGCGTTATTCCATTCTTAAAGCGATCAGCGATGCTCATTAGGCGATCTCTGCGCGAGCGGCCTCGATAGCGCGCGTAAGCTGATCGGCGCAAGAGGTCTTTTTCATACCGCAGGTATTACCGGCGAGAACCTCGATTACGCGATCGGCGGGAGCGCCTTCGACCAGCCTGGAGATGGCCTTGAGGTTGCCATCGCAGCCGCCGGTAAACTCGACGCCCAGCACCTTGCTGCCATCGTCAGAGAGATTGAGGTGAATATTGCGAGAGCATACACCCTGAGGCTTGTAGTCAAAACTAATCATTGAGATCCCCTCTCAGAAAGAAATTTCAGACGTCTATTATCCCCGCCTGGACCGACTTATTATCGCAAGCACCGATTCAACATCCTACGATGCTTGGACTGGCGGGGGCAAGATTAGCAGTCCGCACCCTGTGCGTGGACCATGCGCTTCTCCCGATACATATTGTGGTCGGCGACGCGATATACATCGGCCAGCGTATTTCCAGCCGTCTCGACGGTCGCCACGCCAATCGATGCGCTGACCGTCAGGGTCTCATCGCTTACCGCGGCAAGACCGAGACGAAGATCCTGTTCCAGCCCGAGCGCAGACTCGTTGTCAGTATGGGGGCAAACCAGCAAAAACTCGTCGCCGCCAACGCGCATCGGCAGGTAATCCGCACCAGCCACCCGCCGCAGCACGGACGCCGTCCGTCGCAGCAGTTCATCCCCCATCTCGTGACCATAAATGTCGTTGGTCCGCTTGAGATAATTACAGTCCACCATAATCACGCTCACTGGCAAGTCCTCGTTTACCAGGCTATCTCCACGCGATTCCAGATAGTTGCGGTTGCGAAGCCCCGTCAGTTTATCTTGGTATGACAGCTCCTCGGCATGCTTGACCATCGATATGTTGTGCGTCGCCACGACGACCGAATCCAGGCGGCCTTGCTCATCGCGATGCTGGGGGACAACCTATAGCGAGTACCAAGTGCCTCGACAATCTCGCACCTCGGCAGCCAAGTACGGTACGCCCTCCATACGTTCTCGAAGCGTACTTATATCTACGAGCCCCACAACCGCTTCGCGGCTTTCGGGGCTCACGATATCCCGGCAGACCGTGTCCATAAAGTCATATGCCTCGCTATGCTCGGCAAACATCTTCGCTATCGCCGGCGACATATTGATTCCCTCGATCTTGAGGGTGTCAAGATGCAAAAGGAAGGTCGAATCGTAGATGGCGCTTATGGCATTGATAATGCCGAGCTGTTTATCCTTTTCGACCAAATTGCGGTGGTCAGCGATATTTCGAGCCAACAGTACCACGACCCAAAACGCAAGGCACACCAAGACGCCGACGGCGACAAATGAAATCCTGTCAGACATGACCTCAGATTTGGGATATAGCGCAAACAGGCGGTAGTCCTTATATGCCGCACGCACGGCATATAAGGTGGTCCCCCGATATTCGATACGTGTTACGCCCTCGTCTTTCCAGTCAATTCCGCTATCGGCGAGAAGCCGGGCAAGGGTTATATCGACGGTCGAATCGTTTGAAGAAACGATTTGCGCATCGCGCATCACAAGCACTGTTGGACTCTGATGGAACGTGTTGTTTACAAGGACGTCGGCGATCGTGTATGAATAGTCATCGGCGGGCTCAGCCGCAAGGGATCGATACCCCAACGCCACCCCATCACCGTATGGAACGGCACTCACGGCAAAGTCGACACCGCGGCGCTCGACAGCGGTCGAGTAGGTCACTTTGGAACCTTGATACATCGATGCGACCGGCGAACAGGCCAGCTCCTCTCGCCACAACATGAGCGGATCGCGGCCGTCGAAATCGTAATGGGCGACCATATGACCATCGGCGTCCATGACCAACATTCCCGAAAGGCTCTCGGTATGGACATATTCCTCGACCAGATCGTCGTTGACTTCAAATCGATCAGGCGGCAAGAACGTCGCAAACGACTCGAGCGCCGCATCCAAATTGTGCGTCGCCTCGGTTTTTCTTCCCTGTTCATATCGGTCATATTTTTCGCAGGCATTTTTTAAAAACACCATGGTTTCCTGGCCGAACCCAAGCGTTTTATCAAGGCAGCAATGCGTGCCAACCATATAGAGCAGACTCAGTAGGGCAACGCTGGCCACGATGCCGATGCCCACTGCGGCTAAACCCTTTCGGCGAAAGCGGCGCTCGTCATTTGTCATGATTCCGCTCCTTGCCCGCCCGTTGTCGCTCCTGTCTTGTAATTGCCCACAATACGGTCAACCGTGCCATCTCGATCCATGTCGGACAGTGCGGTATCGAGGTTTTTGACGTACTCCCCCTCATAGCTATCATCAAACGCGACGCCCAGGTCAACCGTCATAACGTTGTCGGCGAACACACGATAAACGCCAGGATACTGGGCAACGAGTCGATCAAGCGACTGAACGTCCGCCATCCAACAGTCGACATACCCTTTGGCGAGGGCGGCTTTGCAGAGTTCGGCAGAACCATACGATTTGATTTGCACGTCCGGCGAGATATCCAGATCCCCTGCGAGCAATCGGCGTTCGCTCACCGAGCCCGCAATCACCGCAATGGTCTTGCTTCCATCGAGATGCGCCAAGGACGTGATGCCACTCGTTTTCTTGGCGGCGACCGAAACCGTCAGGGTCAAATACGGCTCAGTCCAGTAATACTTATCCTCGCGATAACAGGGAGAATAGTCGCACCACAGGCAATCGATATCGCCGTTTTTGAGTAGGCGATCACGGTCATTCCAAGATATGTCGATAAATTGCGGCTTGATCCCCGCGCGCTTGCAGGCCTCGCGGGCGATGTCGATATCGATACCGGCGTAATCGCCCGTGGTATCGACATACACATAGGGGTCGTTATCCGTAACGCCGATTTTGAGTACCGGGAGGTCTTCGTCGGCTTCGTTCGGAGAGGAAGAACTGCTTCGAACGGTATACGTCAGGACGCCCGCACAGACGGCAACAAGGAGTATGAGCGTAAACGAGACGATGGCGGCTCGCTTGATGCGTCCGGGCACGCGCCTCCCTTCATCGAAACAGCAGTCGGATTTCATTTTATACCCGGGGATGAGCCGGCAATAAAAAAGCGCCTCACCCAAGATGGGCAAGGCGCCAAAGGTTGAAATGAATCCGCAAGCGGTCGAATTAGGCTAGCCCTACTCGAAGTTCAGCTGCTCCAGGCGGTCGAAGACCGTGTCGATACGGGTGACGAGTGGGGTACCCTAACGCTCGAGACGTTTGCGCATAAGCGCGAAGGCAATCAGCGAAGCGCCGGCAACGGCCATAATAAAGGCGACAGCAAGGGCCTGGTCGCCCGTGTTGGCAAGCGCGCCCTTAGTAGCCTTAACAGACTTTTTGGTCACCTTAGTCGTCGTCTGCTGACTAGGCTGGGACGGCGTCACGGGCTGCGTAGGCTGAATCGGCTCACCATTGGCCTCCTCGCCCGTCACCACGTACGTCGAGAAGTGGCTCGTGCGGAAGCAGAGGTAGTCGCCCTCGGTCCACGTATCCATAGCCTGAGTGGAACCATCCTCGGCAACGTAGAGCACCTTGAGGTTGGTGAGCGCCTTCATGGCGGCAGTCATCTTGACACGGACGATGAAGGACATGCCTTCGTAGTCCTCGATAACCTCGCCGTCCTTGAGAAGCTTGATATCGAGCTTATCGGCAACCTTGGTAGCCCCCTGCTCAAGGCCGGAAATCGTAGCATTGGCGGCATCGGTAAGATCCGTCGGTTCCTCGACCACAAGAGAGATGCTGTTGTTCTGGGCAATGCCGGCAGCGACATTGTTCTCGGCGCTTACGCTAACGTCCGTTCCGTTGCTACCCGCAACGCCTGCAATGGTCTTTGCCGCTACGATAACGGCGCAGGTCGCGGTTTTGTCGCCACAGGTGGCGGTAATCGTGGCGGTACCGGCCTTAAGCGGCGTCACGACGCCGTCTTTGACCGTGGCGATCGACGAGTCGCTGGAGGTCCAGCTCACCGTCGTATCGTCTGCATCGGCAGGACTCACCGTTGCGGAGAGCTTTGTGGAGGCATCACCGACGGTAAAGGACAGGCTCGTCTTGTTGAGCTCAACCTTTTGGGCGGGATTGGTCACGGTCACCGAAACGGTCTGGGAGAGCGACCCTGCAGTGATGACAAAAGAACCAGAACCGGTCTTGAGGGCGGTAACGGTGTAGGAGCCATCACCGTTGTCGACAACCTTAAACGCCTTCGAAGCGCCCGTGTCATCCAGAGCAAGATTGGTCTCGTCGACCTCACCCGCAAGGGTTCCAGCAAGAGAAACCTTCACGGTGCCCTCTTCGCCCTTCTTGAGGCCGAGGACGCTCTGGTCGACCGTAAGGTTCGTTGCGGGATTAGAGACGGTCACCGCGCAATCCTGAGAATAGGTGCCGTCTTCAGTCGAAACGGTGATGGTTGCGGCGCCCTTGGAGACAGCCGCCACCTTTCCGGTTTGATCGACTGTAGCGACACTTTCGTTGCTGGACTTCCAGACAATCGTCTGGTTAGCCTCCGCGGGAACGACCGCCGCCTTAAGCTGCTCGGTTGCAGCGCCCACAAGCACGACCTTCTGCTTATCGAGCGTGATGCCCGTAGCAGGCTGAATAACCGTCACCTTGCACGTGGCGCTATGCTCTCCGTCCTCAGTGGTGACGGTAATCGTAGCAACACCTGCCTTGACCGGGGTCACGACGCCGTCTGCAACCGTGGCGACCGTAGGATCGCTCGACGACCAGGACAAGTTCTTGTTCGTTGCATTATCGGGCTCAACCGCTGCGGTCAACGTCGAGGGCTCACCGCCCACAGCAAGCTTAAGGTTTGAAGCGCTGAGCTTGACGCCCGACACCTTTACAACCGGAGTGGTTACCGTAATCGCATCCGTGGTTGCAGAGACCCCATCAACCGTTGCCGTGATCGTGGCATCACCGTCACCGACAGCGGTAACAAGACCGTTAGCGTCGACGGTAAGGACGCTCTCGTTGGAAGAGGACCAAACAACTTGGCTGGCCTTGTCATCAGGGGAGACCTTTGCCTTCAGCTGCTGAGTCGTGCCTTTATCCATGGAGGTTGAGTAGCTGTCCGCAATGGAAACCGCAGTCTTTGCAGGCTCCTCGCCAAGCTTGACAACATGAACGGTCATCGTGTCGCAGAGACGACCACCCAAGTACATTGAAACCGTTGCATCGCCGTAACTATGAGGCACTAAATACCCCAAGTAACTGCCACCACTAAACATCGGTCCTTTTACCTCGAGGACATCCGGATTATCTGAAGTGAAAGAATACTTTGCGCCGGCATAGGAGTCCATCAATTCCTCAGCGCTTTTACTCAGCACGCCCTTTGGATATTCAAACCCCCTGTCACATTCCAGCCAAAGCCAATCTTTGGATATACTATCTGAACTGACCTCACAGGGAAATGTATAATCGCTCGACACAAACTTAGCCTTCGAAAGGCTCACTTCCGCAGGGTCGACAACCTCTATCTCAAAGGGATGGTCATTGCCAAGGCCATCACGAGCATGAGCCTTAACGGTGCCAGGCTTTATTGCCTTAAACGAGTTTTCACCACCGATAAGCTCAACGACATCGTTGCTTTCCAGAGAATAGGTTACAGCGCCAAAGTCCGCACCCCAATGTGCGCGCTGGCATGCCTTCAGTACTTCATTTGGAGAAACGTTGAGAATGGCAGTCAGATAATCGCTGTCCCCAACCAGCATCTTTTGCTTTTTGTTCCCACGCTCATTGAATCCGGGCTCCTGATTCTCGGTTACAACATCACATAGCTTCTTCGTCTCAACTTCACCGTTGCAATAGTCGACAAGAACCTTGGCCTCTTTAGCATCTTTCGACAACGCCTCGAGTTGCAAAGAAGCGCTTAGCTCGGAAGTTCCATATGATGAATAATTCGAATTCACCCTTGCCTGGACTTTGGAATCCTTTGAGGGGTCTTCCTTAATAACAAAATATGTGGCCGCACGGCTCTCGTCCACGGGACGAACGTCAACTCTCCCCTCTAGTAATGCATAATGCGTGTTCCCGCATTTTTGCGGACAATCATCCGTGTAACCCAGCGTTGCGGTGTTTGTTGTCGCACCAGATTGGTCGTAAGAAACGAAACTGACCTTAATTGGATTGACTTTAGCCACACTTTTAATCTTAAGAGAACCGTTTAAACTCTCGTCGGTCTTGCTCTTCAGGGTTATAGTCGTTGTGCCAACTTTGGTGGGGCTAATTGTCAATACCCAACTATGTGACTCATAACTTACCTTAGCGATATCCTCGTCAGACGATGTGATATCGATATCGCTAGGGTCAATGTGCGCCCATTCGTGATTTTTATTAAAAAAGGAAAGCCTTCCTTTCACCGTCTGTCCAACAGCGACATCAAATTCTGACCACACATCGCCTGTAGACGAATCGTATGGGAGAAACGATGCACCCATGGAACCGTCCTGCGACTCCAGCATGACAGCATCCGCATGCGGAGCGGCCACCGTCAGCCCAAACGTTGCCGCCGTTAAAGCAACACAGATGCCTGTGGCTATCCTCCAAAACCCTTTTCTCATTCCCCTAAGTCCAATCTCTCGTGAAAAAACGCAGCATTCTCCCACACCTTAAAATTGGCTTAAGGATACCCCCCCCCCCCCGACAGTTACCGGCAAGGTAATGTTTGTCAGATGTCTCAAATTATCGGCAAGCAGCACAGTTGACGCGCATATATCGCTGACGTCCAGCTTTCTAGGTGCGCTCATGCACAAGCCCCGCTGGCAGAGCGAGCTGCGAGCGGGGCTTGTGTTGGAAAGTCGCACTCGAACGAGGGCCGCGGAGAATTGATCGATTTGACTACCTCCCCGATCGGTCAATTAGAACTCGAGCTGCTCCAGGCGATCGAAGACCGTGTCGATGCGGGTGAGGAAGTCCCACGGGTCAAAGATCTCGTCGAGCTTCTCCTGGCTGACGGTGCAGCGCGGATCGGCCTCGAGGCGCTCCTTAAAGGTAGGACCGGAGACGCAATCCTGCACCTCGTGCCAGGTGGCCATGGCGTTTTCCTGCACGATCGCATAGGCGTCCTCGCGGGTGATGCCCGTATCGACGAGGGCCAGCAGGACCTTGGAGGAGAAGATGAGGCCGCGGGTCTTGTTGAGGTTGGCCATCATGCGAGCAGGATACAGCTGCAGGCCGTCGATAACGCGGATGAGGCACTGGAACATGTGGTCGAGCGCGATGAAGCTATCGGCCTGGGCGACGCGCTCGGCGGAAGAGTGCGAAATGTCGCGCTCGTGCCACAGGGCAACGTTGTCAAAGGCGACCTGAGCGTTGGACTTCACGACGCGCGACAGGCCGCAGACCTTCTCCATGGTGATGGGGTTGCGCTTGTGCGGCATGGCGGAGCTGCCCTTTTGGCCCTTGCGGAAGGGCTCCTCGGCCTCGAGCGTATCGGTCTTCTGCAGGTTGCGGACCTCGGTCGCGATGCGCTCGCAGGTGGCCGCCGTGGTGGCAAGCACGCCGGCAAGGTAGGCGTGGTGATCGCGGCTGATGACCTGCGTGGACAGCGGATCGTGGACCAGGCCCAGGTGCTCGCAGACGTACTCCTCGACGAACGGCTCGATGGAGCTGTAGGTGCCGACGGCGCCCGAGATGGCACCGAAGGCAACGTTCTTGCGAGCGTCCTCAAGACGATCGAGATCGCGCTTGAGCTCCCATGCCCAAGAGCCAAACTTCATACCGAAGGTCATCGGCTCGGCATGGATGCCATGGGTGCGGCCGGCGCAGAGCGTATTGCGCTCCTCGAAGGCGCGACGCTTGCAGATCTCGCCGAGTTTCTTGACGTCCTCGATGATTAGGTCGCAGGCCTGCGTGAGCTGGTAGCACAAAGCCGTATCGCCCAGGTCGGAGCTGGTCATGCCATAGTGAACCCAACGGCTGGGCTTGGGGTCGCCCTCGGGAACATCGGCGTCGATGTACTCCTTCATATTGGTCAGGAAGGCGATGACATCGTGGCGCGTGACCTCCTCGATCTCGTCAACCTTCGCCTTCTCAAAGTTGGCGTGGTCGCGAATCCACTGGGCCTCTTCTTTGGAAATACCGATCTTGCCGAGCTCCGCCTGCGCCTCGCAGGCCAGGACCTCAATCTCCTGCCAAATGGCGTACTTGTTCTCGAGGGAGAAGATGTGTCCCATCTCCGGGCGGGTATAGCGATCGATCATAGCGGCTCCTTTTTGGTTATTGGCACGTTGGTCGTAACTCAACCATTGTACCGTGCGCAGGTGCAAGTATGGGCAGCAGGCATTAACCTAACATTTTGGAATTGGAGCGGGCAACGGGACATCCGCGTATTTGCTTCGCAAATCCGCACCGGCTTCAGGCGCCTGTCGGCGCCTTCGCCTGCTCGCTACAAACGCTTCGCGTTTGCTTAACGCTCGCACCCTGGCGGGTTCGAGTCCCGGCGCTTGGTAGTAAAAAGCACGGCAACGTAACGCTGCCGTGCTTGTGCTTTTTACTGGAGCGGGCAACGGGACTCGAACCCGCGAGTGTCAGCTTGGGAAGCTGATGCCTTACCACTTGGCGATGCCCGCATATGTGGGGGATAGTATAACGCGGTTGTCTTGTTCGATACAAGGGTGGCGATGCTTGTTTTAGCTATGGAGATTCGTTTGAAAATCGCGTCAATTGTGGAGATGAGGACCTTTGACCTCCTGTTCTCCTTATCCTCTACCTGCGCTTTTGCTTGATTGTTGTATTTGAGCTCAATTTGTCAGGAATTGGGCAAGCTTTTGGTCAGGCTCCGGTACTTACCCGCATGAACCTCGGGGGTAGCCTCATCCTACGCGTCGCAGCCTCCCCGTGCGGCGCACGAGGGATAAGGAGCAGCCATGTCCAACGCACCCACGCACTCTGTCCACAGCGCAATCGCAACGGGTCCGCTGCTCCTGCTCCTCTTCCTGCTTTTCGGCTGCCTGGCACCGGGAGCCGCATTTGCCGTCGATGGCTACGACCAGCTCGGCTTCCGCACTATTAGCGATGATTGTGGGCCCTTCTTCATCGGCAAGTATGAAGCTCAAGACACCTCGATTGCCTACTGCATGAACCAGGAGCGCCCCGGCCCCACCAAACCGGGCGGCCCATGGCTCAACTTTGATCAAGGCTGGGTGTGGCTCGACGACGAGTTCGCGGCAATCGTTTGTCACGGATATCCCACCACCACGTCGTTTGGCGGTTACCATCTTTCACCCGATCGCGCCCGCGCCGCCACCCAGCTTGCCGTATGGATGCTCAACGGCACTACCCATGTCGACGGCACCTACTCCTACACGACCGCTCAGGGTAAAACCAAGAGCGGACACTTTACCGCCGACAATGAAGTCGTGACGGCTGCGCGGTGGCTCCACGACAGCGCAAAATCAGGAAGCATCAAAGCCGCTCCGCACCGCGCGCGACGCTATCTAGGGGCCGTATCGGGCGGCAGCAAACGTCAAGACATGCTCTATGTACTGCCGGCGGTCTCTGTTTCCTTCCAAAAGCAGTCTGCGAACACCGTTATTACCAGCGGAAACAATACCTATCAGTTTACCGGGGCAACATTCGATATTTTTGAGAGCGGCAGCGGCGCGCGTGTCGGCACCATCAAGATGGACAGCAACGGTCGAGCGCAAGCAACACTTCTGCCCAACACGGCATACTACCTAGTTGAAACGAAGGCGCCGACCGGCTATGTCCCCCGCCACGATCGTATTGCCTTTACCACGGGGAATGACGGCGGGCAGGTCGCCATCGATGAACAACCCGGCACCATCAACCTGCGTATCGTAAAACTCGATGCCGCAACGAATGCCGGCCCCCAGGTGGGATCTTCACTCGCAGGAGCAGAGTTCACGTGTGTGTCGCAATCAACCCCTGGATGGTCGCAAATTCTCACGACTGACGAAAGCGGTCGGGCTACACTCGCCGATGTCCCCTTAGGAACCTTTACCATCTACGAATCAAAAGCCCCCGAGGGCTACCTACCATCCAACGACAGCTGGACCTATACCGTTGGAGCCGATCAGCTCGGCGATTCAGACGTGGTCGAGATCGAATCTCGCGTTTCCGATATCCCCATTGCGTTTAACCTTGAGATTTCCAAATTCAAGGATTACGGCAATAGCGACCAATCCGGTCTGGAGCAGCCGGCGGGTGGTGTTATCTTTGAGGTTGTCAGCAACAGCTCTCAGCAGGTTGTTGGCACACTGACCACAAACATCTATGGCTTTGCCTCCACCAAAGATCAGCCCGAAGCATGGTTCGGCACAGGCAAACGACCCGCCGGTGTCCACGGAGCCGTCCCATACGACCGTGCCGGCTACACGGTTCGCGAGGTTCCGGAAACCGTCCCCGAGGGTTTTAAACGTGCAGGGGAATGGACCATCGAGGCCAATCAGATTTCCGACGGCGCCGAGCTTCAATATATCGTGGACAACCACGCTCTGTCGACGCATCTCCAGATTGTAAAACGCGATGCACAAACAGGTGCTTCTGTTCCCCTAGCCGGATTCACCTTCCAACTCCTCGACAGCAATCACGAGCCTGTCTCACAAACTTGCTGGTATCCAGCACATAACGTAATGGACACCTTTACGACTGACGCGACCGGGACCGTCACACTTCCCGAATCGCTCGTGCCGGGCACCTATTATGTACGCGAAACCTCGGCCAAAGAGCCCTATCTTGTCGGCGACGAGATCGAGGTAAACATACCCGCCGACATGAACCTAACGCCCGTTGCAATCGCCTCGTATTATGACCACGCCGCAACCGGAATCATCAGGATCGTTAAAACCGATGCCGTAGACGGCAGCAGCCTCGCGGGCGCCATCTTTGAGATCCGTGCCTCGGGTGATATCGTGCGCCCCGACGGTAGCATTGCCGCGCTCGACGGTGAGACCGTCGCGACCGTCACGACGGATGAAGCTGGAGAAGCGCGCGCGGACGACCTCCCGCTGGGATCCGGCGCCGCACGCTACGAGGTCGTCGAGACTCAAGCGCCGGCAGGCTTCTTACTCGATCGGACATCCCATATTGTCGACCTCACTTATGCCGACCAGAAAACACCCGTTGTAGAAGCACGGCTTAACGTATCCGACGATTACACCAAAGTTGATATCTCCAAGGTCGATGCAAGCGGTGAGCAGGAAGTGGAAGGCGCACGGCTCACCTTATATGGTCCCGATAAAACCGAAATAGACTCCTGGACCTCATCCGACAAGCCGCACCGCATCGAACATCTTGCACCCGGCACCTACTCGTTGCGCGAAATGATGTCTCCGCGGACCTATGACCTTGCCGAAGAGATAGCGTTTGAAATAAAGGATACGGGAGAAGTCCAATCCGTCGCGATGAAGGATGCGCCCATCGAGATCAAGGGGCAGGTCGACAAGCGTCAGGAACTTGTCCAACCTATCGGGAAGGGTCTACTGGCCAACGGCGATGGTAAAAATCGCGCCGCGACGCAAACCAATACGTATGGACTTTTCTCCTATACCATTGACGCTCGAAACGATTCAGCTACCTGGGTTGATGAGTTCACAATTACCGATGATCTTGAGTGTGCCGAGGACGATACAGCGAGATTCGTCTCAATCGAAACCCCCGTCGCCATCGGCGACCTCAACGGTCTGTGCAACGTGTGGTATCGCACGACGCCGTTGGACTCGACAGACGTCGATGAGCCGGCAAACGCGACACTTGACGATGGGCACGACAATCCTTGGCTTGAGTCCGACGAAGTAAAAGAGAGTCTTGGTGAGGACTGTCGCCTCGTCGATTACGACGGCTGGCACCTCTGGAAGGCGGATGTCTCGACCACGGAATCCACCACACTCGAGGCGAAAGAGCTCGACCTTGCATCCAATACCGTCGTAACGGGCATTCGCATTGAATACGGTGCAGTAGCCGCCGACTTTACGACTCGAAGCGATGCGGATTCTTGGACCCGTGATGATCTCAAAGATGAGCACGACGACCTTGACGATGCCAAAGCAATACTTGGCACAGACGCTCGGGGCGCAGTCGTGCACATGCAGGCAACGTCGGCTTATACGCCCCAAACCGCACTCACCAACAGCGCGCGCGTCGATCTTTGCCGCAACGGCGGCGGCGATAAACTTGAGTCACATGACGAGGACCGTGTCATTCAACGCTGTACCCTACCGCAGGACCTACCGGCAACAGGATCAGTTCCCATCACCGCTTGCATCACCGCGTTCCTGACCTCGGGTGCCGCAGCCCTATGGTTCGCTCGCCTTAGGTCGATCCAAAAGAAGCACTAGCGCGATGAAAAAGCGGGCGAGCCAGTCCCCCGGCTCGCCCGCTTTCAATCATGTAAATCTCCGTATCTACTCTGAAGACGAAGATCCACCATCAACGATTGCTTGCTCGGACTCAGGAATCCCATCGGCACCCGTGCTCTGTTCTTGCTCCACCTCTTCGCTGATTGCGGAGGCGGGGGTCGAGCCCTTCGCACCCACGATGTAGGCAGCCCCAAATCCTAACGCAATGGCAATCAAGGTCAAAATCACGTAGACAGGCCAATGGCGCTTAATATACGAAAACACGTTGACTCCTTAGAGCTCCGTCTACGAACGGCGGATAACCTCGGTCACGACCTCGGATACCGTGGCAATGTTCGTCGGGTTGACATTGTGGGGCAGGTCGTCCTCGGTACGAGCGCAAGCCAGACGCGTGCCGTCCACGCCAGCGATGGTGAGGGCTCGGCGGCTCGCCTCGAGTGCGGCATAGGCATCGGTCTTGGCATAGGGCATCTCGAGCGCGCCACAATCGACATGGAACGACTTGCACACCTTGCTGACCAAGTTCATGATGCGGCGATCGCCCTTAAGCAGCTGCTGTTCGCCCTCAACCGTCACCACCGAAAGCCTACCGGCGCCGACGGATTCAAGATTGATGAAGAATACGCCGCGGAGCTTATCGCGATGCGAAGCCAAGAAGGCCTTCATACCGGCGTCATCACAATCCGAGGCGCCCGTTGCCACAAACCAGATATCGTGACCGAGCAGCTCATCATCGCCCATAGAGGCGACAGCCGAGAGCATATCTTCGGAAGAAGCGCCATCGGAAGACGTAGCGCCACCCTTCCAGCCATCGTTATCGTCCTCGAAGTTATCCCACGAACCGATACCGCGACCGGACTTCTTGGCATCGTAATCGTCTTCGACGCCCAGCCAGTCACTCATGCTGTCCTGCTCGTTTTTCTTTTTACGACCGAACAGGCCGCCCAGGCCGCGCTTACGAGACTTGGGTGCCGCCGGGGCGGGAGCCGAAATGGTCTCGATCGGCTGGGCGCCCGACGCAACGGGCATAGGAGGCGCAACGGGTGCCGATGTGGGTTCGGGACCCTGGGCAGTAGCAAAGGGGTCGTTGACCTGGGCAGAGGGATCGGGAAGGTCGAACAGAGACGTGCGAGACGCAACGTTTGCCTGCTTCATCGACGGCAGCGACGGATCGGGGACCGAAGCCAGCGGAGACGAGGAAGGTGCAGGCGACGGAGCCGACGCCGGATCGGGAACATTTATCTGCGGACGCGGCGATGCCTGGGAGGAAATCTGGGCCATAAGGGAATCGACCGTTTCGTCCTGGGTGGGAGCGACATTGGCAACCGTGCCACCGGAACCACTCGGGGTCGGCATGGTGAAAATCTGCGTGGAGTAAGGCCTCGACTCATCCGTCTCGGGAGCCTCGGTCACCGCAGGCACTTCCTCCTGCTCGACCTCGGTCGAATCGCCTTGATCGGCTGACGCGTATTGCTCTTCGTCAGAGTTGGCCTCGACGGACTCGCCCTCGGCAGCATCTTGGATTTCGGCAGCATCAATGGGCTCGCCATCGTCTGCCGCGTCGTCCTGTTCATCGGAAGCAGGAAGGGGCTCGGCAATCGCGGTGCCCTGCTTTTCAAACGTTATCGTGGAATCGAACTGCGCGGCATCAAACGACATGGTGCTATCGACGTGCTGCTGAGCCTCGAAAGACGTTGTCGCCTCAACAACATCCGCGGACGTCGGTTGCTGGGACTCAAAGGACGTTGTAGCTTCGGCAGCGTCGACGGGTACGGACTGCATAGCCTCGTTCTGCTCGAACTCTTGCGCCGCGCGCTCACGTGCCGCCTCGGCTGCCTGCTGCTGAGCGATAGCCTCCTGCTCGGCAGCCTCGCGTGCGGCAGCGCGCTTCTCCTCGAAATCGTCGACAAATTTCTTGCCCTTTGCAAGCGCACCCTTAAAGAAGTTGGAAGCGCTGGCGCCAATCGACGAGAACGCGGATGCAATGTCGGCATGGGGCGTTGCCGCGGGAATCTCGGCCGAGAAATCAGTATCGCTCTCGTAAGACACGCGCCTCGGCTGTTCAACGTAATCGTCGTCAGACTCGTCCGCAACGTCTTGCGCCGGCGCGGCGGGAGCCAAAATGTCCAGTCCTGCCGCGGGATCGAACGCGGACACTGCCTCGGGCTCGGCAACGGCAGCGGTAACCGCGGCAGACTCATCATCCACGGTGGCAGCGGGCGCAGGTGCAGTCACGACGGGGGCAGGCTCGGGCTCAAACGTCGGCTCCTCGCCCTCCTCGTAATCGAGCGTGCAGGACTCGGGAAGCATTCCGAGCGCACGGATGGCATCCGAACCAAAGCGGATGTTGCCGGCGGCGTTGCGATAGAGCTTGGGCTCGGGCTCGGCCGCGGCAGGCTCCTCCGCCGGCTCAGCAGCGGGAACCTCGTCATTGAACTCTTCGGCCTGGACAGCCTGATTCTGATCCTCGGGCACGATGGTGCCAATCAGCGTCTCGTCGGCAGACGCGCCCTCAAAGCCCTCGATCTGCTCGTCAAAAGCCTCGCCCTGTTCGGGCTCGGTTTGAGCGTCGGGAGCAATCGGCTGACCGAACTCGTCCTCGGCGTAGGTAGGCTCTTCGTACTCGATGGTGTTGCCGTAGTCGTTTTGCTGCTGGGCCGCGGCATACTCCGCCGCCGCGCGCGCCATTTCCTCGGCACGACGTTTCTGCTCCCCAAAATAGGTATCGAACGGAACATCGTCGGGAAACTCGTTCTCGCCCTGGAAGGGAGCAACGTTGTCCATAACACCGAGCATAGCGGCGACAGAAGACTTGTTGCACACCGCGCCGGACGTATAGGGAAGAATGTGGCGGTTAGAGATGATGTTTGCCGCGTTGGCAAGTGCAACGAGGGAAGCGAGGATCGCGACAATCCACAGCAGAACCTTGAGCGCGCCGGGGAGCGGCAGGATACGCAGGATGGCAACGGCAGCAGGGGCAACCGTGGCAACGGGCAACAGCTTGGCGATGAGCGCACGATACGAAGCATAGGGCTCGCGGGCGAGCAGCTCAGCACGGGGAGAGTCGTAGTGTGCGACAACGACCACCGGGCGGTTGCGCGGAGACGCGAGCGGGCCCGAGGCCTTGTGGTAGGCGATGACATTTTGGCTCACGCCCGTCTTGCCCAGACGCGAAACCACGGGGTGGCCCGTGCGCTCGAGCACGTAAAGAACGGCGCCGACAACGGCCAGCAAGGTGCCGACCAAGCCGATACCGCCGCCGATGCCCATCAGCAGGGCGCCGGCAAACGCAAGAATACCGGTAACGGCAAATGCCAACCTACCGGGCGCCGGGGCATTGAACTCCTGAACCTCGGGATCAAAGCCGTGGTTGCGGAAGATCTGAGCGATATCCTCGGCAGCCAAGCGCTCTTCTTCGCTGCATGCCGGCGTAATGCCGGTGTTCTGCAGCAGGTGGTTAATATAGTTCTGGGTGTTCGCCATGTGCGCTCCACATCCATAATCCGACAAATAGGCCCAATGCATGCACATTAGAACCGTATATAGTCGAAAGTATACCCCGAGCGAGCGCAAACGACCGAATTCGGGCCATCTTAACGCCCCGAGCGGACAAGGATATAGCCTAATCTCCATATCGGACTAAAATCATGGCAGCAAACCACCTTCTCATGCGAGGACTCTATGACGGCAAGCGACGCGACCGCGACAATTAAAAAGGGAAGTTCGGAGCCCGGTTTCGATAAAACGGCTCAGCGCATCCTCAATCTTTTCTTTGTGCTCAACAGCTCCCCCGAACCGCTGACGACCGAGCAGATCGTCTTGGATTCTGACCTGGGATATGGCTCGGGCAACATCGACTCGGATAAGCGCAAGTTTCGGCGCGATCGTGACAAACTGCTCGAGCGTGGCATCTTAATCAAGGAAGTTCGCCCCGCCGGTGCGCAGGAGACCGAGGAAAGCTCGTGGACAATCGACCGCGAGCACACGTTTGCAGCAGGTGGCCTCATCACCGCAGACGACGCCGACATCCTACTCAACGCCATCGACCAGACGCTAGCGGCCGGCTCTTCCACCTTTGCCGCGCCGCTTGCCGATATTCGCTCCAAAATTGCCTACCTCACCGGCATGTCGGCGGTGGACGAAGCACCGATCCGCCGCTCTCCCACCGTCGATGCGGTATGGAGCGCCTTTGCCGAGCGATGCGCGCTGCGATTTTTATATCAGAACGGACGCGGCGAGCAGAAAGAACGTACCGTCTGTGTCTACGGCATGTTCGAACGCGAGGGCGTGGCGTACTTCTGCGGCCTCGACAATGTCACCGACGACATCAGGACATTCCGCTGCGACCGTATCGTTCGCGCATGGCGTCCTTCGAAGGCCTACGCCATCCCTGCGGACTTCAATCTCAACGACTATCTGTTCTTTGAATTCGATTTCGCCGACCGACCGCCCGTTGCAGCCACGTTCTCGTTCGCCCCTCAGACGCAGATCGATATGATCAACGGCCTCACGCGCGGGCGAGGTGAGCTCACACACACCGATGCGGGATGGATCTGGACCGTTGACGTGCGCGACCTTGAAGCCGCCGCCTCATTTTGCATGGCCCACGCCATGGACGGCATGAGGCCCATGGCCCCCAAATCGCTCAAGCAGGCGTGGAACCACCTCATAGAAAGGACGGTGCACGAGCATGCCCGTGCGTAAACTCACCAGCGAGCAGAGACTCTCGCGCGCCATCGACATCATGGAGGCCCTCTACGCCGCCGGCGATGGCGGCATGACACGAACCGAGATTTGCAGCCGCTTTGACATCACGGGGGCGTCGCTCGACGAGATTCTCGAGATCGTCTCGACGCTCGCGGACCGAGAATCGGGCGCGCGCATCATCTGCGAATGCCGCGGCGAGCGCGTGGCCCTCACTGGTGACGCCGGGCGCGTGCTACCGTTGCGCCTGAGTGCCGCCGAGGGCGCCGTGCTCAACCATGAACTTGAATCGTTGGGGATCGAGCCGCAGACGGCAGCTCGGATTCGACATGCCCTTCTGCCCGAAGAGCTCGGCTATAACCAGCGCGTCTTTGACACCGTCAACCACGGGTCGCACTGGCAGCAGCTGAGCTGCGCCATTCAGGACGGTGTTCGTTGCCGCATCTCCTATCGCTCGATGGACGATGCGCGGCCACGCGAGCGTCTGGTCGACCCCTTGCGCATTACGGCAAACGGCGACCAAACATACCTGATTGCCTGGGACATCGCGATCGATGAGCAGCGCACCTATCGCATGGATAAAATCGAGGGACTCACCTTGACGGAAGACTCCGTCGTGCCTCACACACCGGGCGTCGCATCCCTCCACGATTCCCTTGCCCGGACGCAGCGTAGCGCAAAGCTCTTGATGCCATTCGATATGGCGGAGCATCTGGACTGGGCCGGCATCACCCTAATCGAGCGCAGCGGGGCAGACATGGCAACGGTAACCGTGCATTACGGCTCCGAGCGTTGGCTACTGAGCCAGGTAATCGCAGCGGGCGGAGCCATCCGCATCTTGGATGACCCCGCCCTGTCAAAGCGTCTGTGCGATATGGCAAAAACCCTCGTCTGTCCGCTTTAGCGCCGCCGCTCGTGACGTGCGCGCCACAGTTGCAGATAGTGACCGATCTGCGCCGATTCGATGCGCTGGTAGGAGCTCGTGGGCAGCGACGTTAAGAACTTCTTTCCGTAGCCCTTCGTCACCAGGCGCGGGTCGGCCAGAATCAGCACGCCGCAATCGGTCGACGAGCGGATAAGGCGGCCGGCCGCCTGCTTAACCTCGAGCACCGCCTCGGGCAGCGAATAGCGCGCCCAAGCGCGGTCTTCGCGCAGGTTGCGCTCGCACGAGAGCGGGTCCGTGGGGCTCGAGAACGGCAGCTTGGGAATGATGACGCAACGCAGCGTCTCGCCGCTGGCGTCAAACCCCTCCCAGAAGGCCTTAAGCGCAAAAAGCGACGAGGTCGGCTCGTTGATAAACCGGTCGCGCAGGCGACGAGGAGATGAGTTGCGCTGCTGGCAGTCGAGCTCCAGACCCGCACGGGCCATCTTGGGCTCAACGCGGGCGTACAGGTCTTCCATGTCGCGCCGATTGGTGAACAGTGTGAGCACCGATCCGCCCATGGCAAGATGGGCGTCGACCAGCACGCGCTCGAGCGCCGTAAGATAGCTCTCGCGATCGCGCGGATCGGGGATATCGCCCGCAACGACTACAGCCATGTTCGAATCGAAGTCGTAGCTCGAGTCCAAGTGCAGCGATGAGGATGTTGAAGCACCGATGCGATCGAGGCCGACCGCATGGTTAAAGTGTTCAAAGCTTTTGGACACCGTCATAGTCGCCGAGGCAAAGATAGCCGTGTGAACCTCGGGCAGCCACTCGGTTGCCAAGGCCTCGCCAATGTCGATGCGCTCTGCGGTCATCGACTCTCCGCCGGCACGCAGCCTGCGATTGACCTGCAGCGAATACACGTAGTGTTCATCGGTGCCGTCGATGATGAGTTTGAGGTTCTCGGCCAGCTCGTGCAGGCGACGCGAGATATCACCCAGGTCGACAACAACCTCGGGCTTGTCGGCGGCGACGGCTTGCACCAGCGCGTCGACTCTCTTGTCTGCCTGTTCCAATGCGTCGATGGCAGTGTAGGCCGACTGTAAGAAATCATGCCAGTCGTCAGATTCGCGCAACTCGGGGCCAATCCATAGATTGGCATTGTCATAACCCCCACGGGCACGGCGACCGAGCTCGCGAACGCCATCGAACACGTCGGCGATTGCCATGCTCGCGCGCGCAACCGTCGACGTCGCCTTGGCAGTAAGGCCCAGGTAGAGCGTAGAGCCCTCGGAGGTTGCCAAATCACGGGAAACCTGGCTTAGCGCGCCGGTGCTCGAGCCACCCAGGCGCTCAAACAGAACGCGTGATTCGTCCGCCGACACCACGCGCGCCCACTGACGGCGCGCCTCGCGCTCGATGGAATGGGCCTCGTCGATTACCCAATGACGAATCGGAGGTAAAATCCTGCCCTCGGCCGCGACATTGCGGAACAGCAGGGAATGGTTGGTGACCACCACATCGGCATGCGCCGCACGACGGCGAGCGCCGTGGACCAAACATTTATCAGGGAAAAACGGGCAGAGGCGACGAGCACACTCGCGCGAGGCCGTCGTAAAGTCGGGGCGGTTGACGCTGCGCCACCGAATGCCGAGCGAGTCGAGGTCGCCATCGGCTGATTGGCAGACGTACGCCATAATGACCGCGACCGCCGTGAGCGTGTCCGCCGGGTCGCGCTTGGTGGTAATCTCGACCTGGCCTCGGCTCATGCGCTCAAGCTTGCGCAGGCACGGATAGTGGTCATAGCCCTTGAGAGCGCAAAATGACAGACCACCGTCCAGTTGCTCGGCAAGTTTTGGCAGCTCATGGTACATGAGTTGGTCGGCAAGATTGTTCGATTTGGTCGCAATACCAACCGTGATGTTGTTACGGCGCGCTGCCTCGGCAAAAGGCACCAGATAGGCCATCGATTTGCCGACGCCCGTGCCCGCCTCAATTACACGATGAGTGCCCGCGACCAGCGCATCGCGGACCTCGAGCGCCATCGCGATCTGCTCATCACGCGGCTCGTAGGTGGGATACATGCGATTGACCAGGCCACCCGGCGCGTAGTCTGCCTCAATCTCCTCACGACTCGGCATCTTGAGGACCGGCAGTTCTTCGGCGTCCACCCGATCGTCGGCGCGATCGGCCTTGAGAACGTCAGCACGAGCGGCGCTGAGAGAGAAGATAGAACCAGGGTTCTGCCCCGCCAAGAATGAGAAGATAGGACGATAGGACCAAGGCACGTCCGGATGCATGTCGGCTAGGCGCGCCATGAGGCCCTGAGGCAAGTCGGTGAGCGCCACGAGCAACACGCGCCATACGCCACACAGGGCGTCGACGTCGGCATTGGCACGGTGTGATACCGAGTCACAGGCAAACAGATCGGCCATAAAAGACAGCTTGTGCGAGGCCAGGCGCGGAAGCGCGATGCGCGACAGCGCCAGCGAATCGATCCAAATATCGCTCACGTTGACGCCGCCTTTGACCGACTCGATAAACGAGCGGTCGAACGTGGCGTTATGTGCGATCACCGGGCAACCACCGACAAAATCAGCGAGAGCAGCGACGGCCTTAACGGCCGACGGGGCATCTGCCACATCGGCATTTGTAATGCTCGTGAGCTCGGTAATCTCGGCGGGAATCAGCTGTTTGGGATGCACGAAGGTATCGAAGCGGTCGACGACCTCGCGGCCCGAAAGGCGGGCCGCCGAGATCTCGATCAGCTCATTGTCCTGCACCGAAAGACCCGTGGTCTCGGTATCGAGGACGATCACATCTTCCTCGATAAGGCCGAAGGACTGTGTTTTGGCGCGCTCGGCAAGCGTGGCATAGGAGTCGATGACAAACTGCGGCGTTCCTGACGAAACCGCGTCCTCGATTAGCATGCAATGCCCGCTCGACGAAGGCCCATACGGATCAGGCTGTCACAGACCTGCGGGAACGTCATGTCGTCGGTGTGGCGAATCTCATCCGGATACAGCGACGTATCGGTCATGCCGGGAATGGTATTGGTCTCGAGGATGACGGGGCCGTCCTCACTCACAATAAAGTCGCTGCGCGAGATACCCAGGCAACCGAGGGCCTTGTGAGCAGCGCAGGCAAGCTCCTGAGCGCGAGTGTAATTCTCGGGTGAAATCTGCGCCGGAATGCGATGGATGTCCGTAGGGTCGACATACTTCACGTCCAGATCGTAGAACTCGCAGTCCTTGGGCTTACGAATCTCGACAATCGGCAGAGCGCGCACGTCGTCCTCGCCGTACACGCCGACGGTGATCTCAGTACCCTCGATGCACTTCTCGACCAGCACTTTGTCGCCGTACTCAAACGCCTTGGCGATTGCCGCGGGCAGCTCGGAGGGCTCATGGACCAGGGAAATGCCATAGCTGGAACCGTTGACGGCCGGCTTCACAAAGCAGCGCTCGCCACAAACCTCGACGATATGATCGATATCGACTTCATCGCCCACCTCGAGCGCGAGGCCGGGGGCAATGGGGATGCCCGCCTTGGCGTACAAGAGCTTAGAGACCTCCTTGTCGGCACCGCAGGCGCTGGCAAGCACGCCCGAGGCCGTGTAGGGGATACCCAGGGTCTCCATGGCGCCCTGCATGGCACCATCCTCGCCGCCGGCTCCGTGCATGGCGATAAACGCCACGTCAAAGCCCCCGGTTGCCATGGTTACCATAAAGTCATCAGCGGCCGTATCGAGCAGCTCCACCGAAGTGTAGCCGGCCTCCTTCAAGGCAACCACGACGTTCTTTCCCGAATTGAGCGAGATCTCGCGCTCAGCGGAATGACCGCCCGCCAAGACCGCTACGTGCATGTTCTCTAGGCTTTTACCCGGCATGGGCAGACTCCTCCTCTATAATTTCTGCAGCTGATACCATATTGTAGCGATACCCTCTACGTTTCCCCAAAATCGAAAGGCTTCCATGAATCCCAGGACTAAATCTCAGGACATTCGCGACTTGAGCCAAAACGATATTCGCGAGCTCGTGGCCGAGCTTGGCCAGCCCGCCTTCCGCGCGAAGCAGCTCATCGAATGGGTCTTTGAGAAGAACGTTTGTTCGTTTGACGATATGACCAACCTTCCCAAGGCTTTCCGCGAGCAGCTTAAAGAGGCTTTTGCCTTTGACACGCCAACTGAACTCACCAAGCAGGTTTCCAAAGATGGCTCTCGCAAGTATTTGCTCGAGTACCACGACGGCGTTTCCGTCGAGACCGTCGGCATGCCCCGTCGTAACAAGCTTTCCGTCTGCGTTTCCACCCAGGCAGGCTGTGGCATGGGCTGTGCCTTTTGCGCTACCGGTCTCAACGGCCTCAAGCGCTCTCTGACCGCTCAAGAGATCGTCGACCAGGTACTTCATGTATCCAACGACTTTGGCGAGCGCGCCACGAGCGTTGTCTTCATGGGCCAGGGCGAGCCGTTTGCCAACTACGACGAGGTTCTCAAGGCGCTGCGAATCCTCAACGACCCCGATGGCATCGGTATCGGCGCTCGTCACCTCACCGTCTCTACCAGCGGCGTTATTCCCGGTATTCGCAAATTTGCCGACATCCCCGAGCAGTTCACGCTTGCCGTTTCCCTGCATTCCGCCATCCAGTCGACGCGCAATAAGCTCATGCCCGGTGTTAAGAAGTACACGCTGCTTCGCCTTCACGAAGCGCTTCAGCTCTACACCGAGAAGACCGGCCGCCGCCCAACCTATGAGTATGCCATGATCGAAGGCGTCAACGATACGAATCCGGAAATGCAGGCGCTCTGCGACTTCTGCGAGGGAACGCTGTGCCACGTTAACCTCATTCAGCTTAACGACATCGAGGGTAGCCCGCTCAAGCCGTCGCCGATTCATAAGGTTGAGGATCTTCAGCGTCGCCTTGAGTCCCGTGGCATCGAGACAACGATTCGTAACTCCCGTGGTAACGATATTGACGCCGCTTGCGGACAGCTGAAGCAGCGCTTCAAAGTTCAGAAGAACGCATAGGGGAGTCGCACCCCAAAACGTTTCATGTTAAACATCGAACGACCCCGGTTGCAGGATATGCAACCGGGGTCGTTTCATTTATTGACCTTAATTTTGATTCAGCTGCTACTGGTCCCATTTTTACGGCCAAAATAAGGGGTCCTTGTCTCGTGAATCAGACAAGGACCCATCACAATATGCTAAGTAATTGTTAGGTACCTAATAGCCTACATTTTCCCATTGGTTGCTGACCCAACCCTGATTAATCTTGGGATTCTTCGTTACCTGAGCAGTACGCATTGCAACATCTTCTGTCATAACATCCATTTTCTTCTTGGATGTATCGACAATATCTTGCGCACTACGAAGCAAACGACCTCGAAGTTCATCGTCTGTCGCGATCTTATAGCCAGCAAAGGCACCAGCCGCGACAGTCGTCGCCAATGCAATCGCAGTTAAAATTCTATTCCTCATCTTGGCCTCCTTGATCAAACTGAATCATTTCGCCAAGAATACGAGAGAGCTCTTCCTCGTCTTTAAACTCAATCTCAATCTTATTCTTTCCACGCGAGCTCTTCACACGCACGTTGGTATTAAAAACCTGACGAAGCACGCGGGCTGCCTTTTTAAAAGACTGAGGGGTTGCAGGCCTCGGCGTCTTAGGTGTCTCTCCGGCAGAAAACAACGGAGCAAGATTTTCTGTCGCTCTTACGGAAAGGCCCTCTGCAACAACCTTCTCTGCAAGTCGAATTCGAGCATCCTCATAGGGAACTGCAAGAATCGCACGTGCATGACCAGCAGTAAGTTTACCCTCAAAAATCATCTGCTGAACTACTTCGGGGAGATCGAGAAGACGCAGCGAGTTTGTAATTGCAGAGCGTGACTTGCTTACTGCCTTCGACAATGCCTCCTGTGTCATACCGCTGGCATCGATGAGCTGTCGATAGCCCTTAGCCTCTTCGACGGGATTCAGATCTGAACGTTGAAGGTTTTCGATAAGAGCAAGAGCCAGCATCTCTTCATCATTTACCTCTTTAATGATGACTGGCAATTCTTCAAGGCCAGCAAGCTTTGACGCCTGGTAACGACGCTCACCAGCGATGATCTCATAGCCGTTTCCATGCTTGCGAACCAAAAGCGGCTGCAAAACGCCATGTTCTTGGATTGACTCGCTCAACTCGCGAAGTTCAGTTTCGTTAAAGTGAATTCGCGGCTGATTAGGGTTGGGAACGATATCCTCAATAGGTAGTTTTGTTTCAGATGCAGCATTTGAAGCCGATGCAGCCGAACCGCCGGTCTCATACTCGGCCTCTGAGACCAAAGCATTCAGTCCACGTCCCAATCCGCCACGTTTCTTTACACTAGGCACGCTTGATCACCTCTTTTGCAAGGTTCATATATGCTTTTGCACCCTTATTTTGAGGTGCATAGGTAATTACTGGTTCTCCAAAAGACGGAGCTTCGGAGATTTTAACCGTACGGGGGATTAGCGTCTTAAACGCCTTATCACCAAAGTACGATTGAACCTCCTCAACAACCTGATTCGATAGTGAAGTACGCGAGTCATACATGGTCATAAGCACACCATAGGTGTCTAAGCCCTTGTTCAGCCTTGATTTGACCATCTTCATTGACTCAAGCAGCTTCGTAACACCCTCGAGTGCGTAATATTCGCACTGGATCGGAATCAAAACGCTGTCTGCTGCGGTCAAAGCGTTGATAGTAAGCAGGCCGAGCGAAGGAGGACAGTCAATGAAAATAAAATCGAACTCGTCCTGAATCGGCTCAAGCAAATCTTTGAGGCGGGTTTCACGTGCAATTGCGCTTACGAGCTCAATTTCGGCGCCTGCAAGCTGAATTGTAGCTGGAATTACGAATACCTTTTTGCAATTTGTATCAAGAACAAGTGATTCTGCCGGCACATCATTCAACAATGCATCATAGATGCAGTGATCAAGGTCTTCTTTTTCAATTCCGAATCCACTGGTGCTGTTTCCCTGCGGATCAAAATCGACAATCAGTGTCTTACGACCCTGCTCACCCAGTGCTGCTGCAAGGTTTACAGCCGTCGTTGACTTACCGACGCCGCCTTTTTGATTGATGATTGCAATGATACGCGTGTCTTTTGCGCTCTTAGAACGCTTAACGTCGCGAAATCCCACGGTCCCTCCTGGTGTGTATTAAAGCTGTCAAACGGAGGATGTTTCACGTGAAACATTCCGAATCGATATCAACCGCCATGTTTCACGTGAAACACTGCAAGTTGTTAGTATCCATTATGTTTCACGTGAAACATCTAGGCAAGCGGATTCTTCTTTGCCACGCCATTTGCACGAGGCAATGAGACAGATGCTGGATGACTCTTCTTAAGAACAATGAACTCCCTGTGACCCAAGCCTTCAGGCAAATCAATTGCGTCATTCAGAAGCAAAGTGAAGCCGCAAATCTTAGCTGCTGACATGCCGGAAGCAAGCTCCTCATCCGAAGGATTGCCCTTGGTTATAACAAATAGCCCTCCATCCTTCAGATACGGAGCCGCATACTCAACAAGAATCGGTAGAGGGGCCAGTGCGCGGGCGGTTACAACAGAGAACTGCTTCTTATGGCTTCGAGCATATTCTTCAAGACGATCATGAACCGCATGAGCATGTTTCAATCCAAGAGCATGGACAAAGGAATTAACCGCATCAACCTTCTTGCCAACAGAGTCAATATAAGTAGCTTTACGATGCGTGGTTATGGTTAATGGAATACCAGGGAAGCCCGCACCTGTTCCCATATCGAGCAAAGCTCCCTCAGGAGCCTTGTTGATATAGGGGAGCAAAACAAGTGAGTCGAGGATATGAAGTACTGCAGCATCTTCTACGTTAAGAATACGGGTGAGATTGGTTGTCTTATTTGTTTCCAGAACCAAATCCAAATGCTGAATACATTTCCTCAGCTCAACATCAGTTACGCTCAAGGAATACTCTTTGCAATAGGAAGTTAGACGACTCAACATCTCGTCAGCCTGCTGATCAGTAAGTACTAACAACGAAAGCTCCTTTCTGACAAAAATCAGTGTATCGAGAACTTTTGACAAAAAAAGAGGACGTGGAAACCACGTCCCCTTAGCATAAGCTCGAGAAGATTATCGAGCAACAATCACCACATGGCGATCAGGGTCAGAACCCTCAGAATGAGTATCGACGGCATCATTGCCACGAAGCGCAATGTGAACCAGTCGACGCTCGTAGGCATTCATGGGCGGAAGCGAAACACTCTTATGAGTGCGGATGGCACGCTCGGCAGCAGACTGAGCCATGGAAGCAACCTTGTCCTGACGGCGACTCTTGTATCCCTCTACGTCCACTACAACCGGATACCTAAAGCCAAGTTTGCGGCTCACCAGCAAAGAGAACATAACCTGAAGGGCATCAAGGGTGCGACCATGACGGCCAATGAGAACAGCAAGGTCGGGAGCCGTTACATCCAAAATCAGCTCACCCTCGTCGCCCTCATACTCATCGATAGGAGAGTTGGCGGCATCGAAGTGCGAAAGGATGGAACGCAGGATGGAAATCGCAACATCGGCAATGGTGTCGAGCTCCTCATCGGTCAGCTCTTCACCAGCCTTGTAGCGCTGTGCAATCTCGGGATAATCGCCCGCGACCTGCGGGGCAACCTCCTCAAGCATATCCTCGATGATCTCTTCAGACATAACGTACTCCAAAAGTTAGGTACCTAAATAAGATTGATATCCCACTACTTCTTCTTGTGCGGGCGCGGCTTCTTCTCTCGACGAGTGACCTCAACCTGCAGCGGAGCGTTCTTAAGACGCTCCTCCTCATCGGCCTTCGCCTTGTCGATGACCTTCTGCGTCACAAAAATCTGCTGGATAACCTGCCAAGCAGACGAGACGTCGTAGTACAGCAGAACACCAACGGGAAGGCTCCAGCCCATCCAAAGCATCATGACCGTCATGACAACGGCCATCATACGCATGCTCTGAGCCTGCTGGCCGGTCTGGTTGCGCGACATATAGAGCTGCGGAATCAAGGTCAGGACGGCAAACAGAATCAGGCAAACCAGCGCGGGCAGTGCAACCATAAAGCCATCGGCAAAGGAAGCGCTCGGCGTGGTGGTCAGGTCGGGCAGGATGTTGAAGAACGAGAACGTGCCGTCGTTAAAGTACTGCGGCAGGTTGCGCAGCAATGTAAACAGGGCGAACAGGATAGGCATCTGAATCAGCAGCGGCAGACAGCCAGCCATGGGGTTGAACTTGTTCTCGCTGTAGAACTTCTGCATCTCCTCGGCCTGACGCTGGGGATCGTCGGCATAGCGCTCCTGGATCTCGAGCATCTTGGGCTGCAGCACCTGCATGCGAGCCGTCGACTTGGTCGACTTGAGCATGAGCGGCGTCAGCAGCAGACGGATGATGACCACCAGGATGATGATGGACAGGCCCCAGTCGACCGCAAAGGTCTGGATGAGCTTGAGCAGCTCGAAAAGGATGTTAACGATCCAATCCCACATGTAAGTTTTCCTCCGATAGCGAGTGCCCGCTAGGGCACAGGGTCATAACCGCCGACGTGCAGGGGATTGCAGCGAGCGATGCGCCTCACGGCAAGCCAGCAGCCTCTCAAAACACCGTGCTTCTCAATCGCCTGGATGGCGTATTGCGAGCACGTTGGGTAATAAATGCAGGCGTCAGGCAATAAGGGCGAAATAACCTTTTGATATATGCGAATAGGAGCGATGGCAACACGTCGCAAAACGTGATTGCTCATCGCTCCTCCCCGGCAACGCCGGCGCGCTTCATAAGCGAACGCAACGCCTTGTCCATCTCCTGCGGCGAGGAAACCCTCGTCTTGGGAGCTGCAAACAAGATGATGTCATAACCCGCAACGGGAAATCCGCAGCTGCGGGCGGCCTCGCGCATCACACGCTTAGATCGGTTGCGCACGACGGCACAACCGAGTCGCTTAGCACCAACGAAGGCGACCCTTCCGGAGTCGCCTTCGCCAACCGATTCACATATGGTCATTCGAATCAGAGGGTGATTGAAACGACGCCCCTGACTGAACACATGCTCGAAATCTTGCCGAGACTTAATAGTCTTCATGCGAGATGTGTGTATCGCTGCTAGACAGTGAGACGCTTGCGGCCCTTGGCGCGACGACGGGCGAGCACGGCACGACCACCCTTAGTGGCCATACGGGCACGGAAGCCATGGGTCTTGGCACGCTTACGCTTATTAGGCTGATACGTACGCTTCATCTTAAGTTCCTCCTGCTGCATTTCGAGTGTCCGCGGGGACGCGGACGCAGATATAGACACGTGAGCTTGAAGATTGTAGGGAAATCAATGTTCAAATGTCAAGAAATCAAAGGTAAAAGGTTGCGCAGTTCACACGGTTCCCCCATAAGCACAACCGAAATTTGCGCCTCATGGCAACCTTTCACGATATTTCATCGAGTTTTCAACAGGTCATGTTGGCAATGTTGAGAACTTTTCACCCGTTTTCCAAAGTTTTCAACAAGTTTTGAAAAGTTGTCGAAAGATGAGAAACGTTGCACGGTGAGCTACTATTTGTTCGAAACCTTTTGAAAGATTGCGAGCGGCATGTCTGACGACTTTTACACCATGGTCGATTCCGGAGACCCGGCACCCGACAACGAGCACATCACCGGCGTGCACGAAGAGCGTGCGGAAGGCGAGCAGACGACCACGCAGGCGCCAAAAGCCATGTACGCCGCGCGCATCGCCGTCTATGACGACATGCTGTCGACACCGCGGGTGATCGTCATTGATCCGCAAGATGTCCGCACGTATTTGGAAGAGACGACCAACACCGTCTACCAGTGCATGAAAGAACAAGGTGGCCATATCTCGCTCATGGTCATCCGCGAGATTGTCGAAAACTTTATCCACGCACACTTTGCCGAGCCCATCATCTCGATTCTGGACGGCGGAGACACCATCCGCTTTGCTGACCAAGGACCCGGCATCGACGACAAGGAACGTGCTTTCGACTTTGGCGTTACCAGCGCAAACAGCAAGATGAAGCGCTATATCCGTGGAACCGGAGCAGGGTTTCCCATGGTGCAGGAGTATTTGGAAAACGCCGGCGGTGCCGTATCCATCGAGGACAACATGGGCAACGGCACCGTGGTTACGGTAAGCCTGAACCCTAAACGCGTGCAGGAAATCGAGCGTGCCGGCGGACGCGGCGCTGCCGTGCGGCCCGAGACGGAGCAGCCCACATATCCCCTGCCGGGAGCTTTTGCGCAGCAGTCCGTGGCAACGCAGCAGATGCAGCCCCCCGTGGGACAGATGCAGCAGCCCGGAATGCTTCCCACACAAGAACCCCAGGCGGCATCTATGTCGATGCCGCCAAACATGCCAGAGGCCATGCCGCTGGCTGATCAGGATGCAGCAGCAATGCAGCAGGCGACGGGGGCGCCGGGTGGCCAGCAAATGGGCTATCAGCCGTACCAACAGGGATATCCATATCAGCAGATGCCGCCACTGGGGTATGGCCAGCAGTTCCCGCAGCAGTACCAGCAGGGATATCAGCAGCCGTACCAGCAGATGCCGCAGCAGCAGTACAACCCCTGGGCCCAGCAGACGCCTCCGCAGCCTTACCAACAGTGGCCTCAAAGTTTTCAACAGCAAATGCCGCCGACGCAGAGTTCTCAACAACCAGCAGCTCAAATGATGTATCCTAATGCAGTAAATCAGTATGCACAGCCACAACCGGACGTGTTCGTAAGCGATCGCGGCAACGCCGCGCTGGGCTATCTGGCGCAAAATCAAGCGTGCGGCGCAACCGATCTTGCGAGGGCGTTTGGAAACTCGGCCCCCACTTGGTCACGCACGCTCAATGACTTGGCGCAGGCCGGCTTGGTCATCAAGCATGGCCAGAAATACCATCTGACCGAACTCGGCGCCGCTCGCGTGCGAGCTCAGAGCTAAAGAACGGGAGAGACAGTGGACGAGGAAGCAAGCATCATCCTGGGGGATGCCATCGCCTTTTGCCAGCGCGACGGCCAAGATGCACGCCTCATCAACATGCTGGGGCAATCGCGCGCCATAAGCCTGACCGAAGATACGCTCACGATCGAGGCCCCCTCGCGCTTTGCCATCGCGCAGCTCAAAAAGCATCAGCCGACTATTGAGGCCTATCTGGAAGAAATCGCCTTTGCACCGATTGCTCTCGACATCGTGGCACCGCAAGGCGCCGCGACGGAATCCGCTGCCGCCACGGCGCCCGCCACGGCTCCCGCTGCTTCCCCGGCGGTGCCGGCCTCCGCAGGCGATGTGCCGACAATCGAGCACCAGCACAGCGATGTTTCCCGTGAAACAATGGCACCGTTGACGAGCGCGGCGGCGACGTCAACGAACGCACCCGTCACGCACATGCCCATCGCTCACGACGCAGCGGCGGGCGCGGATTCGGGCATTGCAATCAAGAACACGCTCTCGGCCGACGATTTTCGTCGCATGATGAACCAGATGAAGGGCGGAGCGCCGACTAAATCCACGCAAGCTGCGGCCCCCGCTTCACCCATGCCAGCACCGACCGTGCCGGCCGAGCAGAATACGGATGGAGCCCCGCTCGCCGCGAACTCAAAATTTACCTTTGAGAACTTTGTCTACGGCCCCGAGAACAGCCATGCCTATCGCTCGGCACTCAAGTTTGCCGCCCTCGCGGACGAGCGCGGCACATGCACATCCCTGTTCATCTATGGCAAATCGGGGCTGGGCAAGACCCATCTGCTGCTCGCCATCAAAAACGAGCTCGCCGAAAAGTCGCCCGAGATCAAGGTCAAGTATGCCAACTCCCAGGCATATCTGGACGACCTGATGACCGAGTTCGACCGTCAAAAGAAGAGCAACGCCCCCATCATGCAGGCGTACCACGGCGTGGACGTGCTCATCATCGATGACATCCAAAACATCATCGGCAAGCGCGCGAGTGTGGACTACTTTTTCCAGCTCATGGACGAGTTCATCCGCAACAACAAGAAGGTCGTCATCGCGGCAGACCGCGCCCCCAAGGACCTGAGCATGGACGAGCGTCTGACCAGCCGCTTCAACGCCGGAATGCTCTGCCTGGTCGCAGAGCCCAGCTACGAGATGAAATACAAGATCTTGCAGCGCTATTACGAGAACACCATCGTCGCCGCTCCCGAGGCGGGCGACGACTCACTGCTGGCGGCCTATGGGGGCGACGGCGGACACCTGACCGACGAGCACTTTAAACACATGGCCGAGGTCTCGGGCACCAACATCCGCGAACTCGAGAGCTTTTGCGAGCGCTGCGCCGGCGAGGCGGGCGACCGCGAGCGCGAGGGCGGAGAGCTCACCTTTGACGATATCGACGCCATCGCCGGCCAGTACTTCGACACATCGGCCAAAAAGATCAACGTGCAAACGGTTCAGTCCGTCATTGAAGAGCAGTACGGCGTGACGCACGAGGAGCTCATCGGCCCGCGTCGCAACGCCAATATCGCCAAAGCGCGCCATATCGCCATCTACCTGGCCATCGAGATGTGCGAGATGACGACCACGGCGGTGGGCGCCGAATTTGGCAACCGCAACCACTCGACCGTCAGCACGAGCTACAAAAAGGTCCAGAAGATGATCCAGGAAGACCGCACCGTCACCGAAGACCTCAAGTCCTTGCGCGATAAAATTACACTGCGCTCGTAGGGAAATAGAGACACCTGTTGAAAACTTGTCGAAACCACGGGCATAAGGTGTCTAAAACCCAACCCGCGGTGATGAAAAGTTTTGCGCAGGTTTTGAACGTGGAAAACCACCCCCGTTGCACACAGGTTGTTGTCGATTCTCTTTCTGGGTCTGACCTGCGTCTTTGGGAGTAATCAACGGTTTCGTCAGTGCTATTACTATTATTAAGATATTTATATCTATAGAAAGGTATTAAAAGATGAAGTTCACCGTCAGCCAGAGCTCGCTTACACAAGCCATCGGCGTCGTTATGAAGGGTGTCGCTTCGGCATCCACCCTTCCCATCCTGTCGGGCGTGCTCGTCAAGGCGCAAGACGGCATCTTGGAATTCCAGACCTCTAACTACACCATCTCGATCCGTCATCGCATCGCGGCGCATGTCGAAGAAGAGGGCGAGATGGTTATCCCCTGTAAGATGCTTTCCAATATCACTAAGACCCTCCCCGATGCCCCGGTCACCTTTGAGCTGTCCGAGCGCCAGGTGCTGATTGGTTGCGAGAAGAGCTCTTTCCGCCTGAACACGCTCGATGCCAATGACTTCCCCGAGTTTCCGGCCTATGCCATCGAGAGTGCCGTGGAGCTGCCGACCGATATCTTGTCCGAGATGGTCGGCCGCGTGTGGCGCGTCACCTCGACCGACAAGGCCCGCCCCATCCTGGGCGGCGTGCACATGAAGGTCGAGAACAACACCGTGCGCCTGGTGGCGACCGATTCCTTCCGCTTGGCCGTGTGCGATACGCAGGTCGAGACCTCGACCCTCGAGGGCTCCTTTGAGCTCAACGTTCCGGCCGACGCCTTTAACGACGCGCTGAACATCATGGCCAGCCAGGCGACCATCATGATCGGGGCTACCGACACCCAGGTCGTCTTCGAGGCCGGCAACACCACCTACGTGTCGCGCCGTATCGAGGGCATGTACCCCAACTACAAGCAGCTCATCCCCGATTCGTGCGTGACGAGCGTCAAGATCGACGTCGCCGCCTTTAACGCCGCCCTCAAGCGCGTGGCCGTTATCGCGAGCGCCAACCCCGCTGTCAAGTTCGAGATTGATGTCGAGAACGGGCAGATGGGCCTGTCCTCCATTTCCAATGACCAGGACCTTGCGCAGGAGACGATCGATGTCGAGGCCGAGGGCGAGTCGGGTACCATCGCCTTCAACTACCACTACATCTTCGGCTGCCTCAATGCCCTGTCCAAGGAGAAGGAGATCACGCTGGAGCTCAAGAGCTACTCGCAGGCGGGTATTTTCAAGTCCTACGACAAGATCAACTACCTGTACCTGGTCATGCCGGTCCGCATCTAGCGCTGCGCCATGACCATGTTCGCCCGCGATCTTTCCGTCGCGCACTACCGCAGCTTCGATAGCTATCGCCTTGCCCTGGACGAGGGCGTGACGATACTTGCGGGACCCAACGCGGCGGGAAAGACCAATCTCATAGAGGCGCTGCAGCTGCTAACGAGCGGCGCCTCGTTTAGGCATCCGACCGCCGCCGAGCTCGTCCATGACGGCGCGGGCTCGTGCAAGGTCGAACTGAGGCTCGAGGGCGACGGCCGCGTGCTTGATATGGGATTGAGCGCGGAGGACGGTAAGCGCTCGTTTAGCCGCAACGGCAAGAGATGCTCTGCCGCCGGTGTGCGCGGGGTCCTGCCGAGCGTGCTGTTTTGCCCCGACCATCTGGACATGGTTAAGCGAGGCGCCAGTGTGCGCCGTGCCGCCCTCGATGACTTTGGCATGCAACTGAGCGCACGCTATGCCGATCTTGCGAGCACCTATGGGCGCTGCGTGACCCAGCGTAACGCCTTGCTCAAGGAGGCCTGGTGCTGCCGCGAGATGCTCGGCGCGTGGAACGATTCGATTGCCCGCGCGGGCGCGGCTCTGCTCGTGCACCGGTTGGCCCTGCTCGACCGGCTGGCGGGCCATGTGCGTACTGCCTACGGGCAAGTGGCGTCCGGTGAGGCTGCCAACGTGACCTATACGTCCACGCTGGGGGATTTGCCCCAGGTCGGGGATCGCGAAGAGCTGAAGGGCTGGGCGTACGAGCGCATGCTGGCCGCCCTTGATGAGCACGCCGACGAGGAAATTCGCCGCGGCGTGACGTTGGTGGGACCGCATCGCGATGAGATTGAGTTTACCGTGGCGGGTCGCTCCGCCCGTTCGTTTGCCAGCCAAGGCCAGCAGCGAACGTTGGTGCTGGCCTGGAAGGTGGCGGAGGTGGCCGTGGCTCGCGATGTCCTGGGCACCGCCCCACTGCTGCTTTTGGACGACGTGATGAGCGAGCTCGACGGCGAGCGTCGCGGTGCTTTCCTGCGGTTGATCGGCGATGATATCCAGACGGTCATAACCACGACCAACCTGGGGTATTTTACCGATGACCTGCTTGATCGAGCCAAGGTGGTGAGCATGGGTGAGACGTGCTAATTACGAGCGCGAGAGCGAAACGGTCGCCTTCAGTGGGTTTTTGAACGCAGAGCGTCAGCGCATCCTGGCGGCCGCGACGCCTGAGCGCCGCGCGCAGATGGAGGCTGCAGAGGAATCTCGTGCGGTCTATCGCGCCTGGAATGCGGTGTGCTCGGGCACGCGCGAGGGGCGCCATGTGACGGGCCTGCGCTACCTGCCCGAGTCCAATGAGCTGCTGGTGTACCTCGACTCGCCCTCGTGGACGCAGGAAATGACGCTGTTGCGCGAGATCATCCGCGCACGTATGGAGCGCGCCGGTGCACATGTGGACGGCCTGGTGTTCAAAACCACCGCGCCCGGTCACACGCCACCCGCTGCCAGGGAGCGCCTGCGCCCGGCGACGACCGAGCGCCCGCCGGCTCCGCACGCCGACCTCAGTGAGGCCGAGCGCACCGAGATTGAGCGCCAAGTGGCGCCCATCGAAGACCAAAAACTGCGCGAGGCCCTCGAGAATGCCATGAGAGCCAGTGCCGAGTGGGCCAAGGGCGTAGAAAGCAAAAAAGAGCCTTAAATCGCATCTGGTGGCCTTGTAGAGCCAAATACCCTCGTTCCCGAGGGTATTTTTTTACGATAAACTAGTAAGGCTGTACACATTTTCTTGACTGAAGGAGGACGTGTGGCAAACGAAAACGATTACGATGGCGGCGAGATTAAGATTCTCGAAGGTCTCGAGGCCGTTCGTAAGCGCCCGGGCATGTATATCGGCTCGACGAGCGCCAGCGGTCTGCATCACCTGGTGTGGGAGATCGTTGACAACTCCGTCGACGAGGCCATGGCCGGTTTCTGCACCGAGATCCAGGTGACGGTCCACGCCGACAACTCCATCACGGTCGTCGACAACGGGCGCGGCATCCCCGTCGACGAGCACCCTGTTAAAAAGATCCCGACGCTCGAGGTCGTCATGACGATCTTGCACGCCGGCGGTAAGTTCGATAACTCGGCCTATAAGGTTTCGGGCGGCCTGCACGGCGTTGGCATCTCCGTCGTCAACGCACTGTCCAAGCGCGTGGTCGTTCAGGTTCGTCGCGACGGCAACACCTACGAGATGGAGTTCTCGCGCGGCAAGACCGTTAAGAAGATGGAGGTCGTGGGCACCTCGGATTCGACGGGCACCACCGTCACCTTCTGGCCCGACGACGAGATCTTCGAGACATGCATCTACGATTTCGATACGCTGCACAACCGTCTGCAGGAGACGGCGTTCCTCAATAAGAACCTCAAAATCGTGCTGACTGACGAGCGCGAGTCTACTCCCCACGTGGAGGAGTTTTGCTACGAGGGCGGCATCATCGACTTCGTCAAGTTCCTCAATGAGGGCAAGGACGTCCCCGAGGCCTTTAAGGAGCCTATCTACATCGAGGGCAAATCGGACCCGGACGCACCTGTGGCCAAGATGGGCGAGGTTGAGGTTTCCCTGCAGTGGAATAGCGGCTACGGCGAGAACGTCATGTCGTTTGCCAACGACATCTACACCCCCGAGGGCGGCATGCACCTTGAGGGCTTCCGCACCGCGCTCACCCGCGTGATCAACGATTACGCGCGCAAGCAGAACCTGCTCAAGGAAAAAGACGCCAACCTGACCGGCGACGATGTGCGCGAGGGCCTTTCGGCCGTTATCTCGGTCAAGCTGCCCGATCCGCAGTTTGAGGGCCAGACCAAGGCCAAGCTCGGCAGCTCCTATATGCGCGCGCTGACGCTCAAGATCGTGACCGACGGCCTCGCCGATTACTTGGAGGAGCATCCCAAGCCCGCCCGCGAGATCGTCAAGAAGGCGCAACAGGCCTGCAAGGCGCGCAACGCCGCCCGCAAGGCGCGCGAAGCGACCCGTCGCAAGAGCCTGCTCGAGACGGCGTCCCTGCCCGGTAAGCTCGCTGACTGCTCGGTGCGCGATGCCGAGCTGACCGAGCTCTTCATCGTAGAGGGCGACTCGGCAGGCGGTTCGGCCAAGGACGGCCGTCGCCGAGACATCCAGGCGATTCTGCCCCTGCGCGGCAAGATTTTGAACGTCGAGCGCGTTGGTGACCATCGCGCGTTCTCGAGTGACACCATCCAGTCGCTGATTACCGCGATCGGCTGCGGCGTCACGACGAGTGCCGGCGACGGCGGCGATTTCGATATCACCAAGGCGCGCTACCACAAGATCATCATCATGACCGATGCAGACGTCGACGGTGCGCATATCCGCATCCTGCTGCTGACGTTCTTCTACAAGTACATGCGTCCGCTGATCGATGCCGGCTACGTCTATGTTGCCTGCCCGCCCATCTTTGGCATTAAGGTGCGCAACAAGATCCACTACGTGTATCCCAACGGCCGCCAGCCCGAAGACGAGATCCTGCGTGACACCATCCAGAGCCTGGGCCTGAACCCTGACGATAACGACGAGGACGGCAAGGCCAAGGACGGCAAGATCACCAAAAAGCGCAAGGGCTATACCGTCCAGCGCTACAAGGGCCTGGGCGAGATGGACCCCAAACAGCTTGCCTCGACGACGATGGATCCAAAGACCCGCATTCTGCAGCGTGTGTCGATCGAGGACGCCGTGGTTGCGGACCGCGCCGTGCGCGAGCTGATGGGTTCCGAGGTCGGCTATCGCCGCGAGTACATTGAAAAACATGCGCATGACGCGCGTTTCCTTGACGCTTAAGAGGAGGTAACGTGGCAGACGATATCAACAATAACGAGGATATGGACGAGGCCGGCGATGCCGGTATGCCCGATGATCTGAAGCGTCTGCTTGCCCGTGCTGAGCAGGGCGAGGACGGCGACCCGGACGCCTATAACCCCGATGCCGATGATGATGAGGAAGAAGACGACGCCGAGCTCGAGGAGAGCTTTGGTGAAGTCGACCGTGGTGCCTCGGCCGGTGAGGATATCAACGGCGGCCAGCTCCAGATTTCGGAGTTCGGTCGCGAGATGAAGCAGTCGTTCATCGAGTATTCGATGTCGGTCATCACGGCGCGCGCCCTGCCGGACGTGCGCGACGGCTTAAAGCCGGTGCACCGCCGCATCCTGTACGCGATGAACGAGAGCGGCATCTACCCCAACCGCCCACATAAGAAGTCGGCCTGGACGGTCGGCGAAGTTATCGGTAAGTACCATCCGCACGGTGACTCCGCGGTCTACGAGGCCATGGTTCGCCTGGCGCAGTGGTTCTCCATGCGCACGCCGCTCATCGATGGTCACGGCAACTTCGGTAACATCGACGGCGACGGCGCGGCGGCCATGCGTTACACCGAGAGCCGCCTGGCAAAGCCCGCCATGGAACTGCTGCGCGACCTGCAGAAGGATACCGTCGACTGGCAGCCCAACTACGACGAATCGCTCGCCGAGCCCGTGGCGCTGCCTGCGCGCTTCCCCAACCTGCTGGTCAACGGCAGCCAAGGCATCGCCGTCGGCATGGCCACCAACATCGCCCCGCATAACCTCACCGAGGCGATCGAGGCCACCTGCTACCTGATCGACAACCCCGACGCCACCGTCGACGAGCTCATGCAGATCATGCCCGGTCCGGACTTCCCCACCGGCGCCATCATCATGGGCAGCGCCGGCATTAAGCAGAGCTACGAGACCGGTCGCGGCTCCATTACCGTGCGCGCCAAGGCACACGTGGAGTCCACCAAGACCGGCCGCAGCCGCTTGGTCTTTACCGAGATTCCCTACATGGTCAACAAGGGCACCCTGCAGGAGAAGATCGCCCAGCTCGTCAACGACAAGCGCATCGAGGGCATCTCGGATATGCGCGATGAGTCCAACCAGAAGGGCATCCGTCTGGTCATCGAGCTCAAGAAGGGCGTCATTCCGCAGGTCGTGCTCAACAATCTGTATAAGTACACCTCGCTGCAGACGACCTTTGGCGCCAACAACCTGGCACTCGTCAACGGCGTTCCCAAATGCCTGAGCCTGCGCGAGATGCTGCAGCACTACATCGACCACCAGGTCGACGTCGTTACCCGCCGCACCCGCTTCGACCTTAAGAAGGCCCAGGCGCGTGCCCATATCCTCGAGGGCTACCTGATGGCCCTTGACCATATCGACGAGGTCATTAGCATCATCCGCTCCTCGCAGACCGACTCTGAGGCCAGCAGCCGCCTGATCGAGCGCTTTGGCTTTACGCCCGAGCAGACCACGGCCATTCTCGAGATGAAGCTGCGCCGCCTGACCGGCCTGGAGCGCGACAAGATCCAAGAAGAGTTGGACGGCCTGCGCCGCGCCATCGCCTACTACGAGGACCTGCTGGCGCATGAGGAGAAGATCCTGGGCGTCATCAAGGAAGAGATGCGCGAGATCTCCAAGAAGTTTGGCGACAAGCGCCGCACCGAGATCAGCCAGGTTGAGAAGGACCTGGATGTCGAGGACCTCATCGCCGACGAGGACATGGTCGTGACCATCACCCACACCGGCTACGTTAAGCGTATCCCGGTGGCCGCCTACCGCGCCCAGAAGCGCGGCGGCAAGGGCGTGTCGGGCGTCAACCTCAAAGAGGACGACGTCATCGACGAGATGTTCATCGCGTCCACGCACGAGTACGTGCTGTTCTTCTCGAGCAAGGGCAAGGTCTATCGCCTGAAGGTGCACGAGCTGCCGGTGGGTACGCGCCAGGCGCGCGGTACCGCGATCGTCAACCTGTTGCCCTTCGAGGAGGGCGAGAAGATCGCGAGCGTCATCAGCTGCCGCGAGTTCCCGGCCGACGAGTACCTGATGTTTGCCACCAAGAGTGGCATGGTCAAGAAGACCGTGATGAGCGCTTACGATCGTAGCCGCCGTGATGGCCTGATCGCTATCAACCTGCGTGACGACGACGCGCTGCTGAACGTGCGCCGCGTGCGCGAGGGCGACAAGATTATCCTGGTCACCACCGCGGGCAAGGCGATTATGTTCTCCGAGGAGCAGGTGCGCGCCACCGGCCGCGATACCAGCGGCGTTCGCGGTATCGGTCTGAAGGACGGCGTGAGCGTTCTGGGTATGGAAGTCACTAACGGCAACGGCGATCTATTCGTCATCACCGAGCGCGGCTACGGCAAGCGCACGCCGGTCGCGGACTACCCGGAGCAGAATCGCGGCGGTCAGGGCGTCTACACCATTCAAATGACCGAGCGTAAGGGTAACCTCGCGGCCATGAAGACGGTGGGCCCGCAGCACGAGCTGTTCATCGTGACGGAGGGCGCGACGGTCATTCGCGTCAAGACCGACGAGATCAGCCAGACCGGCCGCGCCACCCAGGGCGTCAAGATGATGACCGTCGACGACAACGACCGCATCTGCGCCGTAGCCCGCATGACAGCCGCCAAAGAGAAGCCCGAAGGCGAAGGCGCCGAGGCTGCAGTCGACACCGAAGAGGCTCCAGTCGACCTAGGCGACGGCAACGACATGCCAGAGGATCTCCTCGACGAGTAAGTAGTCCTCTCCGGTCAAAAACATCAGACCCCATATATCGGCGGTCGGCGCACCTGCGCGCCGACCGCTTTTTTGAAAACCTAGGGACCCGCGTTCGCCCCGGCCGCCCGGCGGCATATGAAGTCGATCGCGAGTTCCGCACGAGCCGGAGAGCACTTAATGTGCTCTCCGTGCGAGTCAGGACTGTCCGAGCAGGCGACTTCATATGCCGCCGGGCGGCTGGGGCGAACCCCTCCAAAGATTTTCAAAAAAGTTGTTGACGCGCGCGTAACGACTCGTCTAATATATCCCTTGCGCGATGGACCTGTAGCTCAGTTGGTTAGAGCGTCCGGCTGATAACCGGGAGGTCACAAGTTCGAATCTTGTCAGGTCCACCATCAAAACTGTGAAGAGCCCTGGGGCATTGCCTCGGGGCTTTTTTCTTGTCTGCGATAAATCTCATTTTGGTTTTGTGTGCTGTGCGAAAGTTTGGGTAGTATAGCTATTCAATGCGGCGGACTGCCGCGTGTTAACCGCTACGTACCGGAGGTGTTCCATGGTTCGTGTCGACATAGAGACCATCGTCATGGCCGCCGGTCCCGTGCCATCGCTTATCGTGCTTCGCGAGCGCTGCAGCAAATCGGACTCGCCCGCGCCACTGCGTTCCCTTTCCATTCAGACTGGTTCGTTTGAAGCTGCTGCCATCAGCCGCGGCATCGATAGCGGTCGCGCCGAGCGCCCGATTACCCATGACCTGTTGCTCGATACTGTTGGCGCCCTGGGCGCCAAGCTCGAGCGCATCGAGATCGTTCGCGCCGAGCCGCCGGTGTTCTACGCGACGATTGTCGTACTGGCCGATGGTGACGAGCGCAAGATCGATGCCCGTCCCAGTGATGCCATTGCCCTTGCCGTGCGCAGCAATGCCCCCATGTTTGTGGAGGACGACATCATGAATCGCCTGGGCACTGTTTCTGCCCATACCGAGGAAGTTGACGACGAGCGGGAGTTCGAGAAGTTCGACGAGTTCGTCCATACGCTCTCGCCCGATGACTTCTAAATGCGGGGCGGCCAGGATGCGGAGCGTTCGCTGATGGCCGGCGGTATGTCGGCTGAGGCGGCTGCGATCGCCCGCGAGGCCCAGATGCGCTCGGAGGCTTCTGAGGCGGCACGCATTGCCTATGTGACGCAGGCCCGCACGCTTCGCGAGCGCCGCGGCTCGTTTATCAAGATGGTTGTCGTCTCCGCCCTTGTCGCGGCAATCTGCTCGCGCCTTCGTGGTACAGTTGGTGCGCTTGGGTTTTCGATTTCAACAGGCTTGGTAATCTGGGGTGTGGTCGATGCAGTAATGCTGACCAACCAGATCAAGGTACTCGACAAGCGCGCGATGGATATGATGCGCGCCCGCGACGCCGCCGCCAAGATCGCTGCCGAGGCACAAGAACTGTAACGACGCCAGACTCGATGGGAAGGTCTAAAGATGGCACAGGATATGCAGGACGCCGGTAACGTCTCCGCCGAGCTCGACGCCATGGTGTGTGACCTGATTGGTGCGTTCTTGGACGACCTTGCCGCCGGCGAGAATCCGGGCGTAGTTGTGGCGATCGAGGACGCTGCTTCCAACCGATATCTGGCGGCGCTCGACGAGGACGGCGAAGAGGCATGCCTCGAGGCGGCCACCAACTTTATCTCCGAGCACAAGATGGGTCTTAAGGACGAGGGCCTGGGCCGCATCGCCCGCTATGCCATCGGCTACACCGGTTGTGTCGAAATTGACGGCGGCTATCACGACGCCCTGCTCGTGAGCTTCTTCGAAACCACGCTCGAGAGCGGTTTTTCGGCATACGTGCTGTATGAGGGCATGGGTGCCGGCGATGGTTTTATGTGGAGCGACCCTGAACCTGCAGGTGAGGAAACCCCTCTTATCTAAAATCGCTAAAATAAACGAGTTTTCGGTAAAAGGCTCAATATTCCCGCTGAGCGTTGTATCGCTGGGCGGGCCGCATACGCGTGCCGTTTGTATATGGATAGAAGATAGGGGAACTACATGCGCGTAGACAATCTGAGGAACATCGCCATCATCGCCCACGTCGACCACGGCAAGACGACGATGGTCGACAAGCTCCTGCGTGCCACGGACGCCTTCCGTGCCAACCAGCAGGTCGAGGACCGCGTCCTGGACTCTAACGACCAGGAGCGCGAGCGCGGCATTACGATTCTCGCCAAGAACATCTCTATCGAGTACAAGGACGTCAAGATCAACGTCATCGACACCCCGGGCCACGCCGACTTCGGCGGCGAGGTCGAGCGCGTGCTGCGTATGGCCGACGGCGCCCTGCTGCTGGTTGACGCCTTTGAGGGCCCCATGCCCCAGACCCGCTTCGTGCTGCGTCACGCTATCGACACCGGCCTCAAGATCATGATCGTTATCAACAAGATCGATCGTCCGGGCGCCAACCCCGAGAAGGCCTACAACGACTGCCTGGACCTTATGGCCGACCTGGGTGCCACCGACGACCAGCTCGAGTTCGCCATGGAGCACGTGGTCTACGCCAGCGCCATGAATGGCTTTGCCCGTCTTGACCCCAACGACGGCAACATGGACATGTATCCGCTGCTCGATATGATCATCGACGACATGCCCGCTCCCGAGGTTGACGAGAATGCCCCGCTGGCCATGCAGTGCGTGACCATTGACCACTCCAACTTCGTTGGCCGCATCGGCATCGGTCGCGTGTACTCCGGCACCATCCATCAGGGCGATCAGATCCTGGTCGTCAAGAACGACGGCTCCAGCGCCACCGCTACCGTCAAGCAGCTCTTTACCTTCGACTACCTGGGCCGCACCGAATGCCAGGAAGTCGGCGCCGGCGACATCGCCGCCGTCGTGGGCATCGACCGCACCGATATCGGCGATGTCTACACCGATCCCGAGAACCCCGTTGAGCTCGAGCCCATCGAGATCGACCCGCCGACTCTGTCCATCGTCTTTGAGGCTTCGACCTCCCCGCTCGTCGGTCGCGACGGCGACATCGTGGGCGCCCGTCAGCTCAAGGAGCGCCTGTTCAACGAGGCCGAGAACAACGTGACCATGAAGATCGAGGAGCTCGAGGACAAGAGCGGCGTCGAGGTCTCGGGTCGCGGCATCCTGCACCTGTCCGTTCTGATGGAGTCCATGCGTCGCGAGGGCTTTGAGTTCCAGGTCGGTCGTCCCCGCGTTCTGTTTAAGAAGGACGAGAACGGCAACAAGCTGGAGCCTGTCGAGCAGGCCGTCGTCGAGTGCCCGGACGAGTATTCGGGCAAGGTCGTTGAGGTCTTCGGTACCTCCGGCGGCATCATGACGAGCATGGACACCTCGGGCATCGTGACCCATCTTGAGTTTAAGATCCCGACGCGCGGCGTCATGGGTCTTAAGAACCGCATTATGAACGTCACCCACGGCGAGGGCGTGTTCTACCACACCTTCCTGGAGTATGGCCCCTACGCCGGCGAGATCGGTAACCGTCAGAACGGCGCCATGATCTCCATGACCACCGAGAAGGCCGTTGCCTACGCTCTGGGTACGCTGCAGGAGCGCGGCCAGCTGTTCGTTGAGCCGGGTACCGAGTGCTACGAGGGCATGATCGTGGGCGAGCGCAGCAAGGCCGGCGACATGGTCGTCAACATCGCTCGTACCAAGAACCTGGGCAACCAGCGTTCCTCGACTTCCGATATCTCCGTCCAGCTGGTGCCGCCTCGCACCTTCTCTCTGGAAGAGGCGCTGGAGTACATTGCCGACGACGAGCTGGTGGAGATCACTCCCAAGAACATCCGCCTGCGCAAGCGTCTGCTCAACGCCACCGACCGTAAGAAGGCTGCTGTCCGCGCCGGTCAGGTCAACAAATAAGCACTGGGGCTTATAACCGCCAATAAGAAAGGGCGTCGACCGCAATGGTCGGCGCCCTTTTTGGTCCAAGGGGAACAGGTTCGTTTGCACCACCACAAAGGTGCCTGTCCCCCTTGTGGTGGTTGGCGGCTAAGCGGTGGGGAGTCCTGGCGTGTTAGCCGGCTGCTGCGGCTTGACGCGGGCGTTGCGCCAGATGATTTGGATGATGTAACCGAGCATAAAGACAAAGGCCACGCCGCTGATGAAGTCACCTACGAGGGGAAGCCCCGTGAGGGCGCCTGCGATTACGCCGCCCACGGCTGCCATGGCGTAGCGGTTTTGGTTGTGTCCAACCATGCGGGCGATCGCGCACCCCGCAAAGGCACTCGACATCAACGCGATGCCGATAACGCCGCACAAGAGGGTTCCGGCAAGCGACAGACCAGCGATAGAGATAATCAGCAGTAGGACGGCGGGGACGATAGCAATCGTGCCCAGAAGACCGCTCACCCACAGGGGCATGGAGCGCTGGTGGAGCATGCCGGCGGCGCTGGCGGTCGCGCGCGGAAAGATGAGCTCGAGCAGCAGAGCGACAAAGCAGGTCGAGAGTGCCGCGGCGACGATACCGCCGATGACATCGTTAACGGTGGAAGTATCCTCGTTCTCGGTGCGGTCGATCTTGAGCGCACCGACCTCGGCTCCCGCGGCGCGCTCGGGGTCCTCGGAGACGTGCGCGTTCACGGTGCCGGTGATGTGGGCGTTCTTGCCCAGGATGAGCTTGTCGGCCCAAACCTCGACATCGCCCTTGACGGTGCCATCGATGGTCACCGTGTCGCCCGCAAGTGCTGCCGACTTGGTGGAGCCTCGCAGGGCAACCGTCTCGCCTATCGCGTAGAAACAGTTGGCGGTGCTGTCGGAATTGAGCACGACATGCTGGCCAGCGACGGTCACGCTGCCATCAACCGTGGTCTTGGCAATGTCGATGGTGCGTGCCGCCAGACGGACGGCGCCGCCCACTGTGCAGTCACGGATCGAGAGGGTATCGCCCGCGGCGATGATATCGCGGCCGATGGACACATCATCCAAGTTGAGGGCCTGACCTGCCCAGTACAGGTCACCTTCGACGCCGGACGGATTGGCGTCATTGTCGGTCGCAAGTACGTTTCCTGCGGTGTCCGTGCCGGCGAACGACGCCGTGGGAAGCACGGTGAGCGCGAGCGCGATGAGCGCGAACAGGATGGTGATGCGGCCCCATGCTTTACGGCGCTGGGTCAACGGGAATTGATTACAGGGCATAGTGAATCCTTCGTCAGATGCTCGATATGCATCTAACAGGGTACCCAACGCGTGGGCGCTCTAAAAGAACCTCTCGGTTGCATTTCGAGGGGTTGTGTCGTGCTGCCTACTTTTTACGGTGCAAAAAGCGCGCGATGTCTTCTTCGGTGGGGCTTTTGATGTCAAAGCGCAGCGAGAGCCAGCGCAGACCCATGGTCACGACAACGCATACGACCAGCGCGGCGACATTGCTCATGATGCCGCTCATAACGAGACACACATAGCTTGTCGATCCGGCGATGGCGGCGATGGCATAAAAGTTAGTACGTTGGAAAATGCCCGGAACCACGCCCATAAAGCCATCGCGCAACATGCCGCCGCCCACCGCGGTAAAAAAGCCCATCATGATGCACACCGCCGGCGCAAAGCCGTAGACCAGCGCCTTGTCTGCGCCGGTTGCTGCATAGATGCCGACCGAGATGATGTCGAGCAAGGGGATGAGTTTTTCGGGCTTGTCGACGATTGCCGGGAATATGTAGATGATGGCCGCCGTGGCGATGGAGAGTGGCAGCGCCATCGGCTGGTTGAGGATGTAGACGTTGCCCACCTGCAGCGTCATGTCGCGCAAGAGACCGCCGCCCAGACCGCAGACCACCGCGAGCGCGACCGCGCCCACCAGGTCGAGCTTGTGCTCGCGTGCAACCAGCACACCCGAGATCGATGCAGCGACAACAGCGAACATCTCGAGCCAAAATGGGATAGCGACCATGGCATCCGAGGCATGTGAGGTAACGGTTATAGCGGCGACGACGGGCAAGATGGGGTCCTTTGGGTTACGGGTTTGGACAATGCCCGTACATAGTACATGTTCGGCGCCGATTGCGACCCTATTGCTCGGCAAACGGTCGGGACTGGATGCCGACATGGCATTGCTGGAATGCCAGGGATCCAAAACATGTACGTCACCCTCCAAAAACGGCATTTTTCGACATCTTTGGAGGCGGACGTACATGTTTGGATTGAGCTCACAGCATGAGTGAGTTGATTTACTCACATCCGGTATATTTCCCCACTTCAACGGACATAAGAGTTGGATACCGGCTCAGAGCGAGAGGCCCTCAATGGATACCCCTGTTCTCATTTCGCATAAAACCGCATGGCTTGTCCATCATGCACCCCAGAATTTGGTTCAGTCTCTTGCGCGGCACGACTACCAGATAGGCGCACAAGGCATCTCCACCCAGCAACGTGTTGCACGCATACGACAGGCTCTTACCGACTGCGGCATTCCGTTCGATATGCTTAAGACTATCGATATCGCGGTTGTATTCGAATTCGAGCGAATTCGTACCAAAGGCGTCGTTTGTCACATTCTTGGACAAAATCTTCCCTACGAGCATATTAACGAGTTGACGCCCGGAATCTTCATCACCGACGAAGCCTTCACCTTTGTGCTCGCTGCCGAGTGGATGGATAGGATCGAATATCTCGAATATGGCTATGAAGTTTGCGGCGATTATCGCATGAGGCTCAATCCCGCCGACCCTTATACCGGGCAACCAGCCACTACCTCCAAGGATGAAATAACCAAACTGCTCGATCGGCACCCCGGCAAACCCGGTGCCACACGTGCACGGCTCGCGCTCAGGCACATCTACGATCACTCGGCCTCGCCTATGGAGACCGCTTCGGCAATCGCCCTCTCGCTCCCAACAAGCGAAGGCGGCGTTGGTATCCGAGGTATCGAACTCAACAAACCGCTCGAGATCCCTCAACGTCTCTGGCATTGCACAAAAGCCCGAACACTCAAAATCGATGCCCTCATTACCTATAAGCGCAGGGAGCTCGGTATCGAATATAAGGGCGGTTTTCACGATGAGTTCGAGCGCAAGGGGGCAGATGCGGAACGAGAGGCCGTTCTCTCCCAAATGGGATATCGAATCGTTACGCTCACTTCGGCTCAGTTCGGCAGCCAGCTCGCCTTTCACCGCGCCATGAACAACATTCGCGAAGCACTCGGCATGCCTCGCTGTACCGACACCGGGTACCAGCGAGAGCAAAACGAACTACGCAAGGCGCTTATCCGCAACTGGAAGGGCATGCGAGACGAAGAGGCACCTTCCGAATAGTGCCACTCCCGTGAACTCAATCCAAACGTGTACGTCAGCCTTCAAAGATGTCGAAAAATGTCGGTTTTGGAGGGTGACGTACATGTTTGGGGAAGCGTGGGATCGAGACGTATTTCGATAACAAAAAAGCCCCATTGCTGGGGCTCATACCATCTAATGGCGGAGGAGGAGGGATTCGAACCCTCGTGACCTTATACAGGCCAAACGGTTTTCGAGACCGCCGCATTCAACCACTCTGCCACCCCTCCGCGTGGGGTAAAAACAAAGCAGGCTCGAAGGCCTGCTTTGGAATTAACTGGCGGAGAGTCAGGGATTTGAACCCTGGAGACGCTTTTGACGCCTACACGATTTCCAATCGTGCTCCTTCGGCCACTCGGACAACTCTCCGTTAAATGCGAAAGTTAGTATACACGAGGAATCGTAAGGTGCAAGCCGAAAACTTAGCATTTTTTTGATCCACAGTGTCTCGCGCTGTGCCTAAAACGCGCGGCACATGCAGTCTGACCAGCAAAATCATGCTAAGCGAATTGCTCAAAAAAGGACTTTATAGACCACGAGCAAACGAATTCAAAATCTTTTGGCGATCAATTGGACCACTGGTATGCATTTTGCGACCACAGCCTTGTGTCCGTTGACCTGTGGCTTGGCTCAGCTTGTCCCCGCGGCACCGTATCTTGTCCACAGATTCGTCAAGCTTTTGGTCAGCATTTGGTTGGAATGCGCATGAAACGTCGTGCGAGTATGGACATATGTGGAGGTCATGAGGTTGTAGCTGCATATTCTTGCGGCCTGGGAGGTTGAAAGATATTATTACCAAGTCTTTTCCTGCTTCAGGCGCACCTTCACGACCTGAAGCCACATTTGCCCAGAGGAGGTGACAATATGAAGGCTTATGAACTGCTGTTCTTTGTTGACCCGTCGCTCGACCCCGAGACTCGTCTCGCTGTTATGAAGCGCATCGATACCACGATCGCTGAGGGCGCTGGCAAGGTCGACTCCGTTGACGAGTGGGGCAAGCGCAAGCTCGCCTACGAGATCAACGACCTCACCGATGGTGACTACACCCTCATCAACTTCCACGCAGATCCTACCCAGATCGCCGAGCTTGATCGCGTCCTGCGCATCACCGACGCTGTGGTCCGCCACATGATCGTCCGTCGCGACGACCAGGAGTAAGACTGTCGTTTTGGACTGGGCTTGTGCCCCAAGAGGAAGTAGTGAGTTATGAGCATCAATCGAGTGAACATCACCGGTAACCTCACCCGCGATCCCGAGCTGCGCGCCACCGCCGGCGGAACCCAGGTTCTGTCCTTTGGCGTCGCCGTGAACGATCGTCGCCGCAACGCGCAGACTGGCGAGTGGGAGGACTATCCCAACTTTGTCGACTGCACCATGTTCGGCACCCGCGCCGAGGCCGTGAGCCGTTTCCTGGCAAAGGGAAACAAGGTCGCGATCGAGGGCAAGCTGCGCTACAGCTCTTGGGAGCGCGACGGCCAGCGCCGGAGCAAGCTTGAGGTCATCGTCGATGAGATCGAGTTTATGAGCTCCCGTGGTGGCCAGGGTGGCTACGATCAGGGCGGTTACGCCCCCGCAGCTCCCGCGCCCGCAGCACGTCCTGCCGCACCGGTGGCAACGCCGCCCGCGGTCGACGTCTACGATGAGGACATCCCGTTCTAAGGGTTGTTCACCTATTTTTGAGTGAGAGGCGGCTTCGGTTCGCCGAAGTTGCCAAACGAAAGGTATTTTGACATGGCTAATGATTTTTCTGCACGTCAGCCGCGTCGTAAGTACTGCCAGTTCTGCAAGGAGAACACTGAGTTCATCGACTATAAGGACACTCAGCTTCTCCGTAAGTACATGACCGACCGTGGCAAGATCAAGCCCCGTCGCGTCACTGGCGCTTGCACGCAGCATCAGCATGACATCGCCAACGCCATCAAGCGCGCCCGCGAGATGGCTCTCCTGCCGTACACCGTCCCCGTGGTTTCCTCTCGTGGCAACCGCGACCGCGGCTAAGAAGGGAGACGCATCATGAAGGTTATTCTTCTCGATGAGATCAAGGGCAAGGGCGGCGAGGGTGACGTCGTAGAGGTCGCTCAGGGTTACGCTGAGAACTTCCTGTTCCCCAAGAAGCTCGCTGTTGCCGCCACCAAGGGCAACCTCAAGCAGCTTGACGAGCGTCGCAACAACATCGCCAAGCGCGAGGCCGTCCGTCTGGCTACCGCCAACGAGACCAAGGCTGCCTTCGAGGGCAAGACGGTCACCGTTGACGTCAAGGTCGGCGACGAGGGCATCCTCTTTGGCTCCGTTACCGCCGCTATGATCGCTGATGCCATCAAGGCTCAGCTCGGTATGGACGTCGACCGCAAGCGCGTCGAGCTCGGTAAGCCCATCAAGGTTGCCGGTGCCCACACCGTTGCCATCTCGCTGTACCGCGAGATCAAGGCCGAGGTTGTCGTTCTCGTCGGCGTTACCGCCGAGGAGCTCGCTGCCAAGGCTGAGGTCGAGGAGGCCGCTGAGGTCGCCGAGGCCGAGACCGCCGAGGTCGAGACTGAGGCTGCTGCCGAGTAGCATTTGCTGCAACGCAACAATCTTGTTCTAAGAAGGGCGCTCTGGGAAACCAGGGCGCCCTTTTGTTCAAGACTTTAGTCTGCTGGCCGCGCAGCGGCCAGCTTTAAACCACCCGCTACGCGGGTGGAGACAAACGGCTTTA
>NZ_JADNGN010000012.1 GCF_015553355.1 Collinsella aerofaciens
CCTCTCGGCGGCCTTGCGAAAAACAAATCCAAGTTAGACCATTTCAAATGGTTCGATGTCTGCCCGGATGCGACACTGAAGTAAGTGTCCATCCTCGCAGTATCCGGTTCTCAAGGTGCACGCCCCGCGGCTCATCCGGTTCCACCGGGCCGCGCGGCAAGGAGATATATTGCCAGACCGCGAAGCCTTGTGGGACGTCAATTCCACTCTTCACAAGTCCTACACAACATATCGCTTTCTATAGGTAATAGAAAGACTGGTGCGGATCTTCCGCACGTATCAGATGATGACCCTTTGGTTCAGGAATATATAGAGATCGGTCACCTGTAAGTGTCTATCTACCCGCGCTTTTAGCAATGTAAACCGCGCTTCAGATAAAAAGAGGGAGCGCCGCGCACAACGCGACACTCCCCTAGCGATTCAAGAGAATCTATTAGGCCTCGAGAGCCTTCTTGGCGATGTTAGCCAGCTCGTTGAAGGACTCGATGTCCTCGTAAGCCATCTGAGCCAGGACCTTGCGGTCGAGCTCGATGCCGGCAACCTTCAGGCCGTGCATGAACTGAGAGTAAGAGATGTCGTTCAGACGAGCAGCAGCGTTGATACGAGTGATCCAGAGAGAACGGATCTCGCGCTTCTTGTTGCGGCGATCACGATACTGATACTGCAGGGAGTGCTGGACCTGCTCTTTAGCATGCTTGTAAGTACGCGAAGCGGCACCGTAGTAACCCTTCGCACGGTGCATAACGGTACGGCGCTTCTTCTTGGCGGCAACAGCGCGCTTAATACGTGCCATGTTCTATCAACTCCTAGACGGTAAAACGAAAAAACGAACTTAGGCGAGACGCGACTTGATGACCTTGCGGTCGGCAGCGGCGATCTCGGTCTCCTGACGGAAGCCACGCTTACGCTTGGTGGACTTCTTGCTCAGGATGTGGCTCTTGAAAGCCTTGGCGCGCATAAGCTTGCCGGTACCAGTCTTGCGGAAACGCTTCTTGGTGCCGCTGTGGGACTTCATCTTAGGCATGAAATACTCCTTAATCGGTTACAGAACACTAGTTACTTGGTATCGCTTGCCGCTTTATCCTCATCGAAGGCGCCCTTAATCGGGGCGAGCAGCATAAGCATGTTACGGCCTTCCATCTTAGGCTTGGACTCGACCGTAGCGTAAGGCTTGAGATCCTCGGCGAGGCGCTCGAGAACGTTAAGGCCCTGCTCCGGGTGAGCCATCTCACGGCCGCGGAACATGATGGTGATCTTAACGCGTGCGCCCTTCTTGAGGAAACGCAGAACGTGGCCCTTCTTGGTCTCGTAGTCGCCAACGTCGATCTTGGGTCGGAACTTCATTTCCTTGACCTCGACCTTGGACTGGTTCTTACGAGCAGCCTTGGCCTTCATGGCCTGCTGGTACTTGAACTTACCGTAGTCCATGACCTTGCAGACCGGCGGCTCCGCGTTGGGAGCGATCTCGACCAGGTCGAGACCCTGATCGTCGGCGACGCGCTGGGCATCGCGGATGGCGAACAGGCCGAGCTGAGAGCCATCGACGCCAATCAAACGGCACGAAGATGCAGTGATCTCGTCGTTGATGCGGGTGTCATCAGACTTAGCTATTTTCCCTACCTCCATTCATAAAAAAATAACCCGGCGCTTCTCAGCAACCAGGTCGTACACATAGACTTCCTCGATTTGAGGAAGGTAATCTAAGTTGTATGACCAGTCAGCTGCTCATTGGCGCCAAAAGGTGGGAACCCTCGGGTTCCTCTTTAGGGCATTGCGGGAACAACGCCCTGCGAATAATAACACGTACAGCGCGTTATCACATTACGTACACGAAAAAGGGGCCTTGACCCCCTTGAACGCTCACTTGCATGTATGGTGCCCGAGGCGAGACTCGAAGGGTCTTCGCTTCGCGAAGCCGCGGGCTTCGGGCGCACGGCGCCCTCGCCACGCTCCGCTACAAACAGGCCACAGGCCTGTTTGCTTAACGCTCCGCGCGCTCACGCGAGTTCGGCACGAAAAAGGGAGCCTAGACCCCCTTGAACGCTCACTTGCATGTATGGTGCCCGAGGCGAGACTCGAACTCGCACGTTGTTGCCAACGGTGGATTTTGAGTCCACTGCGTCTGCCAATTCCGCCACTCGGGCACGCAATGCGTGAGTTAGTTTATCACAGCTTTCTACCGATTAGTCCGAAAATGGAACTTCGAGCATTTCGATGAGTTCGACCGTGCGGAGCATCTCGCGCCGACGGCATCCGCGACCGTCGACCGAAGCCTCACCCATCTGGTTATCGTAAGGGTCCTCGCGCATGCCGTCGAAAGAGGGCTCAAACTCTGCCTGGAATCGATTGTTGGCCACCATACGCCACGGGTCGAGATTGCCAAAGTAGTGGCGGCGGCGCCACTCCTCCCCCATCCTGCGAGCAGAAGATCCAAATGACACGTCGGCGTTGAGCCAACCGGTCTGCGGCGTATAGAACTCTGCCCAGTCGTGCGACCCCACCGAATCGGGCGCAACGTACAGGCCGCTCTGCCAACGGGCAGGCACGCCCGCGATACGGCACATGGTGATAAACGTGAGCGCCATAACGCCGCAATCGCCGCGGAGCGAATGCGCGCAGTCATCGGCAATAGATCCCAAAAGCAAGTACGGCGGCTGATAGCGATAGTCGATATGCTGCGTCAGGTAATCATAGATAGCACGGGCGCGATCGAGCGGATCCTCGAGTCCGTCAACAACACCGGCCGTCAGCTGCTGCAGATACGGTGTGAATGCAATGTGCGGACGGTCCTCGGAAATATCCTCGGGCAGAGGCGCGTCCATACGCGGATGAACCGGAAGTGTGCCACCGTAGACATCACAATAAGCAGCATCGATGTGATAACGATAGGTCACCGAGAATGAGCGTTCACTCGAAGAAGACCACGAGGCGGTACGTGCCGAAGCGTTCGCGGGAGCAACAGCACCCTCCGGCGTCATGTCGAGAATCTCGACCCGAGACTGCTGACGACAGGCAGCCGCGACGGGAAGCCAAGCGCAAACGGTCTCCCCCTCCAGAGCGCCGGGGACAGACAAGGACGCCTTAAGCGTAATAACGCGAGTCAATCCGTTTTGCGACTCCATCTCCTTGAGCATCTCGTTGCGCAGTGCTATTCCGTCCGTAGAATCGGGACGCATGCCGGGGACCTCTTTGGGATATACGCGAAGCGAATCGAGGAAGCTATCGAGAACGAACAGCTCGCCATCGATAAAGCGCCAGTCAATACGCTCACGGTCAATCAAGTCGTCAAACTGCTCCTCGGTAAACTCAGGCCACTCCTCGCGAATCATCGCAATAGCCCGAGCGCGCAACACCGAAAAATGAAGCGGCGTCTCAAGCATGCGATACCGCTCGGCACGAACGCAGGCAGCAAGCGAGGGATCGGGATCTTGGGCAAGTAGGCGGTCGCAAGCCTCAATAGCCTGCGAAAGATACCCCGCGTCCTTTAAACGCAGAATCTCGGGTGGCAAGCCAACATCTAGAAAACGGAAGTCATCATTGCAAACATCAACAGAGCAACCAACAGGACCCTCGTCAATAACCTTCCCATCCGAAGGCAGCACATTAATAACAGCCATACCAAACTCCAAGTCATTAGAACTCTTGAAGTCCATTGTAGCGAGATAAAAAGAAAGCCCCAATAAAGGAACCCTCAACACCGATAAACGGTACCTATAAAAAATGAATTCAGCCCAGTAACCCTGTGGCGAGTTAACGAAGGAGGCCCCGTTCACCCGAAGCTTTTCCCATTGCGCGACTTCTGGCAAAGCCAGGTGAGCGCAAGGGAAAAGCGTAGGGTGAACGGGGCCTCCGACGGGAAAGTTAAACCGCTACTTACGCCTTGTTGACGGAGCCAAACTCCTCCATGAGCTCCTTGGTGCGGGCAACGATGTTGTCGCGACCAGGCTTGAGGAGCTTGCGGGGGTCAAAGCCCTTGCCCTGCTGATCCTTGCCAGCCTCGATGTACTCGCGAACGCCCTTGGCGAAGACGAGCTGCAGGTCGGTGTTGACGTTGATCTTGGAGATACCCAGGGAGATGGCCTTCTTGATCTGATCCTCGGGGATGCCGGTGCCACCGTGCAGAACGAGGGGCAGGTCGCCGGTCTCGGCCTTGATCTCGCCCAGACGCTCGAAGGAAAGGCCAGCCCAGTCGGCGGGATACACGCCGTGGATGTTGCCGATACCGCAGGCGAGGAAGTCGACGCCCAGGTCAGCAATCTGCTTGCACTCAGCGGGGTCAGCGAGCTCGCCGTTGGAGGTCACGCCGTCCTCGGTGCCGCCGATGCCGCCGACCTCGGCCTCGATGGACATGCCCTTGGAGTGGGCAAGCTCAACGAGCTCCTTGGTGCGGTCGAGGTTAAGCTGGAAGGTCTCCTCGTGAGAGCCGTCATACATGATGGACGTGAAGCCGGCCTCGATGCACTTGAAGCAGTCCTCGTAAGAACCGTGATCGAGGTGAAGGGCGACGGGAACGGTAACGCCCGTGGCCTCGACGGCAGCCTTGACCATGTCGGCGCAGACCTTGAAACCGCCCATCCACTTAGCGGCACCAGCGGTGCACTGAAGGATCAGCGGAGACTTGGCCTCCTCGGCGGCCTGGAGAATAGCCAGGGTCCACTCGAGGTTGTTGGTGTTGAAGGCACCGAGAGCGTACTTGCCGGCCTCGGCCTTCTTGAGCATGTCTGCTGCGTTGACGAGCATAAAAGAAACCTCCTGTAAGGTTGCTCCGATAACGCCTGAGATTTTACCACGACATACCCAAGCATAAACGTTCGTTTGTTCACGAATACCATCCGATTGGACAAATTTTGACCGTTTGCCCCACAGAATCGACCCACTGGGGAAAATAGCTTGACGATTGAGCGGTCTTCGTGGTTCGAAAGACGGCTTCGAGCCTACATCTGCATAAACGGATTCTGCATAAGTTCGCGCGCCATCGTGGTCGAATCGCCATGGCCCGTCAAGCAAACGGTATCGGGCGGAAGCGTCTTGGCAAGTTTGGAGAGCGAGCGCATAATCGCCGCCTCGTCACCGCCGGAAAGATCGGTACGACCGTGGCTGCCCGGGAAAAGCGTGTCGCCCACAAAGGCGACGTTCCCCTGCTCGGTCGCGGCGAACAGGACGATGCCGCCCGGCGTATGCCCCGGCGTCTCGATCACCTGCAGGCAGACGTCGCCCACCTCGATTGTATCGCCCTCGGCAAGCAAACGCGTCGGCTCACCCGGATCGGGCGTCTCGATACCCCACATGGTGCGCTGCTCCTCGATATTTGCGCGAGGTACCGTCACGTCCTTAGCGCACAACTCATATAGTGCGCCGTCGCCAACAACAGCTCGAACCCCGGCGACCCCGCCAACATGGTCGGCATGACCGTGCGTGCAGACAGAGCCGAGTACGCGCACCTCGGGATGCGCGGTGCGGATATGCTCCACAAGACGCTCGCCCTCCCACGCCGGATCGACGATTAAGCACTCGTCATTCGAAATCACGGCGTAACTGTTGGTCTGAATGGGGCCGTTGACGAGTGTCTCAATCGAAGCCGCACCTCGGGGTGTCAGGTCCAAAGTCATATCGCCCATGCGCATACCCTCCTTCTAAAATACGTTCGAGGCACCAAACGATGCCTCGAACGTAACCAATATCTATGATGCTGAGAGGCTCTCGCACCTACACACGGCGCTTGAGCTGAGCTCCGCCTTCGCCGGGCATAAGACGGCGAGCGTCGTAGACCGAATCGACACTGCTGATGGAAGCCAGCAGCGGATCCAGGCCGCTCGCATCCGAAATTTCGACCATAAAGCGCAGGGTCGCAATACCCTCGCGGTTGGTCGACGTGGCGGCAGAAAGGATATTGCCGCCTGCATCGCCAATGGCAATGGTGACGTCCTTGAGCAGGCCCATGCGGTCCAGGCACTCGACCACGATCTCGACCTGGAAGAGGGTGTCGGCAGCGCCGTCCCACTCCACATCGATCATGCGCTCGGGATGTTCCATAAGACCCTTGACGTTAGGGCAGTTGGCGCGATGCACCGAAACGCCACGACCGCGCGTGATGAAGCCGACGATGTCGTCACCCGTCACGGGGTTGCAGCAATGAGCCAGACGGACCAGCAGGCCGCTGTTGCTCTCGCCCTTGACGATAATGCCGTTACTGGCGCTCTTGCCGCGCTTTTGCGGCTTGCGGTTGGAGCCGCGAGCGGGCTGCTTCACGACCTCGGCGATAGCCTCGGCCTTGGTGAGCTGTTCCTCGGGCTTGGGGTCCAAGATTTGCTCGACCTTATTGCCCACAGCGCGCGGGGCAACCTTGCCGGCGCCGACGGCGGCAAACAGGTCCTCGAGCTGCTTGAAGTTAAACTGCTCCGCCACGGCGTTGAGTGCACGCGTCGAACGCGGCGTAGAAATGCCATAGCCACGCTTACGCAGGTCCTTGGCCAGCATATCGCGACCGGCGGCAGCGTCGTCGTCCTTGGTCGCAGCGGCAAAATAGCGGCGGATCTTTGACTTGGCGGAAGGTGTCTTAACGATCTTGAGCCAATCGCGCGACGGCTTGGAACTCTTGTTAGTCAGGATTTCAACGCGGTCGCCCGTCTTGATCTCGTGCGTGAGCGGAGCCACCGCACCGTTGATTTTGGCGCCGACGCAGTGGTTTCCCACCTCGGTGTGAACGGCATAGGCAAAGTCGAGCGGCGTGGAGCCGGCACGAAGCGCCATGACCTCGCCTTTGGGCGTGAAGACAAAGATCTCCTGATCGAACAGATCGACCTTCAGCGAGTGCAGGTATTCCTTGGCATCGGTGATCTCGTCGGAAGCCGCCCAATCGAGCGAATGCTTGAGCCAGTTGATCTGGTCGTCCAAACGTTGAGCGTCATTGGTCTTGGAAGCAGACGATCCGCCCGACTTCTTATATAGCCAGTGGGCGGCAATGCCGTACTCGGCCTGCTCATGCATCTCGTAGGTTCGAATCTGAATCTCGAGCGGACGAGCCGTAGGGCCGATGACCGTCGTGTGGAGCGACTGGTAGTTATTGACCTTGGGCATGGCGATATAGTCTTTAAAGCGACCGGGCATGGGGTGCCACAGCGTATGCACCGCGCCGAGCGTGGAGTAGCAATCGCGCACCGAATGCGTGATGACGCGCAGTGCCACCAGGTCGTAGATCTCGGAGAACTCCTTGCCCTTGCGCTTCATCTTTTGGTAGATGGACCAATAGTGCTTGGAGCGGCCGTTGATCTGGAAGTCCTCCAGACCAATGCGGTTGAGCTCATCGGTAAGCGTCTTGATGGTCTCGGCAAGGTAGCGCTCGCGGACCTCGCGCGACTCAGCCACCATGCGCGCGATGCGCTGGTAGGCATCGGGCTCCAGGTAGAAGAAGGACAGGTCCTCGAGCTCCCACTTAATAGAGCTTATGCCCAGGCGGTCGGCCAAGGGCGCGTACACGTCCATGGTCTCGCGAGCCTTAAACAGGCGACGATCCTCGCGCAGGGCTGCCAGCGTTCGCATGTTGTGCAGACGGTCGGCAAGTTTAACGATGATGACGCGAATGTCCTTGGACATGGCGAGGAACATCTTGCGCAGCGTGAGCGCCTGCTTCTCGTCCATGCTGTCGACTTCGATGTTGGTGAGCTTGGTCACGCCATCGACAAGCTCGGCCACCGTATCGCCAAACAGGCCGGAAACATCGGTGAGCGAGGTCTCGGTATCCTCGACGGTATCGTGCAGCAGCGCGGCGCACACCACATCGCAGTCCATCTTGAGATCGGCCAGAATGATGGCCACCTCGACGGGATGGTTGATGTACATCTCACCCGAGCGCCGCTTTTGGTTGCAATGCTTCTCGGCAGCAAAGCAGTAGGCCTGCTCAACCTTAGAAAAGTCGTCCTCATTCATATATTTGAGGCACAGACGCTCCAGCTTGTCGTAGCTGTCCGCCATAATCTCGGGCGGCAGCTCATCGGCATGCTTATAGTGCTCCATCTCCGAAAACGGCTGGAGGGTGGAATCATGGGCGGTACGGGCTGCGGCATCCATCGAGGTCCCCTTCCCCTAGGCCCGCGGTACGATCGGGCGGTTAACTTTGGCTAGCATATCAGAAGCGCACGAATCGAGCGCCCAGCTCCGGAAAGCCGAGAACTCCATGCGCGAGCGCAAGCCCTCCAAATAGCGAATTGACCTGCTCAATTGCACGCGGCCGGGGTTTTCGGCCATCGCGATGCGACGAGTGTCGTCAAACCCCGAAACTCGACAGAAACCAAGCTCTTCGAAGATTCCCAGGCCGCTTTCCACCGAACGCTCGTCGACCGGCGTGCGCGCATCGATGGCAAGGCACATCTGCGCGATGTCGATATCGCTCGCGCTAAAGGAATCGTCCCCGGTTTTGCCGCGGTTGGAGCGCCACATGGTCTGCAGCGCGCGATAGAGCGTGACGAGCTCGTCGCGCTCGGGCGCATAGCAGTCGAGCAGGCGCTCGTTAATGCGGGCGTCGCGCGACGAATAGAGCAGATGGATCACGGCGGGCTGGCCATCGCGGCCGGCACGTCCGCTCATCTGGTTGAACTCAATGCCGCCAAACGGCATGTGGTACAGCACGACATGGCGGATATCGGGTAGGTTGACACCCTCGCCAAAGGCGGAGGTCGAAACAATGCAGCTGAGGCTTCCGTCTCGGAATGCTTCCTCCACGCGGCGGCGATCGGAACGCGCAAGCCCCGCGTTATAGAACGCGATATGGGTTGCGCAATCGGGCACACGCTTGCGCAACGTCTTGGCGAGCGCCACGGACTGGTCGCGCGAATTGACGTAGATGACGGTCTTTTCCCCCGTCGCCACAATCGACACCAAACGGTTCTCGCGACTTGCAAGATCACGGTCGTCCTCGAGCTGCAGGTTCTCGCGCACCGTCTCGTCGACCACCGTGCGAGTGATCGGCAGCATGCGGGCGAGCTCGGCCACGACCGGAGCCGTCGCGGTGGCCGTCGCAGCCATAACGACCGGGTCGCCCAGGGCTTTGAGGATATCGGGCATGTCGAGATAGGCGCTGCGGTCGCCGCCCTTGGCAAGACCGGCATGATGCGCCTCATCGATAACGACAAAGCCGATGCGGCCCGAACGCGCGAAGCGGTCACGGTGGATTGACAGGAACTCGGGCGTCGTGAGCACGATACCGGTGCGGCCTGAAGCTAGGCCGGCGAACACGTCATCGCGTGCGGCCTCCACGGTCTCGCCGGTCAGCACGCCAACGCCAATGCCAAGCGATGCCATCGTCGACGAGAGGTGATAGGCCTGGTCGGCAACGAGCGCACGCAGCGGATAGACAAAGATGCTCGCACGTCCGCGAAGCACCGCCTCACGCGCGGCATGCACATGGAAGATGAGCGACTTGCCGCGGCCCGTTCCCATAACCGCCAAGACACTCTGGTGATCGGCCAAGGCGTCGAGCGCCTCAACCTGCGCGCGGTGCGGCTGGCTCGATCCGATAAAGCTATGGATAAGCGAGCGCGTGAGCTCGGTATAGGAAAGCTGGGCGAGCGTCTCGCGCTTACGCGACTCCAGGCGCAGGCCGGAATCCGCCGGCTGCACGCCACGACGAAGCTCGCATGCCGGATCGTCGACGCTGGGCAGCGTGGTATCGCGGACCAGAACATCCTTGATCATGAGCTTGGGCTTCACACGCCCCTGCCAATGCTCGGCAACGGCCTCGAACACCAAGTCGACAGCGCTATCGCAGTTGATGAGCCTATCGATTTGCGGCACGCGGAACATAATGGCCGGCACGCTCGCGGCGCCATCGGTCGCCACAAAGCGCATGTGCTCGCCGGTCTTACCCACCACGGCGCGATCGCACATCGTCACGCCCTCGGCAGCCAGCAGCGGCACCTTATTACCCTGGCCAAACGGCTCAAGGCGGGAAATCTGCTCGATGGTCTCGATATTCAATTCGGAAAGGTCGACCGTGGCGGCAACCTCGTCGGTGTCCTCAAAGTCCTCGGCGGGAAGCTCGGACAACACGGCGGAAAGGCGACGGCGGAACTCATCGAGCTTGGATGCCTCGATGGTCACACCCACCGCACCGGCATGTCCGCCGCGACGAATCATCAGGTCGGAACAGCGTTCGATGGCGTCAAACAGGTTAACTTTGCCCACCGAGCGACCAGAGCCGCGCGCGATACCGTCCTCGATCGAGAACAGCAGCGCCGGCACGTGGTAGCGGTTGGTCAGACGGCTCGCCACGATGCCCTTGACGCCCTCGTGCCAGCCTTCGCCGCCCACGACGATCGCGCGTCCGCCGTCATAGGTCTCCTCGACCTTTGCCATGGCATCGCGCGTGAGCTCCGCCTCGATCTCACGGCGCTGGCGGTTGATTTCCTCGAGCTCAGCCGCCAGTGCGCTTGCTTCGATGGGATCGCGGGCAAGCAGCAGGTCGAGCGCCAGCTTGGGATCAGCCATGCGACCGGCAGCGTTTAAGCGGGGAATGAGCGAGAATGACAGGCCATCCGCCGTAATGCTCGAAAGGTCCGCCTTGGCGAGCACGGCAAGCGCGATATAGCCGGGGCGAGCGGTTACGCGCATCTGCTGGATGCCCTCGGCAACCAGCGCGCGGTTCTCGGGCGTGAGCGGCATCATGTCGGACACGGTGCCCAACGCCGCGACCTCGATTAGCGAACGCCAATACGACGGCTTGCCCAGGCGCTCACCCAGGACTTGCACCAGCTTGAGCGCCACACCAGCACCGGCAAGCTCACGCGAGGGGCCCTCGTCTTCGAGCTTGGGGTCGGTCAGGGGCACACCCTGCGGCACCTGGTCGGAGGGCTCGTGATGGTCCGTGACCACCAAATCGATCCCCAGGCTCTCCAGATAGGAAACCTCTTCCTTGGCGGCAATGCCGTTATCGACGGTCACGATCAGCTGGGGGCGAGCGAGCTCGTTAACGCGGTCGAGTGCCGCGCGCGAAAGACCGTAGCCCTCATCAAAGCGATGCGGAATAAACGGCGTGACATCGGCGCCAAACGTGCGCAGCGCCTCGGTCAACAGGCAGGTCGACGTAATACCGTCAACGTCAAAATCGCCAAAGACTGCAATGTGCTCGTGGTTGCGAATAGCACGCTCGACGCGGTCGGCAACGACCGACATGCCCGGGATAATGAGTGGATCGGCCCAGTCGCGATCGAGCGAAGGCGTCAAAAACAATTGGCCCTCTTTGATGGAGCCAATGCCGTGCGCGACCATAATGCGCGCCACCAGCCCGGGAATGCCCAGACCAGCCGAAAGCTCCTTTTCGAGCTCGGGGTTTTGCTGAGCGACCGCCCAGCGATGCGTCGTCTTAAGCGATGACATAGGCACCCACCCCCGATAGGGGCAGGTCGCCGCGATACCTCTCACGGTTCATAGCGATGAGTCCTCTGTGTATGCCCGCTTCGGCAGGCAGATCTGTTGAACGGATTTATTATACCGTGCGGCGCGGACGCAAATCGCCGCAGCACGCCGCGGTTTCGGTAAACGATGCCGGTAATACCCTCGAAATAATCGAGCGTTTCAGCCGCACGGACGCATACGAGCGTCTAGCATATCCATACAAACGAGTTCGCGGATAAAGGGAGTCACGGGACATATGAAGCAATGGACTGGACTGGGAAAGTTCCTCGCGGGGCATATGCAGGTCATCGTTCCGATTTGCGTGGCGCTCGGCGTGCTCTTTCCCCAGCAGATTGGCGTGCTCAAGCCCATTGTTCCCGCCCTCTTCGCCTTTATGACGTTTCAGGGTGCGCTCAGCAACACCTTCCACCAGGTAGCCGAGGTGTTCCGCCGTCCCCTGCACCTGATTTTGGCACTGCTCGTCTCGGCGGCGCTTATTCCCATCGCGGCCTATGCCATGGGATCGTTATTCTTTGGCTCCAATCCCAACCTTGTCTGCGGCATCGTGCTCGAGTACAGCGTACCCGTGGCGGTCACTGCCTTTATGTGGATTAGCATGTTCGGCGGCAACGGCCCGCTCGCGCTCACCATCATCCTGACGTCCTCGGTTATCTCCCCTGTGACGATTCCGCTCACGCTCAAGCTCCTGCTGGGCGCCACCGTCTCGATCGATGTGCCGAGCATGATGCAAGACATGGCCTTTATGATCGCCATCCCCGCCGTGCTCGGCATCGTGATCAACGAGCTCACGCGCGGATGGGGGCACGAAAAACTCTCCCCCGTGCTCTCGCCCGCCTGCAAATTCATGATGATGGGCGTTATCGCCTCCAACTCCACCGCCATGAGCGAGTACGTGCTGCACATGAACGCGGTGCGCTTGGAAGTCGCCCTCTTTATTTTGGTCTTCGCCATCAGTGGCTTTGTCTTCGGTTTTCTGGTCGCCCATACGCTGCATCTGCCATATAGCGAGACGACCACCATGTGCTTTACCTGCGGCATGCGTAACATCTCTTCGGGCGCCGTCATCGCCACGCAGTACTTTCCGGACGAAGTCGTGTTTCCCGTCATGTGCGGAACGCTGTTTCAGCAGGTACTCGCCTCGCTTATCGGGCATCTCTTTGAGCGTCTGACCGGCGAGGAGCGCGCCGCCCAGCGCAAGCGCGTCGAAGCCGGCCGCGACGCCATGGCACGCTAGACTGTCCGCATTACGCGGGTGTTAGTCTTGCTATACGAGCGTTTCCAGATGCGCACGCAGGCGCTCAGCATCGATATCGAGCGTTGTCTCAGCATTGACCTGGGCCAAACGATAGCCGACAAAGTAGGGCGAAACCACCCAACGTGGCAGCGCCTTGGCAATGGTCCGACCGCCCAGGTGATAGAAGAACAGGTTGTACGACTCTGCGCGACCACCGTGGTGCTCGTTCAGAATATAGCGCAGAGCTACCTGGATCGCATCGGCGAAGAGATCCGCCTCGGCTTGGTCTCTCGTGTCATCGCTGGCAGCGATTCCCTGCGGGGCTGAAACGTTGATCTCAAAGAACCCCATGATCGGTTCGGTTGAGATGTCGACCGAGATTCTCCCCTGTTGCCAGACACTGATGCCTTCAAAGTTGGCTGAGGCCAGCGCCGCATAGCCGTCCTCCTGTTCCAAGCCCACAATCTGCATGTGTGGATGGACGAGGCTGCCGCCCGAAAGCGGGCCTTTGTTCTTGTACATGAGCACACTGCAGTACTGTTGGGAATCGATCATCTGCTGCCAACAGCCCAGGGCAAACCGCATCACATGATGCAGCTCATCCGGTTCATAGGTCACCAGGTCGGCATCGTGATCGGCCGACTCGATCAGCACGGTTTGACGGGTGGCGCGCAGGGTCTTGAACTTATTCTCGAGCCAAATGCAATCGCCATCACGGCGAATGATGTCGGTGAGTCCTTCTGTATCGCAAAAGGGGCACGCGGTGCCGGGACGACGGTTGTCGTCGGGCTTACCGTTCGCCTGCTGAACGTCAAATACCAGCGCCACGGGTTATACCTCCAGCGGCACAATCTTGGTGCCATGGAGCTCGGAGACGCCCAGTGCCGCCGCCACGGTATCGCGGTTGACCGTGGAAATGCCGCCGCCGGGAAGGATGGTCAAGCGGTCGCCCGCATACTCGATCAAGCGGGCCAGGTTTTCGAAGTTGTCCTCGATCGGCGTACCGGCAGCGCCACCATGCGTCAGGATGCGTGTGATGCCGCAGTCGGCGAGTATGTCAATCGCGTCGAGCTGAGCCTCGGGCGAGAGCTGATCAAACGCCATGTGGAAGGTGATGTCGATGGGTTCACGCTTGCATTCCTCGGTCGCGCAGCCCGCGGCCATCACGAGGGCGCCCAACGTAAGCTCGTCGAGTGCCCATCCGCCAGCGCAGGGCTTGCAGCAGCCAAAGGCCAAGCCGTCAACGCCGGCGCTCACGGCAAGGCCCAGGTCCATCTCCATCATACGCAACTCGTCCTGGTTGTAGTGAAAGTCGCCGCCACGCGGGCGAATCATGCACATCACCCGTGCATCGTGCTCGTGGGCATAGTTGGTCGTAGCGCTGATAACGCCGGCCGAAGGCGTGGTGCCACCAACGGCAAGGTTATCGCACAGCTCGATGCGCTTTGCACCGGCATCGATAGCTGCCGGCACCCGCTCAAAGTTCTCGGCACAAAACTCATACAGCATAGATAGACCCCCAAAGACAGCAGATGTTTTCCGACGGGCATTGTCACACATCCCCATGAAGTTGCGGTGGAATAGGGACTCTTTTGGCCTCTGGAGCCCGTATTCAGTCCCTATTTCACCGCATCTAAAAAGGGGCGCTGACTGAGATAGTCAGCGCCCCTTTTGTTAGGTGGGTTAGCCTCCGAGGTAGGCTTTGCGGACGTTATCGTCGTGCAGGAGCTCTTGGCCGGTACCGGTCATGGTGATCTTGCCGGTCTCGAGCACGTAGCCGCGCGTGGCGATGGAAAGCGCCATCTGCGCGTTTTGCTCAACCAGAAGCACCGTGGTGCCGGCCTTGTGCAGGTCCTCGACAATCTGGAAGATCTGTTCGATCAGAATCGGTGCCAGACCCATGGAAGGTTCGTCGAGCATAAGCAGTTTGGGGTTACTCATAAGGGCGCGCCCCATAACGAGCATCTGCTGCTCGCCGCCTGAAAGGGTGCCGGCGACCTGGCGACGACGTTCCTTCAGGCGCGGGAACTGCTCGTAGACGCGCTCCAGGCCCGGAGCCACCGTGGACTTGGGCTGTGTATAGGCACCCATCTCCAGGTTCTCCTCGACCGTCATCTGCAAAAAGGCGCGACGACCCTCGGGAACCTGAGCCAGGCCCTTACCAACCAGCTTATCAGCGGGCGTATGGGTAATGTCCTCGCCCATAAACTTGATGGAGCCGGTCTTGGAACGCAGCAGACCCGAGACGGTTTTAAGCGTCGTGGACTTACCGGCACCGTTCGCACCGATCAGAGCAACGATCTCGCCCTCGTTGACGTTAAAGGAGATGTCCTTGATGGCGTGGATAGCGCCGTACCAGACGTTGATGTTGTAGACGGATAGCATCGGCTCTGCCATTTAGTTCTCCCCCTTATCCTGCTTGCCCAGATACGCCTCGATAACGGCGTCGTTGTTCTGGATTTCCTCTGCTGTGCCCTTGGCGATAACCTTGCCAAAGTTAAGCACGCAGATGCCTTCGCAGATGTTCATGACGAGCGACATATCATGCTCGATAAGCATGATGGCGATGCCGAAGGCGTCGCGAATCTTGACGATGTTCGCCATGAGCTCTGCGGTCTCGGACGGGTTCATGCCGGCGGCAGGCTCGTCGAGCAGCAGTAGCTTGGGGTTGGTGGCAAGCGCGCGGACGATTTCCAGACGACGCTGAGCGCCGTAAGGAAGCGAGCCGGCCTGTTCATTTGCCAGGTGCTCCATGTCAAAAATGGACAGCAGCTCCATGGCGCGCTCGTGGGCGGCCTTCTCGTGCTTCCAATACGTCGGCAGGCGCAGCACGCCCTCAAAACCGGAGTAGCGCTCCTGATTGTGCAGGCCGACCTTAACGTTGTCCTCCACCGTCATGGTATTGAACAGGCGGATGTTCTGGAACGTACGGGCAATACCCATGCGGTTGACCTGGTAGACCGACTTGCCCGAAGTGTCCTCACCGTCGAGCAGGATGGTGCCGTGCGTAGGCTGGTACACCTTGGTGAGCAGGTTGAAGACCGTGGTCTTGCCGGCACCGTTGGGGCCGATGAGACCGGCAATCTCGGTCTTGCCGATGGTTAGGCTAAAGTCGTCGACCGCCTTAAGGCCGCCGAATTCAATGCCCAGGTGAATGCACTCGAGCGCCGGGCGCTGGCCCAGGTCGCGGTCGGGAACGATGGCGCCAGAAGGATACGGGACCATCTTGCCCTTGTTGAACTCAAACTTACTGGGCATCGGCTGCCACCTCCTTCTTGGAAGCAAAGCGGTCCTTAATGCGTGCGAAGAACGCCTTGAGCTGTGGGTTGTTAGTAAAGACCATGACCAGAATCAACACGATGGCGTAGATGAGCATGCGGTAGTCCGAGAACTGACGGAGCAGCTCGGGGAGCACCGTGAGCAGCGCCGCGGCGATAACGGAGCCGCGCATATTGCCCAGGCCGCCCAGGACCACGAACACCAGAATGAGGATGGACGTATTGAAGTCGAACTTAGTGGCGGAAAGCTGCGAGAAGTTACCGCCGAACAGGGCTCCGGCAGCGCCGGCGAGGGCAGCGGAAACCACGAAGGCGATCATGCGGTACTGGGTGACGGAGATGCCCACAGACTCGGCAGCGATCTTGTTGTCGCGCACGGCAATAATGGCACGACCGGTACGGCTGCGAACCAGGTTGAGCACAATCACGAGCGCGACCATAACCAGGATTGCGCCGGCAAGGAAGGTCGAATAGGTCGACACGCCCGATGCGCCCTGCGCGCCCTTGATGATGGCGGTGCCGTCCTCGAGCAGGTGCAGGTCGTCGATCGTGGAGTTACCCGTGATGTTAAAGATCACATGCAGGCCGCGGGAATCGACGCCCACAATGAGGCAGGTGACGACCTCTTTGATGATCTCGCCAAAAGCCAGGGTCACAATGGCCAGATAGTCGCCGCTCAGGCGCAGGACCGGGATACCGATCAAGAAGCCCAAGATGGCAGCGGCGATAGCGCCGACCACAATGCTGACAATCAGGCGCATCGGGTCGGACGGAACGGCGCTCTCCAGTGCGACGGCGGTGACGATTCCCGTATAGGCGCCGACGCTCATAAAGCCCGCGTGGCCCAGCGACAAATCGCCCGCGATGCCGACGACGAGGTTAAGGGAGATGGCCATGACGATATAGGCCGTGATGGGAACCAGCTGACCGGCGATCATGCGCGGGATCATGTGGTTAGACTGCATAAAGAACACGATGGCGAACGCCACAAGGCATATGGCGTACGTAACAAAGTCATGACGCGTCTGCTTGTCTTTAAGAAACTTCATAACGCTCACCTACACCTTCTCGGGAACGTACTTGCCCAAGAGGCCGGCAGGCTTGACGAGCAGGACGATGATCAAAACACCAAAGACGATGGAGTTGGCAAGGCTCGTGGAAATGTAAGCCTGCGCCATCGCCTCGATGATGCCGATGAGAATGCCGCCGACAAAGGCACCAGGAATGGAGCCGATGCCGCCGAAAACGGCAGCGTCGAAGGCCTTGATGCCAGGCATGGCGCCCGTCGTGGGCTGTAGCACCGGCGAGTAGGAGCACAGGAGCACGCCGGCGATGGCGGCAAGTGCCGAGCCGATAGCGAACGTCATCGAGATGGTGCGGTTGACGTTGATGCCCATGAGCTGAGCGGCGGCCTTGTCCTCGGACACGGCGCGCATGGCCTTGCCCATCTTGGTCTTACCTGTAAAGAACATCAGGCCGGCCATGATAACCAGGCAGGCGACGATGGTGACGAGCGAGACGGCGCTTACGTTGAACTTGGCCAAGAACTCCGGCACCGGAAAGGTGACGAGCGAAGTGAAGTTCTTGGGCGTGGCGCCCCACAGAAGCTGCGCGGCGTTCTGCAGGAAGTAAGACACGCCGATGGCCGTGATCAGAACGGCCAGCGGGCCCGCCTGGCGCAGCGGCTTATAGGCCAAACCCTCAATGAGAACACCGAGAACCGTGCAGACCACACAAGAGAGAACTACAGATGCCCAGCCTGGGAGGCCGAGATACGACGTGGCGCAGAACGAGACATAGGCACCGACCATGATGACGTCGCCGTGAGCGAAGTTGAGCATCTTGGCGATACCGTAGACCATGGTGTAGCCCAACGCGATGATGGCGTAGACGCTGCCCATGGACAGGCCGTTGACCAGGTATTGGATAAAGACCGTCATGTTCCACATCCCCCTTTCGAATAGGTTTCCAGTTAATGTATGAAACAGGGACGTTACACTGTCCCTAGATACCAAGCAAGCAGGGAAGGCCAAAACCTCCCCTGCTTGGGATCAAAACCGCTCTATGTAAGGCGGCCAATTAGGCCTGTACGTACTTGCCGTCGGTGATGACGTACGCCGTGGGATCCTTCTGGACCTGGCCCTTATCGTTCCAGGTGAGCTTGCCGGTCAGACCGTCAACGGTAATCTTGAGCATAGCCTTGGACAGCTTCTCGGCGGCCTCGGTCGGATCGGCGTCGACACCAAGACCGGCCTCCTTGACGGCCTCGGCCACCGCGTGCACGCCGTCGTAGGCGTCGGCGGCAAACTGGTCGGGGGTATCGCCGTACTTATCCTTGTAAGCGTTAACGAAGTCGGCGTTCTTCTCGTCGTCGGCGGAGAACGGGGTCATGAGCAGCAGACCCTCGGCAAGAGAGGTATCGAAGCCCTCAACGCCCAGGATGCCGTCCATGCCGTCGCAGCCCATCATCTTGACGTCGTAGCCCATGTCCTTGGCGTTCTTGAGCAGGACGGACGCCGGCGTGTAGTAGATCGGCGCAAAGATCATGGTGGCGCCGGCCTGCTTGGCCTTGGTCAGCTGATTGGTAAAGCTCGTGGCGGAGTCGTCCTTAAAGGTCTCCTCGTCAACAATCTCGAGCTTGGACTCAGCAGCCTGGGCCTTAAAGGAATCTGCGATGCCCGAAGAATAGGCGTCGCCGGAGTTATAGAACAGCACGAACTTTTCGTCCGCATACTTCTGCGCCAGGAACTTGGCAGCGTTGACACCCTGGTTGGGGTCGGTGAAGCAAACCTGGAAGACGCAATCCTTGCCGTCGGTGACGTCCTCGGAGGACGCGGACGGGGTGATCATGAACGTCTTGGGGTCGTTACCGCACTCGGCGGCAACGGCAACCGACGCACCCGTGGTGGTCGGGCCGACGAGGGCCTGCATGCCCCAGTCGAGCAGGGTGTTGAAGGCGTTGACGGCCTTCTCGCCGTCGGCCTGGTCATCCTCGGCCTTGCTGGCAAGCGGCAGCTCCTTGGTCGAGAAATCCTTGCAGCCAAGCTCGACACCCTGGGTAACGGACTTGCCGTAGGACGCGTTGGCGCCGGTCAGCGGGCCGATGGTACCGATCTTAAACGAAGCGTCGCTCGAAGCGGAACCGCTGTCGCCGCCGTTGGAGGAGCAGCCAGCTAGAATGGACATCGCCCCCAGACCTGCTGCGCTCGCGATAACGCTCCTGCGATTCATAACAGGGTTCAATGACTTACCGGTGAGGCTCGACATGCGGCTCTCCTCTCAAATCTCGTCGGGTTTCGGTTACCCGACAGGCCATCCTTCGCCGTGTTCGGCGTTCGCAAAATAGTAGACGCTTTAGTTGAGAAAAGTGGCGATTATTTCAACTTTTCTTTTGTTTTGCCCATTTATCCATAATTCTGCGTATTCCTGTCGGTTTATGCAGTTTAGCCACTTTATTGTGTGAAAGTAATGTTTCCGTTCTGTTACAGGCGTCCTTGCCCTGAATAAAACGGCCCCACCGACCGCGTTTTGTACGCACCTAGGCGGCGATGTACTTGCCGTCCTGAATCACATAGGCTGTAGGTCGTATGTAGTGAGCATGTTTCCAATGTTTCCGCAGCGTTTCGGGGGTGCCGTTTTGTGCGACTCCTGTTGCCTGGCGAGCACGCGCCCTCGGTTCACGCTAGAATGCACTCAACCTTTAAGCGGTTAATCCATCCATAAGATGCACGAAGGAGCTATCTATGAGCGAACCCCTGCGCACCGTGAACGTCGGCCTCATCGGTCTGGGAACCGTCGGCGGCGGCGTGGCCCGCCTGATTAAGAGCCACCACGATGAGTACCTGGCCGCCTACGGCATCGACCTTAAGCTGACCCGCGCCTGCGCGCTTGCCTGGGAGCAGGCCGAGGCAGCAGGCATTGAGCGCGAGGCCTTTACGAGTGACTGGCATGATGTCGTCACCGACCCAGCCGTCGATATCGTCGTCGAGCTCATCGGAGGCGAGCACCCCGCGACCGAGATCTTCACCACCGCCTTCGAGAACGGCAAGCACGTCGTCTCTGCCAACAAGGCCCTGCTGGGCCGTCATGTCGAGACGCTCGCCGAGAAGGCGCGTGAGTGCGGCGTGCAGATTAAGTGCGAGGCCAGCTGCGGTGGCGGCATCCCCATCGTCAGCACGCTCGAGCACGACCTGGTGGGCAACAAGATCCTGACCATCGCCGGCATCCTCAACGGCACCACCAACTATATCCTGTCGCGCATGGACGCCGAGGGCGCCGATTACGCTGACGTGCTCGCCGACGCCCAGGCCAAGGGCTATGCCGAGGCCGACCCGTCCGCAGACGTCGACGGCTTCGACGCCGCCAGCAAGACGGCCATCCTCGCCTCCATCGGCTTTGGCACCCGCGTTACCACCGATGATGTGTGCCAGCAGGGTATCCGCACCATCGGCGCCGAGGACATCGCCCAGGCCCGCGAGCTCGGCTACACCATTAAGCTGCTCGGCATCGCCCGCAACACCGACGCCGGCGTCGATGTTCGCGTGCATCCCACGCTGATTCCCGCCGACCATATGCTTGCCAAGGTCAACGGCGCCATGAACGCTGTCTACGTGGTAGGCGACGCCGTAGGCGAGACCATGTTCTACGGTGCCGGCGCAGGCTCCTTCCCCACCGCGAGCGCCGTCGTGGGCGATATCCTGTCGCTCTCCGAGCAGATCAGCCGCGGCGTGGCTCCGCTGCCCGAGATTGAGCCCTATGGCCACAACCTCGCCTTTAAGCCCATGGACGAGCTCCAGACCAAGTACTATGTGCGCCTGAAGGTCGCCGACCGCGTGGGTGCCCTGTCCGAGACGGTCAACATCTTTGCCAAGCACAACATCTCGATCTCGCTCATCAACCAGGTCGAAGACGGCAAGTCGGGCGTCAGCGATGCCTGTTCGGTCATCTTCCTGACGCACCGCGCGCTCGAGAAGGACGTCCAGGCTGCCGCTGCCGAGCTTGCCAGCGTCGACTGCGTGGCCGAGGTCGCCAACGTCCTGCGCATCGAGGACGTTGAGGCTTGGACCGAAGGCGTCATGGCGAACTAGTTCGGTTTACACCCCACAACGCATTTGCTCGAAGGGCTCCCGTCCGATGTGGGATGGGAGCCTTTTTGTCTCCTGCCCTAAGCACAACGACAGGGCACATTTGCGCGAGCCGCTCATCGGTAACGCGGGCTACCGTTCACCGATATGCAAACACGGCCGATTCCGGTTACGGCTACGCTGTGCTGCGAATGTCCGCCCGCGATGAGAGGAAATACCATGTTGCTCGAGGGCAAGAAAGCAATCATCACCGGAGGCACGCGCGGTATCGGCTATGCCATCGCCTGCCGTTTTATCGAGGAGGGCGCCTCCGTCACTGTCTTTGGCTCGCGTCAAGAGACCGCCGATGCGGCCGTTGAGAAGCTGACAGCCGCCTATCCCGACGCCAAGGTCTGGGGCCGCTCCTGCGACCTCACCTCACTCGAAGCCGTGACCGAGGCCTTTACCCAGGCTGCATCCGACATGGGCGGCTTGGACACGGTCGTCAACAATGCCGGTATCTCCCAGCGTTCACCCCTCTTGGACTACACGGCCGAGGAGTTCGCAAAGGTCATGGACCTTAACGTCGTCGCCGTCTTTAATGGCCACCAGGCTGCCGCCAAGATCATGACCGAGGCCGGCCACGGCGGCACCATCACTACCACAAGCTCGATGGTCGCCAAGTACGGCCAGCCCTCCGGCGTCGGTTACCCCACGTCCAAGTTTGCCGTCAACGGTATGGTCCAGTCGCTCTCGCGCGAGCTCGCCCCCGTGGGCATTCGCGTCAATGCCGTTGCACCCGGCGTAACCAAAACCGATATGGTCGCTAACCTGCCCGAAGAGGTTATTAAGCCCATCATCGCCACCATTCCGCTGGGTCGCATGGGCGAGCCCGAGGATGTCGCCAACGCCTTTGTTTTCCTGGCGAGCGACATGTCCTCCTACGTCACGGGCGCCGTGCTCCCCGTCGACGGAGCCGCCCGCTCTTAAGGGACCACAAGCCTCAGCTCCCAGCCTCAACATAGTCCAACAAAGAAGGCGCGCCGTCTGCATCAACTGCAGGCAGCGCGCCTTCTTCTGTTTGAAAGGGAAGCTGTGTCCCGCAGTCCCGACTCAGACCGGGACGCAGCTTCCCTCAGGGCCATGTTTCGGAAAGAGCGCCCCGTCTTGAACGCCGATTCTGGGATACCGTTTCCGCAACGGGTCTCTCGCGGAAACTGCATCCCACTCTGAGCGCCCATTCCGGGACACAGTTTCCCAACGGCCCCCGTTTCGGAAACCACATCCCGTTCCGAGCCTTCAAAGCGGGACGCGGCTTCCCCGAGAGAGTATCGACTACTTGCCGTCGTCGTCCTCGGCTTCTTCTCTTGCATAGAGCTCCAACATGCGGCGGCGGTATTCGCGCACGGCGAGCTTGGCGCGCTCCAGGCGGCGACGCTCGCGCGGGGTCAGCTCGGACGGGTCGACCTCATCACCATAGGTCTTATCGGCAAGAAGATGCGCCGCGTCCACGATGCGGGCATCGATGTGGCCGCTCGCCGCCTCGGCGGAAAGACGCTCGGCAATCGTATCGAGCGTAGGCAAGCCCTCGAATACGCGACCATGGCCATGCGAAGTCAGCAGCTCGTGCTCACGTGCGAGCAGGCTCGCCAAATCGTGATGGGCGCGCAGGATGTCGAGCGCATCGGATGGATGCTCGGCAACTTCTGCCACGGCGGCGACCGGCGCGGCGTCGACCACGCGGTAGAAGAGCTGCGCGAGCAACGGCATCAAGAACACCGTGATGGCACCGGCAGCAACCATGACCGACACAATATCTTGCGACAGCGCGCCCGCGTTGACGGCAACGCTTGTCACGGCAACGATGATCGGCAGGGCCGTGGTGCAGTACAGGGCCACGGTAATGCGACCATACGCCGACACATCGCGCGTCGCAGGACAAATGCTCATAGAAATAAGAATGGGCACGGCACGAATAATCAACAACGCCACGATAAAGCCCACGAGCAGACCCGGGCGCGACGCCACGGCCGTCAGATCGATCTTTGCGCCCGATACGGTAAAGAATACCGGAATCAAAAAGCCGTAGGCCAGGCCATCGAGCTTGGTCTCGAGCGTATGGTTGCCCTCGGGGATGATATAGCGCAAGACAAAGCCGGCGGCAAAAGAACCCAACACGATGTCGAGATCAAAGACGGCCGAGAACGCCACGAGTGTGACCAGGATGAGCACCGTCAGGCGCACGAAGGTCTGCGACGTGGTATCGGCGCGTTCCTCGACAAACGCAAAGAAGCGGCTGCCGACACGCTTGGAGCGGCTTGGGACCACAGCCAGCAACACGCAAACCACCGCAAACAAGCCAAGGATTACGAGCGTTTGGATGCCAGTGCGGGCAGACAGCAGCACCGACATGGCGAGCACAGGGCCGAGCTCACCCCAGGTGCCATACGCGAGAATCGAGTCGCCCACACGCGTGCCAGTGAGCGAGCGCTCACGCATGATGGGCACGAGCGTGCCGAGCGCCGTCGAAGTGAGGGCAAGCGTCACGGCGATACCGTCGAAATGACTGACCGAGAACCACGGGGTAAAGCGCACGGCAAGCCAGGCGATACCAAACGTGACGGCCCACGTCGCCAAGCCGTAGCGCCCCTCGACGCCCGTGATGCTCTTGGGGTCGATCTCAAAGCCGGCAAGCAGGAACAAAAAGGCCAGGCCCAGCTCGGACACAAGCGAGACCTCAGCATCTACATGGATGACGCCGAGCATATGGGGTCCCAGCACCGCGCCGAGCACGAGCAAAAAGACCGTCTCGGGAACAGGTTTTCCGGGAATCGCCGAGGCGATAAAAGGACTCGCAAAGGCCACGAGTGCGATGATGGCGAGCGAAACGAATGCCATGTGATGCCTTTCTCTTGTTTGCGCTTCACTGTAGCACCCTCGCCGTCCTCAACGCGCCGCGAGCTGTCGTATCATAGTGAGGTTTACAAACATGTGGCTCAAGGCGACCGCGAGGCTTGCCCCGTAAACCGACCGCTGCCGCATACCGTACCGTACGCCCAACCGATCAGGAAGGCAGGAACCAATGGTCTCTCGTATCTACGTGGAGAAGAAACCCGGGTTCGACGTCGAGGCTCAGCAGCTCAAGGGCGAGCTGACCGAAATTCTCGGCATCAAGGGCATCGAGGCCCTGAGGATCATCAACCGCTACGACGTCGAGGGCATCGACGAGGAGCTTTTCCGCTCCTGCGTGCCGACCGTCTTTAGCGAGCCCCAGGTCGATGTGACCTACGACGAGCTCCCCGCAAGCGATGGCGCCGTCTTTGCCGTCGAATTCCTGCCTGGCCAGTTTGACCAGCGCGCCGACTCCGCCAGCGAGTGCGTGCAGCTCATCAGCCAGGGCGAGCGCCCCGCCGTGCGCTCCGCCAAGGTCTATATGATCTCGGGCGCTCTGGACGAAGCCGCCATCGATGCCATCAAGCACTACGTGGTGAACCCCGTCGAGGCGCGCATCGCCTCGCTCGACCTGCCCGAGACGCTGTACATGGAGACCCCCGAGCCCCAGCCCGTCGAGGTGCTCGACGGCTTCCGCGAGCTCGACGAGGCCGGCCTTGCCGCCTTTATTTCCGAGCGCGGCCTTGCCATGGACGAGGCGGACATCGCCTTCTGCCAGCAGTACTTCCGCGATGAGGACCGCGACCCCACCATCACCGAGATCCGCGTGATCGACACTTATTGGTCCGACCACTGCCGCCACACCACCTTCGGCACCGTCCTGGATGACGTGACGATCGACGACGCCGTGGTGCAGCAGGCCTTCGACCGCTACATGGAGATGCGCCACGAACTCGGCCGCGACGCCAAGCCCGTCTGCCTCATGGACATGGGCACCATCGGCGCTAAGTACCTTAAGAAGACCGGCGTAATGACCGATGTCGATGAGTCCGAGGAGATCAACGCCTGCACCGTCAAGGTGAAGGTCGATGTCGATGGCGAGGACCAGGACTGGCTGTTCCTCTTTAAGAACGAGACCCACAACCACCCGACCGAGATCGAGCCCTTCGGCGGTGCCGCCACCTGCGTGGGCGGCGCTATCCGTGACCCGCTCTCGGGCCGCAGCTATGTGTATCAGGCCATGCGCGTCACCGGTGCCGGCGACCCCACCGTCCCGGTTTCCGAGACGCTCGAGGGCAAGCTGCCGCAGCGCAAGCTCGTGACCACTGCCGCCGCCGGCTACTCCAGCTACGGCAACCAGATCGGCCTTGCCACCGGTCAGGTCAACGAACTCTATCACCCCGGTTACGTGGCCAAGCGCATGGAGGTTGGCGCCGTCGTGGGCGCTACCCCGGCAAACCACGTTCGTCGCGAGTGCCCCGCCCCCACCGACAAGATCATCCTGCTGGGCGGCCGCACCGGCCGCGATGGCATCGGTGGCGCCACCGGCTCCTCCAAGACCCAGAACACCGAGTCCATCGAGACCTCGGGTGCCGAGGTCCAGAAGGGCAACGCCCCGGTCGAGCGCAAGCTGCAGCGCCTGTTCCGCCGCGGCGATGCCTGCCGTCTGATCAAGCGCTGCAACGACTTTGGCGCCGGCGGTGTCTCGGTCGCCGTGGGCGAGCTTGCCGACGGCCTGTATGTCGACCTTGATACCGTGACCAAGAAGTACGACGGCCTGGACGGCACCGAGCTCGCTATCTCCGAGTCCCAGGAGCGTATGGCCTGCGCCGTCGCCGACGGTGACGTCGAGGAGTTCATGGGCTACGCCGCCGAGGAGAACCTCGAGGCGACCGTTATCGCCGAGGTTACCGCCGAGCCGCGCATGCGCATGGCCTGGAACGGTGTCGCCATCGTCGACCTATCCCGCGAGTTCCTCAACTCCAACGGCGCGCCCAAGCACCAGATCGCCCACGTATGCGCCCGCAGCGTGTGGCAGCCCAGCTGGGCCGGCACCACGCTTGCCGAGCGCATGACCTCGCTTGTCACCGACCTCAACGTCGCTTCCAACAAGGGCCTTTCCGAGCGCTTCGACTCCACCATCGGCGCCGCGACCGTGCTCATGCCCTTTGGCGGCAAGACGCAGCTCACCCCCAGCTCGGCCATGGTCGCCAAGTTCCCCGTGGACGGCGAGACCACCACGGCGAGTGCCATGGCATGGGGCTTCAACCCCTATCTGATGGAGGCCGACCAGTTTGCGGGCGCCTACCTGTCCGTGGTCGAGTCCATCGCCAAGCTCGTGGCTGCCGGCTTTGAGCACAAGCGCGCCTATCTCTCCTTCCAGGAGTACTTCGAGCGTCTGCGCACCGAGGCCGAGCGCTGGGGCAAGCCCACGGCAGCCGTCTTGGGCGCCCTCATGGCCCAAGTCGACCTGGGTGCCGGCGCCATCGGTGGCAAGGACTCCATGAGCGGCTCGTTTGAGGACGAGGCCGGCGAGCTCAACGTTCCGCCGACCCTGATCAGCTTCGCCGTCGCCGTGGGCAGAGCCGCCCGTGCCGTCTCGCCCGAGTTCAAGGGCCTCACGCACCGCGTCGTCCGCATCGCCCCCGCTACCTATGGCGAGGACTACCGTCCCGACGCTCAGCAGCTGCTCGCCGCGTTTGACGCCGTCGAGGCGCTCACTGCTACCGGCAACGCCCTGGCCATCTCCACGCCCGGCTACGGCTGCGGCGCCGAGAGCCTCTTTAAGATGTGCGTCGGTAACCAGATCGGCATCGAGCTTGCCGATGATGTAGACGTAGAGAGCCTCTTCACCCCGCTCTACGGCAGCTTTATCGTCGAGCTCGCCGAGGATGCCGAGCTGCCCGAGGTCGCCGACGGCGTTGTCGTCGAGCCCCTGGGCACCACCGTCGAGGGCTATGTCATCGACACCGGCTCCGAGGTCATCGAGCTCTCCGAGCTCCAGGAGGCCTGGGAGAGCGGCATCGAGGGCGTCTTTGCCTACCGCAGCGCCGACGAGACCCCCGAGGTCGAGACCATCGACTTCCGTGCCAAGGACATCCACGTGTACAGCGGCGCCAAGATCGCCCGTCCGCGCGTGATCATCCCCGTGTTCCCCGGCAACAACTGTGAGTACGACAGCGCACGTGCCTTCCGCGCAGCCGGTGCCGAAGCCGACACCTTCGTGATCAACAACCTCACGCCCGAGGCCGTCGCCGAGAGCACCCACGAGCTTGCCCGCCGCATCCGTGCAAGCCAGATCGTCATGATCCCCGGCGGCTTCTCGGGCGGCGACGAGCCCGACGGCTCCGCCAAGTTCATCACGGCGTTCTTCCGCGCTCCCGAGGTCACCGAGGCAGTCCGCGACCTGCTCAAGGCCCGCGATGGCCTGATGCTGGGCATCTGCAACGGCTTCCAGGCCCTGATCAAGCTCGGCCTGGTGCCCTACGGCGACATCGTCGACGCCACACCCGATGCGCCCACGTTGACGTTCAACACCATCGGCCGCCACCAGAGCCGTCTGGTGCGCACCCGCATCTCGTCCAACTTGTCCCCGTGGCTGTCGCAGTGCAGCCTAGATGACCCCTACACCGTCGCCATCAGCCACGGCGAGGGCCGCTTTGTCGCCAACGACGAAGTGCTCGCCCAGCTGATCGCCAACGGCCAGGTCGCCACGCAGTACGTGGGCGAAGACGCCAAGCCCAGCATGGATCTTTCCGTCAACCCCAACGGCTCCGCACTCGCCATCGAGGGCATCACGAGCCCCGACGGCCGCGTCCTGGGCAAGATGGGCCATGCCGAGCGTCGCGGCGACAACCTGTACCGCAACGTGCCCGAGCATGTCCCCGGCGATAAGTTCATGCCGATCTTTGAGAGCGGCGTGGCCTACTTCGCTTAAACCTTTCCCATCAGGTACAATCCCTTCGGGTAACAACACCCGCCACCGACACATCCGGTGGCGGGTTCTTTTTTACTTCGCGCATGTAGGAAGGACATCATGGAAAGCCGCAAGCCGTATCTCGCCACCCTGCCCGGACTCATCCTGGGCTGTCTTGTTTGCTGTGCACTCTGGGGATCGGCCTTTCCCTGCATCAAGATCGGCTACGCGCTCTTTGGCATCCCAGCGCACGATAGCGCTTCGCAGCTGCTCTTTGCAGGTTTACGCTTTACGCTTGCCGGCGCCCTGGTTATCGTTGGGATGAGCGCGGCCCAACGCCGCCCCCTCATACCGCAAGCGCGCGACATCAAGCCCATCTTTGTCTTGTCGCTCTTCCAGACTATCGGGCAGTACTTCTTTTTCTATCTGGGCCTCTCGCGCGCCAGCGCCATGTCGAGCTCCATCATCGAGGCCAGCGCCAACTTCCTCGCAATCCTCTTTGCCGCCCTGGCATTTCACACCGAGAAGCTCAATACGGCCAAGGTGCTTGGCTGTGCGCTGGGCTTTGCCGGCGTCGCGCTCGTCAACCTTTCGGGCGCGGACGGCACCTTTGGCTTTACGCTCGACGGCGAGGGCTTTATCTTGGCTTCCACTGTTGCAGGCGCCCTATCGACCTGCCTGATCGGCATCTTCTCGCGCGAGCACGACGGCGTCTTGCTTGCCGGGTGGCAGTTTTTAGTCGGTGGCGTGGTCCTTACCGCCATCGGGTTTTTGATGGGCGGCACGTTGTCCTCCACCGAAATCGCCCCCGCCATCGCGCTCATCATTTATATGGCACTCATTTCCGCCGTCGCGTACTCGCTGTGGTCGCGCCTGCTTGCCGTCAACCCCGTCAGCCGCGTCTCGGTCTTTGGGTTTATGAACCCCGTCTTTGGTGTGGTGCTGAGCGCGCTGCTGCTCGGCGAGGGCGCTGGCACGAGCCCCGTTACCGTCATCGTTGCCCTGTTGTTGGTCTGCAGCGGCATCATCATCGTCAACAGGCCCAAAAAGGCCTAACGAGCTGCCCTTATTTAGCAGAAGGGATTCACATACTTTAGCTTAATGGAGTACATCGGTGAGCCGAGGGGCGCCACGCACGCCAGCGTGCGCCCTTTTCCTAGCGTATCTGGACGCCGGCCTTCTTTTTCTCGGCCTTGACGCGGTAGAGCTCCGCGTCGGCAGCGCGAAGCAAGTCTTGCCAGGTATCGACGCCGTCACCGACCCGTGCGTAGCCGATGGACATCCGCAACAGATACGGCACCTCGGCGCGCGCGAGCTCGTCGTTGATTGCCGCGCACAGACGTATGATGTCCTGTTCCGCTGCCGCCTTTTGAAGGACTACGAACTCATCGCCGCCATAACGTGCGATAAAGCTGCCAGACGCCGTGCAGACCTTTTTGAGCGCAGCAGATAAGACCTGAAGAGCATGATCACCCTCCACATGTCCATAGCGATCGTTAATCTGCTTAAAGCCGTCAGCGTCCATCATGAGAAGATACACATCGTCCGTATGACCAACATTTGAGAAGAGCGACAGCATATAGGTCTCAAAACGGTTGCGATTGTTGAGGCCAGTCAACGGGTCGGTCGAGATGAGCTGCTCCTGGCAGATGATATAGAGCAGCAACATGCTAATCATTATGCCGACACAAAGGCCAGGCACCGAGTATACGATCTGAAAGGTACCGCCCACCAGGGCCGGAATGGCGAAAAATGCTAAGGTTCGATAGATAGCCTTCGTCTGCAGGCTCTCGACCCTGCGAGATTGCACAAACGCATGCAGGGACGTATGTATAACGTAACAGTAGCTGACAATGGGCTGGATCATATAGGCAAAGCCGCGACGATACACGCCCTGCGAATCGATATAGAACAGGGCGTGCGTCCAGTAACTGGTAAAAGCCAGCACGACCACCAGAGCCGTAGGCAACGTTACAAGCACCACCCTATAGCGCGAGGTCACAAGGTGAGAACCCTGCATCGTCTCGGAATAGATAAACCAAATGAGACACGCGATGGCGAAGAGCGAAAACGAAACCGCGTTGGAAATCCAGTTGGCTGCAATGCCCAACGTGCCGTCCACACCATCCGAAAGCGTCCAGATCATATCGAAGAAAATGTAGGCAGCAGACGTGTAGCCCAGCATGCTAAACAAAAGCTGCTGGGTGCTCGAGAACAGGGAGCGACGGCTTCGTACGGCAAGCCCGATAAGAACAATCATGCATAGCAGGAATATCTCAATCTTGAGTGCCTTAACCACTAGACGCCCTCCCTTCAATATCCAAGTGGTCAGAATCGCCCGATTCGTGTCTGGGCAATAAACGCCCCTTTCTCCGCAGGGGTAAGGGGAATAATAGCAGAGCGCCCGAACGTCACTGCAAGACAGCTCTCGTTCGGGCGCTCAAACGGCGCGAGTTGCACGCCGGAATCATTGATGGGTATCGATTGCTACTCGCCATCGATGTCGGCCGCGACAGCCTCCTCGATGGCCTCGACACCGGCAGGCGACAGGTCTTCCTTGCTCTGGCAGAACTTCTTATCGACCCAGCCGGTCAGAATCGGGGCCATGATTGCCGTGATGATGACGGCAGTGGCGATCTGCGCATACGCGGTGGGCGCAAGCTCGGCATAGCGCGGAGCGACCTCGGCGAGGGCGACCGGCGTGGTCATGGCCGTGCCGGCAATGGTGGAACATGCCACAGCCGCCTTACCATTGCCGCCACACAGGCGCTCGAAGGCAAAGGTAATGGGACCGACGATAAAGAGCGTGATGAGGCCCAGCAGGATGCCCGAAATGCCACCGGCGATGAAGCTCGAAAGGCTCATGGACGCACCGAGCTGAAAACCAATTACAGCGATCGCGGGATTGGCGCCGGGAACCAGCAGGTTCTTGATAAACGGGAACAAGTTGCCCAGGACCATGCCGATAACAAGCGGCAGGATGGATCCGATGATGGTGCCGACGGGGATGTTGGCGAGACCCGAAACACCAAGGATGATCATCGTGACGGCGGGGCCGGCCGTAAAGAACAGGATACCGACAGCGCCCTGCTCGGACTCATCGCCGAACTCGCCCATGATGCCCGTATAGAGCGCCATGTTGCAAAACGTAATGCCGCCGATGATGGAAACCGAGCTCAGGCCTAAAAAGTTATCGTTAAAGAAGTACGCGACGCCCAGACCCAGCGCGGCTGCCACTACAAGCTTAGGAATCAGCACGACGATGCCGGTCTTGATGGCGCCCGGCGTGGACTTAAAGCTGATGCCGGCGCCCACGAACAGCAAGATCGCGGCAACGATGGTGTTGGAGCCGCCGCGGCAGGCAGCCGTAAAGAAGCCGCCGACCTCAAAGACCTGCGGGCAGAAGGTATTGAGCAAAAGGCCGACGATCATCGGATAGATCATGATGTCGCCCGGGATGCGCGGTACCTTGAATTTCTTTTGCTCGCTGGCGGTCGCTTCCTGTGCCATGAAACCCCCATTTCCGCTGACGCAGAACAAAAGCCCACGTCACGCTTTGCTACAGTAAAGTTTGACCATGGTACCAGAAGAAGCAGACCGCCTCGGTGAGAAATTCGATTCGTTAGGCCGGGACGATAACGCGTCCTGCTCCTATACGAGGCTCAAAACGATATAGAACACGATGCCCGAAACGCAGCACCACAACATCGACTTTGTCTTGATTGCCACCGCCACGACGCCGGTGGCCGCAATCCAGGGAACCAAGGCAGGCCAGAGTCCCGCGTCGAACGCGCCGGGGTTCACCAAGTCGTTGGCGACCAGCGCGGCAAAGGCAGCGGGCGGGATATAGCCCAGGGCCTCGGTAATGCGGGGCGACAGGGTCCGCCCGCGCAAGGCGAACGCCGGCGCGATGCGAAAGAACGCGATAGCAGCCCACGACGACAGCCACAGAACCAAGAACTCGTTAGCGGGCATCGCGGGCACCTCTTCCGTCAAATACAGCATCGCACGCCAGCGCAATGGCAATGCCGACCACGACGCTTGCCGGCACGGCAATATTCGCGAGGCCCAAGAACTTGCATACGGCGACGGACACCGCGCCCGAAACCGCCGCGACAACGTTACCGCGCGACAGCCGCTGCGAAAAGAGCAGGCAGATAAAGAGCGAGGTGCAGACAAAGGCTGCAATGGCGGTGGGAACATCGACAACGGCGCCGACGATGGCGCCCATCGTACACGAAACGCCCCATGTTGCGATGAGGATCACGTTGAGCACAAAGGACTCGCGCGGGCCCCAATCCTCCCCTTCAACCAACTTGGCAAGCGAGATGCCATATGCCTCCTCGGTAAGTGTCGCGGCAACAGCCAGCGTCTGACGCTTCGAGGCACCCCTCAGATGCGGTGCGATCGATGCCGAGTAAAGCGCAAAACGCGAGGAGATGGCGGCAACGCTCGCGACGATCGATGCTGCCGGCACACCCGCCAGCCACAGGTTGCAGATCATAAACTGGCCGCTGCCCGTCACAAACGTACTGCTCAGGGCAAAGACCATCCAGGGCTCCATTCCCGTCTGCCCCATGATCATTCCGCACGGCGCGCCTATTGCAACATAGGTAAGCATCACCGGCCAGACGGTTCTAACGATTTTGAGCACCATACGCTTCTCATCCTGACAAGGTCTCCGAGCCGCATGTAGCGATACGGCAGAATCATCATCCGACAGCAACCGAGTTCACCTACAATTGCCACCGGATCGAAAGACACAACTTTTTAGGAAGTCATTATGACAGCTATCGATCGAGACCGGGCGCGCGCGGCCTTCAAAAGCTACACCGATGCCTACGACGCCACCAACCCACGCATCGCGCTCAAAATCGAGCATACGTACCACGTGGCCGAGGCATGCGATGCCGTAGCGCGCGAGCAGGGCTGGTCGTCAGAAGATATTGACCTGGCATGGCTTTGCGGCCTGCTACACGATATGGGCCGCTTTGAGCAGCTGCGACGCTGGGACACCTTTAAGGACGCCGAGAGCATGAGCCATGCGGCGCTGGGCATCGAGGTCCTCTTTGGCGAGAATCCCGCCGATGCACCCGCCACGACAAACATCCGTGACTTTATCGAAACCGGTGCGCATGACGAGCTCATCCGAGCGAGCATCGCCTATCACAGCGACTTTCGCCTGCCGGCACAACTCGACGAGCGTACACGGTGCTTCTGCGATATCGTGCGCGATGGTGACAAGATCGACATTATGCGCACCATCGCCGACAGCACCGTCGACACTATCCTCAAGGTGGACGAGAAGACGTTTCTCGGCAGCCGTTTCTCGTCGCCGACACTTGCCGCCTTTGACGAGCACCGCTGCGTCGCACGCGATGAGCGCGATGAGCCCGCCGACTTCTTGGTGGGGCTTATCTGCTTTATGTTTGAGCTCGTCTATCCAGCAAGCCGCGCGCTGGCGCGCGAACAGGGCGATATCTACCGCCTGCTCGACGCACCCTTTGGCATTACGCGCCCCTTTACCAATCCCACCACGCAAGCGACCTGGGAGTGCCTAAAGGACGAGATGCGCGACTGGCTGGCGCGCGCCTAGCGCTCAAGCTGGGCCAGCAGCTCCTCGACGACCTCGACGGCGTCCCCAACAACCTTGTACTGGGCAGCACCGAAAATGGGGGCATCCGGGTCCTCGTTGATGGCGATAATGCACTCCGCCCCACCGATGCCGGCAAGATGCTGAATGGCGCCCGAAACACCGATACTCACGAGAAGCTTGGGCGAAACCGATACGCCCGTCTGGCCAATCTGATGGCGATACTCCAACCAGCCGGCCTCCACGACAGGTCGCGTGCAGCCAAGCTCGGCTCCCAGAGCCTCGGCGAGCCTTCGCATCAACGGCAGGTTTTTCTTGGAACCAATGCCGCGACCCACCACGACCAGGCACTCGGCATTGGCGATCGAGGGCTGCTGTCCCCACTCCTCGGCGGGAATCGAGATCTCGACACGAGCCTTAGCATCATCCGCAAGCGATATCTGGGTGATCGTGCCAGAGCGGCCGTAGTCGAAGTCGGGAGCCTTAAAGATACCGGGGCGCACCGTTGCCATCTGCGGACGGTGGTTGGGGCAAATGATGGTGGCCATCAGGTTGCCGCCAAACGCCGGACGCGTCTGTTGCAGCAGTCCCGTCTCTGCATCCATCGAAAGTACGGTGCAGTCAGCCGTAAGGCCCGTCTGCAAACGCACGGCAACGCCGGGTGCCAGTTCGCGACCAAAAGCGGTCGCACCGTATAGGATGGCCTCGGGTTTGCGTTCGGCTACCAAATCGCAGATCAAGCGGGCGTAGACCTCCGCATCGTTTTGGCGCAGGCGCTCGTCGCGACAGGCCAGGACTTCGTCGGCGCCCGCGCAAACCAGATGCTCCAGGTCACCGAGAGAACCCTCGGGGCCCATACCGACCAGCGCCACCAAACGGCAGCCACGAGCATCGGCAAGCTCGCGGCCCTTGCCCATGAGCTCATAGGCAACGGGATTCACCGTATAGTGCTCGTCGGTCTGCGCGAATACCCAAATGTCTCGGTACGCATCGAGGCCAACCGCACCAGCGGCCTCATCACGCTCGATCGAGATAGCGTTGACAGGGCAGGCGTCGACGCACCCACCGCATAGGATGCAGCCGTCGGTTACGCGGGCGCATCGGCTTGATCGCTCGCCTTCCACTACGATGCCGCCCGAGGCACAGGCGCGAACGCAGCGACCGCAACCGATGCAGGCTTCGCTATCGATATTCAATCCGCTCATCTATGCCATCCCCTCGATAATCTTGGCGAGCTTTTCCGCCTGCTCGGATGCCGTGCCCTCAACGGTCTCGCACGTTTGATCACGGTCGGGCACAAACGAGCGCACGACCTGCGTCGGCGATCCGGCAAGACCGCAACGCGAGGGGTCGGCGTTCACGTCGGCAGCGCTGACCACGCGCACGTCCGCATCCTCGGATGCGCGGATACCGGCAATACTCGGCATACGCAGCTGGCCAATCTCCTTGGCGGTCGTCATCGCACACGGCATCTCAAGATAGACCGTCTCCTCGCCGGCATCGCAGCCGTGAACAAGCGCCAGTGAACCACAGGTCGTAAAGCCCGCGCTCTGCACGCAGCTCACGTCGGTCACACAGGGAATCTCAAAAGCACCGGCCAGCTCGGGGCCGATCTGGGCCGTATCGCCGTCCACTGCCATCTTGCCGCAGATGAGCAGGTCGAAGTCCTCGTCGAGAGCCTCGATGCCGCATTTGAGGGCATAGGTGGTGGCTAGGGTATCGGCACCTGCAAAGGCGCGATCGGTCAGCAGCAGCGCGTCGTCGGCACCTCGAGCGATGCAGTCGCGCAGCAGCGACTCGGTCGCGTGGATGCCCATCGACACCACCGTTACGCGCACGTCCATGCCAAAGCCGATAAAGTCGTCTTTCAGCGCCAGCGCGCATTCCAAAGCGCTCGCATCAAAGGGATTAATGACCGCCTGCTTGCCATCGCGCACGATGGTATTGGTCTTGGGGTCCATCTTGACCTCGGTGCTGCCCGGCACGGCCTTGACGCACACCACCATATGGAAATCGCTCATCTTCACGCGCCCCCTTTCTGGACGAGCTCATCCAAGAGCTTCTCCGAAAACAGGTTGCCGCGACCCAGCTGCCCGTCGGGATCGAGCTGGAGCTTGAGCCGCGCCGACTCGACCATAGCCTCGTGACCGTACATCGTCTCCAAAAAGCCCGCCTTGATCTTACCGACGCCATGCTCGGCAGAAACGGCACCGCCCATGGCCGTGACCTCGGAAGCCCACTGGGCAAAGAGTTCTCCGCCGCGGCGGTAATCCTGCGCATCGCGCGGCAGAATGTTCACATGCAGATGGTTGTTACCGATGTGCCCCCAGGCGGCAGATTCAAGCCCACTTTCGGACAACGTACGGCGATAAAGGGCGATGACATCGGCCAAGCGTGCGTTGGGCACCGACATGTCCGACCCCAGTTTGGTGATGGTAGGATCCGTGCGGCGACGCTCGTCGATGAGCATGTTGACGCTCTCGGGCACCGCATGGCGGAAGAATCGCTGACACTCGCGATCGACCTCGGTGCGCGCAACCCAGGTCGCGTCGTCGTGGCCGCCCGCAAGCTCCAAAACCCATCCCAGGTGGTACAGCTCCTCAGTCGCCTGGGCTTCGTCGTCGCAGTCGAGCTCCACGTAGACACAGACCTTGGCCTCTTTGTCGAGCGCCGGCAGCGAGGCAAACGCCGTCGACTGCTCGCGCTGGCGACGTAGAATATCCAGGGCGCCAGCGTCGAAGTACTCGATGGCAGCCGCATGGGACAGGACGGGACGCACGGAATCGGTAAAGGACACGGCCTTGTCTTCGCTATCGAAAAAGCAGCTCACACCCCAAACGACCGCAGGCGCCGCCTGCAGGGCGATCTCGAGCTCGGTGATAACGCCGAGCGTGCCGCAAGCACCGATAAAGAGGTCGATGGCGTCCATTTCGTCCGCAACGAAATAACCTGAGGCATTTTTTGTCTTGGGCATGGTATATCCGGGAAGATCGAGCTCGAGCGTACGGCCCGCTGCCGTCACGAGCGACAGGTGGCGGCCCTGGGCAAAAGCCTCGCCGCGCTGAAGCTCAAGCAAATCGCCATCAGCCAGCGCGACGTGGAGTCCCGTGATATGTGGGCGCATGGGGCCGTAGGCGTAGCTGCGGGCACCAGAGGCGTTACATGCCGCCATGCCGCCCAGACAGGCAGACGTCTCGGTGGGATCGGTGGGAAAGAACTGCTCGGGGGCCTCTTGGAATTCCTCGTAGACCTCAAGCGATGCATGGTCCCAACCAGCAGTCGGCAGCACCTTCTTACTCAGCTGCTTGCGCAGCTCCGAGAGCACAACGCCCGGCTCCACGCGCAGCAGAAATTGGCCTTGTTCATCGCGGCGAAGGCCCAAGTAGCGATTCATACGGGAAGTATTGAGGATATGCCCGCCGTGGGGCACGGCACCGGCGGCAAGGCCGGTTCGGGCGCCCTGAACCGTTACCGGGACACGCTCGGCATGGAGCTTTTCCAAAATGGCACGGACCTCGTCTTCCGTTGTCGGAAACGAGATGCTCGAGGCCTCGCCCGATGCGCGAGACTCGTCGCGACCATACTCTTCGAACTCGTCGGTGAAGGGTTTGATGGTTGCAGACACGCGAACTCCCCCTTTAGCTAACTACAGTATTTGCAGGGAGATGTTACCGCATCGTTTCGTCGACGTGTTCGAGACCGTCTCCATAATTGGCGATTTTTACGTTCGTGCAATTCGGCGAGCGGCTTGATTTCCTCGGCAGACGATGCTTTTGACACATATGGCCCCGCCGTCGCCGACCGCGCGATTGTCGCTTGAAAAAAGTTGGAGTATTTTTTGCCGCCTTTTACCTGCGGAGACACCAATCCGTCAAGCATTTGGTCAGCAATTGGTCAAGTAGTGGCTGATACCGTCGGCATCGACAGCCAAAACCGACAGAAGTTTTGGCCCCAGAAGCAGGGAGGTTCCCATGGCATATTACTGGCCCCAGTACGGCATCGCCATCGAAGTCGACGACGATCCCCATCTCCTGCCTTTCGACGAAGAGGCATTCCCCGATACGACGGTCTACCACGTTACCACCGATGTGATCTGCGACCCCGAGTCGTTCTCGGCGCTCGCCCACCGCATCGCGCATATCCACGACATCGAGCTCCCTCCCGACTTCGACGAGCTTGTCTACTCACGCCGCCTGATGCTTCACATGCTCTTTGGAGCGAACCCGTCCACCTTTGCGCGCATCTATACCGCCAAGGATGCCGCATGAGCGCGAAGAAGCCACCCCACTTTGCAGGCCTGGGTCGTCGCAAGAAGCTCATCCTTGCCTGTTTGGCCATCGTCTGTGCCCTTGTCGCCGTAGGACTATACGCTTGGCAGTCGCAGCCCGTACCCGAGGCGGGCGCTTCGGTTACGACGGCCGAGGGCAAAAAGCGTCAGGAAATCCAAGATGAGCTCGACGCCATCGTCCGCGACAACATGATGACGATTTCGGTCGCACCGGTCGCTCAGCTGCAGGAGGACGGCAAGCTGCGCGTCAACGTGCAAAACGTCCAAGACAATAAATTTCCCCAGCGATTCCGCGTCATCCAAAACGACGAGACCATGTACGAATCCGGTGTGGTCGAGACCGGCAAGACAATCGAAACGTGCCCCGCCGGCGACATCAAAGAAGGCGAGGCGTACATCGAGATCCAGGCACTCGATGCCAAGACCCTCGACAGCCACGGCAATCCGACACGTGTCAAGGTGCGGGTTGAGCAAGCCGAGAACTAGCTTTTCCGGCCGACGCGGCACCGCACGCAATTCACCAGCATTCGTCCAATCATCGCGGGGACGGCCCGCGGCGAATAGAAAGGAACGACCATGGACATCACCAGGAACATGAACGGAGCCAGAGCGCTCGCCGTGGGCGCAGGGCTCGCGCTCGCGCTCGCAATGGGCGCCGCCCCGACGCCAGCTATGGCAGCCGGGCGCGTTGGAACCACGAAGGTAATGGTCAGGACCGAGATCGACAACGTTGAGTTCAAAGTTCCGACGGTTATTCCCTTCGTCGCCAAGGCCGACGGCACGCTTCAGGGCCCCTCAGAAGACGCGACCACCATCGACAATCATTCGGCCTACGGCATCCATGTCACCAACATGAAGATCGACGCCATGAACACCTGGACCATTGCCGCCGACGCCAAGGCCGGAACCGCGCAGAACTCCATCGACTTTAAGGTCGGCCCCGACGGCGCGCTCCAGAACGCCAGCGCCGCAATGCAGGGAACGGGCCTCGATCTTTCCAAGAATGCAGCCTTCGACATGGGCTACCAGGGCATTGCCGGTGGCACGGACAAAATCAAGCTCAAGACAAGCGGAAACGTCGCCCGCGTCACGCGCGACATCTTCCGCGTAACCGGCGAAGGCGATCAGGTTGCAACGATCACCTGGACGGTCGAGCCCGGTGCGCACACGGCATAAGGCCGGCGGCCTGGCCGCCGCCGTCAGCATCCTAGCGTTTGGGCCAGCCATGGCCTTTGCCCAGCAAGAACAGGCGCAGGCCGCCACGCAAGTGACGGTCGACCTCTCGGAGCTCGACCGCAGCGACCGCGAGGAACCGTTGGCGCAGACAGGCGACAAACGATGGCTCTTGGCAGCAGGCGCCGCAGCAGCAGGCGCGGGAACCGCCGGCCTCGGTCTGCACATCAAACACAGCCAGAAACAAAACATGAACAGGCCGCACTAAATTAGCTAAGGAGACCCCATGGCATCGAAGAACCTTTTGCCCGTCGTCGCACTCTGCGGCGCGCTCGCAACCGGAACGCCTGTCGCCGCTTGGGCGACTCCTGTCATGGCAGACTCCTTACCAGCGGCCCTAAGCTCCGCACCAAATCCGTCGAGCGCCATTGCGTGCAAGCGTTTTTCGATCGCACAGGCCGCAATCTCAACCTCGGGATGCCTTCGTCGTAATACGGACGGCTCGATAGTCGTGGATATCAATCGTTCGAACAAGGCAAACGGCTCCCAGGCGGGGTGCGCCGTCTGCACGTGGCGCTCGGTTGTGCTCGATGCAGATGGCGATCCATGCAATTTAGAGCTGCGCATCGACATCGCTTCGGTCGATGACTCGGCGAACGGAGCGAAGGTCGCCTTCGACGGTACGTTTTTTGAGAAAGGAGGCGGTATATGTCTGGGCTGCGCCGCCGCGAATGCAGACGACACGCAGCCCACCCTCTCATTCACGGCATCGTTGCGGCTGACCAAAGCCGGTACCGATGCCATCGCGGCGGGAGAAGCGTCCCTGCTGTTCTACGCCGTCAGTACCAAAGACACAGACGCTCATTTCGAGAAGCCAGCCGGATCACTCAGCCTTACACGAGGGATAGAGGCAGGCCCTATTGAAATCGATGCCCGCGCGCAAAGCAGGCAACGCATTCTTGCCGACCCGGCGCTTCTCGAAATGGAGTGGAACGGATCCGGAGCCATCGGAATTCTCCCCTCCGCGTTTGACGCCAAGACGCTCCCCCCAAACGACGAACCCATCAACGCAACCATACAAGAAGAGAGCGCGGACAAAGAAGCAGGTGCGGGCGACACGCCGTCGCCGACAAACAGCGTCCCAGCTTCTTTCGAAGCGCCGAATGAGCCCGCTGCCGATCCAAACGATCCCGAGTTCGCGGACAGTCTGGGGCTTGCTGATCCTCAAGAGATCGATGAAGGTAACTGCTGCGTGCTTGCCGCGCTCGACCACACGGAGGTCATCGACGCTGCGAACATCGAAGTTGCCGCCGCCAATCAGCCCGTCCGCAAGTCGGCTATCATCGCATTTCCTGAATCCATCGAAGTCGTCTTTTTGCCATCGGGCGAGGTCGTGGCCCCAACACTGCTCACCTTGTTGGGCGCCAAGAATACTCGAAACGAAATTAAAAAGGTCACGGTTGTCGACCCTGCAACCACCGCCAAGCTGCGTCTATACGCCGTTGCTCCAGACGGAGGCAAGACCTTGGAATTCGATGGTGACACACTCCTAGCCTGGCGACGTCTGGACATTATGCAAGACGTCTCGTATCAGATCGAACTCGAAGGGTTTGATCGTGCCCGCGATGCCAATATCATCGCCGCGGCTATTGAATCCCCGCAGCGGCTTATGACACTGCGCTTTGAATACTATCCCTATGTCCCGACAACCACCTGAGGCTTAAATGCTGCACATCATTCCTAACACCACTTATATAACGTATTAGATGAGTCGCGATGTGCCTCGCATTTCGTTCTGCTACGATTGCCACGTTGGCATCAATACAGGAGGGCTCATGCCGGGCTTGGGAACAATCATCAACGTTGTGCTTTTAGTTGCGGGCGGTCTTTTGGGATTAGCGGGCGGCCGCTTCATCACACCGCGCATCCAAGACACGCTCATGAAAGCATCGGGGCTGTGCGTCCTGTTTATCGGCCTTGGCGGCACCATGCAAAAGATGCTCCTTATCGATGGGAAGGCGCTGGCGACCACCGGTACCACCATGCTCATCGTCTCATTTGCGCTCGGTTCGCTCATCGGCGAGGCCGTCAACTTGGAAGCCGCCATCGAGAACCTTGGCGAATGGCTCAAGCGCAAGACCGGCAGTGAGGGCGATAACGAGTTCACCAACGCTTTTGTCTCGACTTCACTCACCGTGTGTATCGGCGCCATGGCAATTGTGGGATCGATCCAGGACGGCCTGCTCGGCGACTGGTCAACGCTTGCCCTCAAGGGCGCACTGGACTGCATCATCGTCTGCACCATGACGGCGTCGCTCGGACGCGGCTGCATCTTCTCGGCCCTGCCCGTAGCCGTGTTCCAGGGGACGATCACGTTGTTTGCCGGCGCGCTCTCCCCCATCATGACCACAGCAGCCCTCAACAGCCTTTCGCTCGTAGGCTCCATGCTCATCTTCTGCGTCGGCGTCAACCTCATCCGTCCTCAGACCTTCCGCACGGCCAATATGCTCCCCTCCGTCGTCATCGCCGTCATCTACGCCCTCCTGTTCTAAATCTATCAACGCAGCGGTATCTCGAACACCTGTTTGATGCTGTGCTATGATATGAGGTCACCGTAGCTGCGTTCGAGAGGAGGAGCGGTGGCCGACCAGGACATCAAGATGCTCATCGAGCGCATTATGGCCGAGGCCCGGACCCATCAGTCTGCCCGCTTCTCACATGAAGTCTACGCAGACGAGCCGATTCTCAAAACCGGCCGACAGATGCAGAATTTCCTCCCCGACCAGTACCGTAAAATGCGCGAGATATCGCGCTGGCAGGATGACCCCAAGGGCGGTGCGGGCCGCTGGCTTTCGGAAGCCGAGCTTTTTTACCGCCAGGGCCTGCTGATGGCCGACTTTGAGGACGACTGTCCCTACAACGGCACCTTTAAGTCGTACTTTCCCACCTACAACGCCATGAGCGACCGGCAGCTGCGCGGCTACTTTACCTGGCGTGCCCAAGTGCGCCGCGGAACCGTCGAGGAAACGTCTACGTCCTTTGCCTTTCTGTATCTCTATGAGCTGATTTGCGGCATTGGCGTAGATGACCCGTTCGACGGTTATAACAAGATCAAGGCCTTTTGGGATGTCTATCGCGCCTTCGAGCCCGGCATTGATCGGTTTGCACGCGTGTGGTTGCAGGATTACGCCGTATTCCATGGGCTCGACCCCAAGCTGCTCCGCGACTCTAAAACCGTCATGTTCGATAACGCCCTTATCGAGCTGCGGCGCGCTGCTCGAGACCTTGCGCCCGCACCGGCGACGTCCGGCCAGACCCCTAAGCGTCGCAAAACCTCCGAGCCCACGCTCCCCCTTCCGCCCGATGAGGTGCGCGAGGAGCGACTCATGGCCGCCATCAACGCCCTCTCCACGTACAACCTAAGTAACTCGCGGCTCGACCGCAGCCACCACCGCGATCTGCGCCACGTGGCGTGCGCCGTGTATGTCCGTATGGCGCGCTACTATGACACGCACCGAAAGACCGGCATCGTGGCGAGCTTATTTGGGGAGGAGACGGCCATGCCCTACACCATGTTTGCCTCGGCCGTATTCTTTGCGCCCGAGCGCCACGAGGACTGCGAATACCGCTTGAATCCCATCCATATCTACCGTTGCCAAAACGGCTTTTGGGAATGCATGCGTATCCACGGTAGTAGGCAAAAGAGCAGCAAGCTCGGTGAAATGATGCGCGCCTGCGACCAACGCCTGCGCCTGGCGCTGGACCCCGCCCATCCCCTTAAGGAAGAAAAGGTCCCCAAATATCTGGCCAAGATTATCGATGACGAGATTGTGGCATGGCTTTCGTGGGACGCCGCACACCAGCCCGTCAAGATCGATATCGATCTGAGTCAGCTGGGGCACATTCGGAGCGCCGCTGCGCAAACGCGCGAAGCGCTTTTGATCGACGAGGAACGCGAGGACGGCGCGTCCGCAGAAGCCGAGGCAGCGGACTCAGGGCAACCGGAAGCCGAGCCCGTAACCGACGCGATTGTCGAACCGGTCGTGACACCCATTCGGCAGGACTTGACCGACGAGCCGACCATATCCACCGAACAGTTTGGTGTCGTGGCACCGCTTCTCGCGCCGACGCCCGCGTTCGCAGCTGCTGCGCCCGCTGACGCCACAAACGAACTCGCGCCCGCCGCAGATGCCTTCCTTCGCGCACTGCTCGAGCAAAACGCAGCGCAAGCGACATCGGCAGTGGCGCACTCGGGACAGAGCGAGGACATGCTCGTCGATACCATCAACGAGGCGCTCTTTGACCTGGTGGGCGACACCGTAATTGAATTTAGCGCGGCAGGGCCGCAGATTATTGAGGACTACGAAGCAGACGTGAGAGGATACCTAGACCATGAGTGATACCGCATCCGCAGCACCCCGCGTGCCCAAGCGCGTCGCTGCCGTCATTCTCAACTCGCTCAAGGGCGGCGTGGTCCCGCGCATCGGCCTTCCTTACATCACCGTAGGGCGCGAGGTCGAGATTCGCGCCCTGCTCACCGATTTGAGTCTCATCGCCGACGGCGGCGCAAGCTTCCGCTTTCTGGTCGGTCGCTACGGCGCCGGCAAGAGCTTTTTGCTCCAAACCATCCGAACGCATGCCATGGGCGAGGGATTCGTCGTCGCCGATGCAGACTTATCCCCCGAGCGCCGTCTGCAGGGCGGGCAGGGGCAGGGCCTTGCCACCTACCGCGAGCTCATACGCAATATATCGACCAAGACGCGCCCCGAGGGCGGTGCGCTCAACCTAATTCTGGATCGCTGGGTTGCCTCGTGTGCCGACGTCGACGAGTCGGTCGTCAATGCCCAACTGGCCCCGCTCGAGGAGATGGTCCACGGCTTCGACTTCACCCGCATGCTTCGCCGCTATCGCACGGCCGTATCCGAGGGCGACGAGGAAGCCGTGAGCCGCGTGACCAAATGGATCCGCGGCGAATACCGTACCAAGAGCGAGGCTCGCGCCGAGCTGGGCTCCTCGACCATCATCAGCGATGACGACTGGTACGACTACGTTAAGCTCATTGCACGCTTTTTGGTCTGCAGCGGATACAAGGGCATGCTGGTGCTCATCGACGAACTCGTGAATCTGTACAAGATTCCCAACGCGATCACGCGCCAATACAACTACGAGAAGATCCTGACTATGTACAACGACACGCTCCAGGGCAAGGCGCAGTACCTGGGCATGATCATGGGCGGCACTCCAACCTCTATCGAAGACCGCCGCCGAGGCGTGTTCTCCTACGAGGCCCTGCGCAGCCGACTCGCTCAGGGCCGCTTTGCGCGCGAGGACCTTAAGGACATGCTCGCGCCCATCATCCGCCTGCAGCCACTCACCTATGAGGAGTTGCTGGTGCTGATCGAAAAACTCATGCAAATTCACGCCGGCTACTTTGGCTGGACGCCCACGCTTACCGAGAACGACTTGGTGGACTTCCTCAAGATCGAGTTCGGTCGTGTGGGAGCCGACACGCATCTGACGCCGCGTGAAGTCATTCGTGACTTTATCGAACTGCTCGATATCCTGTGTCAGAACCCCGATGCAAATGTGGCGGAGCTGCTGCAAAGCGTTGGTGGCGACGCGCTGGTGCCGGCAGCCGCAACAGGCGACACCGGCACCGCAGACGGCGACCGTAACTTCGCCGAATTCACCATCTAGCCTGCCAAAAAGGGACAGGTTTATTTTGGTAGGTTCTATCTGGGCAAACGTTGAGGCAGTAATGCAGCAAGCCGTTGCCAGCCGCGTTGAGAGATTCGTTTTTGAGAGGAGGCCCCGTGAACGCCTTTGACCGCTACGCCCCGTTTATCCAAGACTTCATCTACTCCCACGATTGGGAGAGCTTGCGCTCTATCCAGGTTGCGGCGGCAGATGCCATCTTTAACACGCAGGACAATGTGCTCCTGACGGCATCCACGGCTTCCGGCAAAACCGAGGCAGCCTTTTTTCCCATCCTGACCGAGTTTTGGGAGAACCCGCCCGCAAGCGTGGGCGCCCTCTACATTGGCCCCCTCAAGGCGCTCATCAATGACCAATTCGTCCGCCTCAACGACCTGTGCGAAGAAGCCAATATCCCTGTCTGGCACTGGCATGGCGATGTCTCGCAGTCGCACAAGGCTAAGCTCATCAAAAAACCGAGCGGCATCTTGCAGATTACGCCCGAGTCACTCGAAGCGCTCTTAATCCATAAGCACATGGCGATCCCGCGCATGTTTTGCGACCTGCGCTATGTGGTCATCGACGAGGTCCATTCGCTCATGCGCGGCGACCGTGGCGGGCAGACGCTCTGCCTTATCGAGCGACTCTCGCGCATGGCAGGCGTGCAGCCCCGCCGCATTGGCCTTTCGGCCACCATCGGCGACCCCGAGCGCACGGGTGCCTTTCTCTCACAGGGAACGGGACGCGACTGCGTTATCCCCCGTTTTGAGGAACCGCGTCGCGTGTGGCGTATCTCCATGGAGCACTTCTACAACTCGGGTCCCCAGGCACAGCAGCGAGGATTCGAGAACATGGGTCCTCAAGAGGCCGAAGTGCTTGCATGCGAGCGCATTGAGGCAGCGGCACCCGCGGCACTGTCCGCCGGCGCCCAAGACATGCGTCACAGCGGACAGCTCACACAAGAGGAGCGCCGTCAACGTCGTGAACGGGCACGGGGCAAGGCCGCTCCCAAAGACCGTCGCACTTCCTCGGCCCCCGAGGGCGAAGTCGACATCCCCCGGGCCACCGAGCAGACGCTCCTCAACCCCACCGACACGGCGCCCGACAACGCCGACCCTGGCATGGGGTATATCTTTGAGCATACGCGCGGCCGCAAGTGCCTGGTCTTTGCCAACTCGCGCGAGGAGGCAGAGGCCGTGTGCTCCATGCTGCGCAGCTACTGCGAAAGTCGACACGAGCCCGACCGCTTTCTGATCCATCACGGCAACCTTTCGGCATCGCTGCGCGAGACGGCCGAGGAGCTCATGCGCGACGAGGAGCAGGCGCAGACAACCGTCACCACCTCTACGCTGGAACTCGGTATCGATATCGGCCGTCTGGAGCGCGCCTTCCAGATCGACGCGCCGTTTACCGTCAGCTCCTTTTTGCAGCGAATGGGTCGCACAGGACGCCGCGACCTTCCGCCCGAGATGTGGTTTGTCATGCGCGAGGAAGAGCCCGAGCCGCGCACGATGATGCCCGAGACGATTCCCTGGAAACTCCTGCAGGGCATCGCGCTCGTACAACTTTATCGCGAGGAAAAGTGGGTCGAGCCGCCCGAGCTCGATCGACTCCCCTACAGCCTGCTCTACCACCAGACCATGTCGACGCTCGCCAGCACCGGCGAGCTCACGCCGGCCGAGCTTGCTCAGCGTGTACTCACGCTCAGCTATTTCCACCGCGTCTCGGCCGATGACTATCGCGTACTGCTGCGCCACCTCATCAAGATCGACCACATCCAGGTCACCGAGGGCGGTGGGCTCATCGTGGGTCTCGCGGGAGAGCGCATCATCAACAACTTTAAGTTCTACGCCGTGTTCCAGGAAAACGAGGAGTTTACCGTTCGCAGCGAATCGGCCGAGCTGGGCACGATTGTCAACCCGCCACCACCTGGCGAGCGCATCGCCATCGCGGGCCATTGCTGGATTGTCGAGGAAGTGGACTGGAAGCGCCACACCGTCTTTGCCACGCAGGTCAAGGGCCGGGTGCCGGCCTACTTTGGCGACTGCCCCGGTGATATCAATACACACGTACTCGAGCGCATGCGCAAGGCGCTCAACGAGCACGCAGCATATCCGTACCTTATGGGTAACGCACGGGCCCGCCTTGCGCAGGCTCGTCATACCGCCGAGATTTCGGGCGCGGGAACTAAGCCGCTCATCAACCTGGGTGGCGACACCTGGGTGCTCTTCCCCTGGTTGGGCAGCTACGCCTTCCTAGCACTCGAGCGCATGCTTAAAATCAAATGTGCCGCTGAGTTGGGCCTTCGCGGACTCGACCCGTCACGCCCGTACTTTATGCAGTTTAAGATGAAGGCCGACGAGGAGATGTTCTTTGAGGTTCTCGCCGCCGAGGCCGAGAAGGACTTCGACCCCATCGAGCTCGTCTATCCCGGCGAGGTGCCTTACTTTGACCGCTACGACGAATTCGTTCCAGAAGAGCTCGTGCGCAAGGGCTTTGCAGAAGGCGTGCTCGACATCGAAGGCATGAAGCAGCGCGTTCTCGGCTGGCGCGACCACACATAAAACCAGTCTTTTTTGGGACGGGGAGACTTACTTGTCGTGAAGGACAGTGCCGAGGAAGTCGGTGTCGAAGGGCACAGCTTCGGCAAAGGCGTAGTCGCCGTCGCTGGCGATGAGCAGATAATTCTCCTCGCCGCCGAACTCTGCATCGCCACATGGGACCACCCAAGCATGGTCGAACACCTCAAGCGCCGTGGCGGCACAGTCGCGCAGGAACGTCACATCGCTCCCCTCGTTTGCGCTCACGATATTGGCCACGTAGATACCCCCGGGGTTCAGGCTGCCCCGCACCAGGCGCAACGCTTCAACCGTCGCCAGCTCGCGTACGGGCTCGGCACCGCCAAAGCAATCGCTCACGACCACGTCGTAGCGACGATGGCCCACGCTCGTCACGCCCAGATACGAGCGAGCCTCAGCGGTAATCACCCGCAGGCGGTCGCCCGCCGCGCGCTCCAGCTCGTCTAGGTAGAACCAGCGGCGCGCCAGGCGCGTAATCTCTCCGTCATACTCGATGACGTCCATGCGCAAACCCTCGTGCGACATCAGAGCGAACTTAGGATAGGCAAACCCGCCGCCGCCCAGCACAAGCATGCGGTCGATACCGTGACCATAAGCGTCATGCATTGCGTCCTCGGCCTCAAACACATCGTCGAACGCGTAATAGTACGCAAAGACCGGCTCGGCCCAACGCTCACCGACATAGCTTGCGCTTTGGTAGACGCCGCCCTGCACGAGCACGCGGACCTCGTCACCGCTCTCGTCGTGCACACGCTTCACACGCGCTAGGCCGTTGCGGGTACGCGCGACCTGCAAACAGGCAGCACGAACAGCGACGGCGGCCGCACCTAGCGCCGCGGCTCCCAGGGCAACGCCGGCAACGACGCCGGCAGAAACACTCGGCTTGTTCATCTAGAGCTCCTTTTGCAGATAGAGTCCGTGGTCGTAGAAACCCAAATGGCGATAGTACTCGCGCGTACCGATCGCGCTAATCACGTTGATACGCGCATAACCCGCATCCCGGGCAATATGGCACGCACGCTCCACGAGCAAACGCCCCAACCCGTGATGCTGCGCCGCCTGGCCCTGATCGCCCACGCGTGCCGCCATGCCATACACGTGTACCTCGCGAATCATCGCCTCGTCCGGCGTCGTCGGCAACTCGTCCGCATGCGCGGCAACAAACGAATGGTCGGGCAGCGACAACCGCAAAAAGCCCGAGATCTTGCCCTGCGGCGTCACCCACTGCAAAAAGCGCTCGTGCGTCACCGGCGTCTCGTAAGCGACCTCATCAAGGGTCAGCTCATGCAAGTCGGCACCCGCCGTGCTGATTTCGCGATAGCGAATCTCGCGTACCGTCGCACCGTCACCCCGAGCAACCAGGCGGTTCTCAACGAGCTGACGCAGGTTGGGCTTCTTGTTGCCCACCATAATGTCATCGGAACTAAAGTCGCGGATCATGCGACTGATACGGCAGAACGCCGGCGTCACCACGATGTCGTCGGCCAGCACATCGAGCAGCTCTTCCTCGGTATAGGGACGCCACTCGCCGCGCTCATAGCAGCCCACCAGACGCGAGCCCTCGATGAGCGCACACGGGTAGACCTTGACCTCGTCGGGCATAAAGGCCCCTTCGGTCATAAAGCACTCGTAGTCGCGCTTGTCCCCCTCGGGCGTGGCGCCCAGCAAGTTAAGCATAAAATGCGCGTGGATCTTAAAGCCAAACAGGCGCGCAAGCGAAAACGCCCGCTCGATCTGCGCCACCGAAATGCGACGCTCGTTGATATCGAGCAGGTGCTGGTCGAGACTCTGGATACCCATCTGAATCTTGGTGCAGCCCAGGCGGCGGATGAGCGTGAGGGCCTGCGGCGTTACGGCATCGGGGCGCGTCTCGATAACGAGCCCCACCACACGATGCTTCGCCGTCTCGTTGGTGCGCTGCTGGCACTCGAGCTCTTCCATCGTTGTCGTTTGCCACTCGGCAACCTCGCCCCACGGCGTACCAGGGCCGTACAGACGACGCACCGCGCGGTTATAGCCGCCCACGGCAGCATCCACACGCCCCTGCTCGTCGGTAACACCGCTCGCAAGCTCGGCCTCGTCGGTCGCAATACCGACGGCCCGATAGCGTTCGCGACGCTCCGCCACCACCGGCGGCAGGGCATCGGCGGGAGCGTCATCGAGCAGGCGCCCTGCCTCGGCACGGCTGATGCCCGGACGCGCCAACATGGGGTTGGCCGCCACGCCGGCCACGGCATCGTCATTGAGCGCGCGGAAGAGCTCCGACATAAACCACATCTGATACCCTTGCGGATAGTCGCTCCAGGTACCGCCAAGCACAATGAGCTCGATCTTATCGGTCGCATGACCCATCTGCGAAAGCGCGGTCAAACGGGCGCTCACCTGCAGATACGGGTCAAAGCAGTTTTGCTCTGCACGGGCACACGCCGGCTCGGCATGTAAATAGCTTTTGGGCATGCGCAGGTCGTTGGGGCAAAACAGGCAATCGCCCGAGCACGGCCACGGCTTGGTGATGACGGTAATGGTTGCCACGCCCGAAGCCGTGCGACGAGGCTTCATACGCAGCACCTGCAGCAGTTGACGTTCCAGCTCGGCATCGACATTCCACCCAGCCCAACGAGCCGGCTCCTCACGTTTAACCCGCTGGTAGAACGGCAGCAGACGGCGCTTGGCCAAATCGCGTTTGTCGGCACCCTCACGGCGCGCCTCGGCATGTATCAGTTTGACGAGCGCTTTGTCATCCACGGTCTCGCCGCGACGCAGAGCCTCGAGTATGTTCAAGATAATCTGTTCCATGCCCCCATTGTAAAGGCAAAGGCGCCGGAGCCGATCTCGGCTTCGGCGCCTCCATCAAAGAGCATGCCTATATGTACCGATCTCCGAAAACCGCATGTCACTCCGGATCAAACGACATGTCGCCCGAATCGACCTCAAAACGATACGTAGCAGACTTATCGCCGTTATCGAATTCAAGATTCAAAATGGTCTCGCCGTCGTAGCCAAGCGGAAGGAAATCGCTCTCGAAGTCGCCGCTGCCCAAGGTGAGGCTCGCCTTAAAGCCCGTCGAGTTCGGAACCGTCATCTCCACATCGCCCGAGCCCACACTCACGTCCATCGACTTCGCGGGGGCCTGGTAGAGCTCGAGCGTTACATCGCCCGACCCGACCTCAGCGCTGAGCGCATCAGTCACGCTGCCCGTAAACTCTACATCTCCCGCACCCAGGAAAAGGTCGAAACCATCACAGGTGACACCGGCGATCTGCAGATCACCCGAGCCCACGTGTGCGTTGATCCCCTTCAGATGTTCGGCAACACGGCGTGGCAGCTCAACCGTAACCGAGCGGTCAATTGCCTTACCGTCATCACTTCCAAACTGGGAAACCTTGAGCGTCGAGTCCTCGACGGATGCGATGTTCTGCGTCGCGGCCTTGGAGGCATCCATGCCCTTGGCAACGCGCCCCCGCTCGATAACGCGAGCCTTGTTGCCATCAACAACCTTGACGTCCACCGAAGCCGCATTGATATCGAAATCGAGGTAGCGGAACTCATCGGCATCAAAAGTCATGCTCGAAAGTTGCTGAGGCCGAGCGGAATAGCTGCCGTCGTCCAAGAGATCGTCATCGTCAAACATATCGTCAAAATCAGACAAATGGCCAGATAGAATACCGGTCGTACGCACCATATCGGAATGAGCCAATAGCCGCGAAATGCCAAAAACAAGCCCGATGATGAGCACAAACGCTCCGATGCCAACGCCCAGACGCAGCTTGGATTCATGCGAAAGCTTCATCATTCGTCACCCTCTTTGGCACACGGCTCAGCGGTGGCTGCGGTAGCCACGTCAGCATCAGGTTCCGCAGAAGTATCCTTCCCCTGGGCCTTGACCGCGACCGGCGCCGGACCAACCTGGATATCCCCGCGCGCCCAATCGCCATCGAGCGCACGCGCCACCCAGTGATAGATGGGAATCGTAAAGAAGATCAGTGCGGGAAAAGGGCTGGTACCAACCAGGAACATCAGCAAAAAGAACAGCAGCCAGCACACGGCCCAATACGGGAACGACTGGAAGGGGCCCTTCACCGGAGTCGGAGCGGCCGCGCCGCCGCCCGTCACCTGCGCCGTCGCGGCATTGGCGGCCTGCGCACTCCAGCTTGCCGCTTGCGCCGCCTTAGCCGCAGCATCACTCGCCTGTGTTGCCGCCTCAGTCGCACGCGCCGCTGCCTCATGGGTGCGGGCACGTTCCGCCGCCTCGGCCTCGCGCTGGCGGGCGCGGTCCTCGTTCTCAAACTCGATATCGTCCTCGATCTCGTCGCTCGGATTGAGCAGCTCGTCCAGACTCACGCCATAAAGCTTGGCGAGCGAGATCAGGTTCTCGGTATCGGGCGAGCTCTCCGCGCGCTCCCATTTGCTGACCGCCTGGCGCGACAGCCCCAGCTTTCGCGCCAGCCCTTCTTGGCTAAAGCCTTTGCTGCGGCGAAGGTCGGCGAGCCGCTGCGCAGTTTCTACATTCATGGTTCCTCCTATGTGATGCCAGCCGTGCCGCCGGACCGCTTTTGTTCTTAAGGCGCCTTGCACAGTTAAAAATCTATCCGCCACCGCCAAAAGCATGCCACCTATTCTAGTGAGATTTTTGACAACCGGCGGTTGCGGGTGCATATGAGCTGCGGAAATGTGTCCAAACAAAGCAATGACCCGTAGCTTGGTTGTCCCCGTTGCGGCGTTAACGGTAGTATGGTCGTACTGTTTATTCCGCACCGCCAACGGAGGGAGTTCCGCGCCGTGAACCGCGATTTCGCCTCATCGCTCATCCAGCTCAACAATACGTTCTATCGCGAGCACTCCGCCTCCTTCTCCGATACGCGCCAGGCCCCGTGGCCCGGCTGGGTGCGCACCATGGATATCGCGCTCGGGCAGCTCGACGTCGCCACGATCGAGCATCCCGTCCGCGTCTTCGACCTCGCCTGCGGCAACATGCGATTCGAGAACTTTGCCGCCGGCGGCGCACTTGCCGCCAAGGGCGTCGACGGCGCAAACCCCTCGGCAGATGCCAGCTGCCCGTTTGAGTTCTATGGCGTCGACTCGTGCCAAGACCTGGCCATCGATGCACGCGGTCACGCCCTGCGCATTCCCAACCTGCACTTCCAGGAACTCGATGTGCTCGACGCCCTTATGAAGCTCAACCCCGCCGAGACGCCCGACGTGCTTTTCGACGCCCCGCTCGCCGACATCTCGGTCTGCTTTGGCTTTATGCACCACGTGCCGTCGTGCGAGTATCGCGTACGCGTGCTCGACGCCCTGGTGCGTCAGACGCGCCCAGGTGGCATCATCGCCATCAGCTTTTGGGAGTTTATGAACGACGAGCGCATGGCGCGCAAGGCCGTTCGTGCCGAGGCCCGCGCCGAGCTCACCCCGCCGTTTGAGGGTTACGATTCGGCGCAGTTTGAAGCCGGCGACCACCTCATCGGCTGGCAAAACGACCGCCACGCCTACCGCTATTGCCATCACTTTGACGATCAGCAGATCACCGACCTGGTGCGCGGCGTCCGCACGTTCTACAAGAGCGGCGAGGTCCCCGTGCGCGAGCTTGAGCGTTTCCATGCTGACGGTCGCAGCGGCGAGCTCAACCGCTATGTGATTCTCAAGCGCCTGTAGGTATCGGCGACTCGCCGCCGAACCGCACCGCATCTTTCGGGCAAACTATGCCCACCCTTTTTCAACCCATTGACGGAACGCGCAGCTACGCGTTCCATATTTATGACCAAGGAGCCTCATGGGAGCCGTCCACGTTCGCACGCCTAAGAACTTTGTGCTCGAGGAGCGCCTGGAGCGCTACGCCGATGCGATTGAGACGAACCCCGAGGCTTATACCGGAGATTGGCGCAAGGCCTGTGCGCCCGCAGACGGCAAGCCCTTCGAACACCTTCACCTGGATCTTGGCTGTGGCAAGGGAACGTACCTTGTAGAGCGCGCGGCCCACGAGCCAAACACGCTCTTTATCGGCATGGACCAGGAGCCCATCTGCATCGCCTATGCCGCGCAGAAAATCTGTGAGCAGGAACTGACCAACGCACTCGTCCTGCCCCGAGGCGCCGCATCGCTGCCGCAGCTGTTTGCCGCAGGCGAGCTCGATGCCATCACCATTAACTTTCCCACGCCGCAGCCCAAGGCCAAGTACGCCAAAAAACGACTCGTCCATGTCGACCATCTGATGCTCTACCGCCCGCTCCTTGCAGCCGGCGCCACCGTCACGCTGCGCACCGACAGCAAGCCATTGCGCGATTACGCCCTGGGACAGTTTGCCGCGGCCGGCTACGACACACTTTGGGTAAGCGAGGACGTTCGCCGCGACCATCCCGAGCATCCCGAGACCGAATATGAATGCCGCACGCGCGAGATGGGTGCCGTCGTCTATGGCATTTGTGCCACACCCGGCGCGCAGCCCAGCGATGAACAGCTTACGACGGGCCTCATGCAGGAGCAAAGCCTTGCCTGCTACCTGCCCGAAAACCTCGATGAGCTCACCTATGTACCTCTGGGCATGGAAGAGGCCGTCGAGAACTTTAAAAACCGCGCCCGCAAGGGCAAGAAGCGCTTACCGCAAGAGTCCTAGGGGCTTCTTATGGTCGCGGCGTCGGCAAACAAGCGCAAATAGGCGCCAGCGAACGACCCTCAAGCCTAAGTGAGTAGACTTTTTTGCAATAGCCAAGCACAACCCGCATAGCGAAACATAAAACCGCAGGTAGAGCCCTTGTGCAAAAGCCATGTGCTCGCGACATTGCAAAAAGTCTACTCACTTAGCTGGCAACTGCACCAAACGGCCGGGCAGAACGCCCATTTCCTGCATTTTCTTGCCTGCAAACGCATCGATGCGCCGCTACGCCATAATAGTTGGCGGACAATCGCGAGAGAAAGCAACCACATGGCACAGACCACGACAGATACCGCCGCCAGCACCGTCTCCGGCGCCGGCGCCGCCAGCTCATTCTCGGGCGGCACGGGAACCGAAGCCGAGTTTGGCTCGCTCGGCGCGCTCTCCCCCACCTGGTGGGAGCCCGAGGACGGCAGCGAGCCCGAACCGTGGCTCACGCCCGATCAAGCCTTCGAACGCTTCTTTGAATGGACGAGCGATCGCGGCATTGAACTGTGGGATCACCAAGAAGAGGCCCTCATGGACCTGGCTGCCGGCGATCACGTCATTTTAGGCACACCGACCGGATCGGGCAAGTCGCTTGTCGCGCTGGGCATGCTCTTTATGGGCATGGCGCAGGGCAAGCGCTGCTACTACACGGCTCCTATCAAGGCTCTGGTCAGTGAGAAGTTTTTCGATCTTGTGCAGGTGCTCGGCCGCGATAACGTCGGTATGATCACCGGCGACACGCATATCAACACCAAGGCTCCCGTCATCTGCTGCACGGCAGAGATCCTTGCCAACGACGCGCTGCGCGAGGGCGAAGATGCCGATGTTGGCTGCGTCGCCATGGACGAGTTCCACTACTTTGCCGACCCCGATCGCGGCTGGGCCTGGCAGGTACCGCTGCTCACCCTGCCTCACACGCAATTCATGCTCATGAGCGCCACGCTCGGCGATGTCACTGCCATCGCCGCCTCACTCGAGGAACACACCGGCGCTACCTGCGACTTGGTCGTCGATGCCCCGCGCCCCGTGCCGCTGAGCTACGACTACGTGACGACCTCGCTCGAGGGCACCGTCGAGCTCGCGATGCGCCGCGGCGAGGCCCCGCTCTACATCGTGCACTTTAGCCAGGATGCCGCCCTTGCAACGGCGCAATCCCTCGCCAACTTTGGCATTGCCAGCAAGGAGCAGCGCGAGGCCATCAAGGAGGCGGCCAAGGGCACGAGCTTCTCGACGGCCTTTGGCAAGATTCTCAAACGCCTGCTTGGATGCGGCGTCGGCGTGCACCACGCTGGCATGTTGCCGCGCTATCGCCTGCTGGTCGAGCGCTTGGCGCAGCAGGGCCTGCTGCCCGTCATCTGCGGCACCGATACGCTCGGCGTCGGCATCAACGTACCCATCCACACCGTGGTGCTCACCGCGCTCACCAAGTTCGACGGCTACAAGATGCGTCGCCTGCGCGCCCGCGAGTTCCATCAGATCGCCGGTCGCGCCGGCCGCTCGGGCTTCGATACCGAGGGCATGGTGATCGCCGAGGCACCCGAGCACGAAATCGAGAATGCCAAGCTTATGGCCAAGGCGGGCGACGACCCCAAGAAGCTCCGCAAGATTAAAAAGAAGAAGGCCCCCGAGGGCTTTGTCACCTGGAACAAGCAGACCTTTGAGCGCCTGATCGAGACGCAGCCCGAAACGCTCAAGCCGCGCCTGCGCATCACACACTCCATGGTGATTAGCGTGGTCGAGCAGGGCGGCGATGCCCGAGCCCGCGTACACGACCTCATCGAGACGAGTCTGCAGACTCCCGAGGAAAAGGCAAAGCTCGAGGTTCGTGCCGACGAGATCTTCGCCACGCTCATTGACTCCGGCGTCGTCGTGCGCACCGAGGTGCCGCCCGCACCCGACGCTCCGGCTGACGCCGCGCCGGACATCGACTACGCGCTGACGGTCGACCTGCCCGAGGACTTTGCGCTCGACCAGCCGCTCTCACCGTTTTTACTTGCCGCGCTGGAGCTGCTCGACCCCGAGAGTGAGACCTATACCATGGACCTCATCTCGATGGTCGAGGCTACGCTCGAGGACCCCAAGCAGGTATTGCGCGCACAGGAGCGTGCCGCACGCGATCGCGCGATGGCCGAAATGAAGGCTGACGGCGTCGAATATGAGGAGCGCTTGGAGCGCATTCAAGACGTCACGTACGAAAAGCCGCTCGAGGATTTGCTCGACGCCGCTTTTGACAAGTACTGCCAGGAAGTGCCTTGGGCAAACGACTACCAGCTCTCTCCCAAGAGCGTCCTGCGCGACATGCTGGAGAGCGCGAGCGACTTTAAGGGCTATATCCAAAAGCTCGGCATCGCCCGCTCCGAGGGCATTCTGCTGCGCTACCTGGCAGAGGCTTACCGTTCGCTCGACCGCACCGTGCCCATTGAGAAGCGCGATGAGCGCTTGCGTGACATCATTTCGTGGCTCGGCTTTGTGGTGCGCTCGGTCGACTCGAGCCTGGTGGACGAGTGGGAGAACGCCGGCAACCCCGCTGCACTCGACGCCGCACCGCCGCAGGGCATCGACGAGGTCGTTGCGGACCGTCGCGGCTGCACGCTGTTGGTGCGCAACGCGCTCTTCCGCCGCGTGTCCCTTGCCGCCCGCGAGCGCGTTCGCGACCTGGGCGAGCTCGACGACGACTGGGGCATGAGCGAGGTCCGCTGGCAAAAAGCACTCGACGCTTACCACGAGCAGCACGAGGAAATCCTCACCGACGGCGATGCCCGCAGCGCCGCGATGTTTTCCATCGACGAGTCCGACGAGAAGACCGCGCACGTATGGCACGTGCACCAGATCTTTGCCGACGAGGATGGCGACCACGATTTTGGCATCATGGGCGATGTCGACCTGGATGCCACGCAAGACGGCGGCGAGGTCATCTTCAAGAACTACCGCGTCGGCTTTATCGAGGACCTGCTCGAGGACTAGCCGCACATACTGGAACAAAACGAAGCGGGGCCGCTGGCAACATCGCCA
>NZ_JADNGN010000013.1 GCF_015553355.1 Collinsella aerofaciens
GATCTGGGCATTTTTGCCCCGCCGGCCCCTATTCCAGCGCTATTCCGGCTTGGTTTCTACCGTGGGAGTCTTATCCACCGCGACTGGGGTGCGGGCGGTGTCCATACTCAGGCAGTGCTTGGGGCAGCTTTCGATGCACTCGCCGCACACCACGCAGGCGTACGGGTCGATCGACCAGGTGCCGTCCTTGCGATCGACCGCGAGCGCACCCGCCGGACAGCGACGTGCGCACATGCCGCAACAGATGCATACATCCATGTCGTTAACGATATGCCCGCGCAGGCGCTCGGGCGATGCAAGCTTTTCCTGCGGATAGCACACCGTGACCGGCTGCTTGACCATAGAACCCAAGGCCGTCTTGGCAAATGTCAGTAAACTCATGCCACGCCTACCTTTCCGTGCAGCTAATGCAGGGGTCGATGGTCAGGATAATCATAGGGACGTTGGCAATGAGCACACCCTGCAGCGCATGCGTCAGGCCCGCAAGGTTTTGCGACGTCGGCGTGCGCACACGGAAGCGGTCCAGGTTCTTGGTGCCGTTGCCGCGCACATAGTAATACGCTTCGCCGCGCGGCTGCTCAATCACGACCTCGCCGCGCGCGCCGTCAGCCGGCGTAAGCTTGGTGCGCCCGCCGATACCGTCGTGCGGAATCTTGCTGACAAGCTCCTTAATGATGTCCATGGCCTGCGTGACCTCGGCACAACGCACCTGGCAGCGGGCATAGCAGTCGCCGTCGGTGGCAACGATGGGCTCAAACGCGGCCAGATCCGCATAGGCACCGTCGCCGAACATGCGCACGTCGTAATCCACGCCCGAGGCGCGCCCAAACGGGCCGACCATCGAAAGCTCCAGCGCGTCCTTCTTGCTGATCACGCCCACGCCATGCAGGCGCTCGCCGCAGCTATTGTCGTCCAAAAACGTATGCACCAGAGCCTCGTAATCGGGGCGCATGGCGTCGAGCGTCTGGACAATACCCGCCAGCTCGGAGTCCTCGATGTCGTGTTTAAGGCCGCCGATCTCGTTAATCGAAAGGATCACGCGGCCGCCGCAGGTGCTCTCGAAGATCTTGAGAATCTGCTCGCGCAGGGTCCACGAACGATAGAACAGCGCCTCGAAGCCAAAGGCATCGGCGAGCAGGCCCAGCCACAGCAGGTGCGAGTGAATGCGCGAAAGCTCATGCAAAATGGTGCGGATATACTGCACGCGGCCGGGCACCTCGATGTCGAGCATGCGCTCGCAGGCGCTGGCATAGCCGTAGCTGTGGCCCACGGCGCAGATGCCGCAGATGCGCTCGGCGATGTAGCCAAACTGGTGCATGTCGCGCTTTTCGGTGAGCTTCTCGAGTCCGCGGTGCACAAAGCCGATCTGCGGAATTGCCTCGAGAACGTGGTCGTCCTCGATCACCAGGTCCAGATGAAGCGGCTCGGGCAGCACCGGGTGCTGCGGGCCAAACGGAATAACGGAGCGATGTGCCATGGACCTTACGCCTCCTTTTTCTGCTTGTCGCGGGCGGCCTTTGCGGCAAGCGCCGCGCGGACCTTGGCCGCTTTCTCGGGATCCATGGCGGCGAGCTTTGCTTCCAGCTCGGCGGCTTTGAGCGCCGCCTTGGCAGCAGCCTCATCGTGCTGAGCATCGGAACCGGCAGCCGTAGCGGGCTGAGCGACAGCAGCACCTGCAGCGCCCTCCCCTGCAGCGGCCGCGGCAGCAGCGGCCTTCTCGGCCGCGGCCTTGCGCGCCTTGGCCTCGGCGGCGGCACGGACCTTCATGGCCTTCTCGCGCGCGGCCTTCACCTCGGGCGTGATAACGCTCATGGGCTCGGCAGTCGAAACCTGGTAGAAAAAGCCCTTAAAGTCGATCTGCATGTCGGTAATGGCAAGACCAAACAGGTCGTGCGCCTCATTTTCAAACGGGAACACCGCCGGATAATACGAGCTGATGGACGGAATCTCCTGGTACTGGTCGATGCCCTCGACTGCCAGGTTCTCAATCGCATAGTTTCCGTCCCGCGCGATCTGCTCCTGAGCAGCGCGAACGTTGATAAACGTATAGACCAGGCGATACGATCCGTCGTCCACACAGCGCTCGGCATGCATTTGCACAAAGCGCGCGCCGACGCCCTTGAGCGCCTGGACATGCGGCAGGAGCTCGTCGATCCCGACAGTGGTATAGATAGCCTTTTGCATTACTCGGCCTCCTTTGCAGCGGCGGGCGTCTCAGCAGGTGCGTCGCCAGCGGCGGGTGCGGCGGACCTGGTGGACACGTTGGCCTCGTCACCGTCACCGGCACCGTCAGCCCCGGCCCCCGCAGCCACAAACCCGTCCTCGCCCAGCTCAACGCCACCGTCCCAGGTAGCGGCGCCGCCCACGGTGAGCGGGTCACCGCCGGCACGCATCACGGCCTCCTTCTGGTCCAGGATGCCGCACGCCTCCACAATGGCATCGATCACCGTCTCGGGACGAATGGCGCACCCGGGCGCGTACACGTCCACGGGAATCGCGCGGTCCACGCCGCCGATCACGTTGTAGGCATCGCGGAACACGCCGCCCGAGCACGCGCAGATACCGCATGCCACCACGCACTTGGGCTCGAGCATCTGGTTGTAGATCTGGCGCACGACGGGCAGGTTCTGGGCATTGACCGACCCCGTCACCAAAAAGATGTCCGCATGCTTGGGGTTGCCGGTGTTGACCACGCCAAAGCGCTCCGCATCAAACAGTGGCGTGAGCGAGGCCAGCACCTCGATATCGCATCCGTTGCAGCTCGAGCCGTCGTAATGAATAACCCACGGCGAGCGCGACATTTTATGATCCATGGATGCCGCCTCCTAAATAAACACGTCGACGAGGATGGGCATAAGGTTGAGCAGGCCAAACACCAGCGCCACGCCCCAGCCGAGCTTAAAGCAGCTGCGCCAGGTGCTGCGTGCGAAGGTGTTGTCGATCAGCACCTCGACAAAGTACGTCGCAGCCATCACGACCAGGGCGACGACCCAGCTCACCGGGTTGTCCCAAACAAAGAACATGCCCACCCACATCAAAAACAACACGGTCTCGCACCAGTGCATAAGGGTCATCTTGGCCAGCGTGCCGCCGCTCATCTCGGTGGCGACGCCCTGGACGATCTCCTGATGCGCGTGATGCGAGTACGAAAGGTCAAACGGCGACTTGCGCAGCTTGATGGTAAGCACCGCGAGTAGCGCGAGGAAAATGGGCGCGCTGTACACGATGATGGGGGCCGACTGCCCCGTCACGGCGATGGAATCGAAGCTGCCGGTGGCAAGGTACAGGCCCACGCTCATCAGCAGAACGGCGGGCTCGTAACTCATGACCTGCAGCAGCTCGCGGTCGGCGCCGACCTGGGCAAACGGGCTTTGCGTCGAGGCGGACGCCAGCACCACAAAGATCGCGGCGAGCGTCACCATAAAAGCGCACAGCAGCGTATTGGAGCCCGACACAAAGATGCCGCCGCCCACGACGGTAAAGATGAGCGCGCACGCCATGTAGGTATCATCCATGGTATTCACGCTGGCGGGCGCCTTGCGCAGCAGCTTGGCAACGTCGTAGAAGGGCTGCAGCAAGCGCGGGCCCACGCGGCCCTGCATGCGAGCCGAAAGCTTACGGTCAACGCCGTCGATCAGGCCGCCCACAAGCGGCGCCAGCAAGGCAAACGCCACGGTGCCAATAAAGATGCCCACGACGCCCGAGCCTTCGAAATACTTGCCGCGCAGCACCGAGGGCGCACTCATGGCAAGTCGATCGGGCCCAATCCACGCGCAACACAGCAGCGCAAACACGATAATGCTGCAGCACACGACGCTACCCGCGGGGCCAATACGCTTCTCGCCAAGGGCGTCCTCCGAGTACCAATTGCGCTTTTCGGCCTTCACCTCGTGTCCCATCGAGCCGCGGAAATGGCGATATTTGTCGGTTCCCACGCCCGAAAGGTACACGTTGACGTGCGGCTTATTGCTCACGCGGAACGACGTCAGCAGCACCACGGCGATAAACGCCACGATAACCACCATCAGATACATAGCGTCCTTGCCAATAACATACGGCACGCGGCCAAACACCATGGCCAAGTAAGGCGACACCAGGCCGCTCGAGATAACCGGGAACGCCACGCAGCACAGAATCAGTAGCGCGGCGATGGTGTTGAGCGCCATCCATTCGGTCTTATGGACATTGACCTCAACGTTTTGAGCCGTGGGATCGACGCCCGAAAGCTTGGCAAGCCACTTGCCCCAGAAGAAGAACGTCGCGGCCGAGCCGAAGGCCAGCACCATGATCATGAGCACGTTGCCGGTCTGCGCAAACGCCACCAAGGCGCCCCACTTGGACACGAGCATGCCAAACGGCGCCACAAACATACCCATGATGCCCAGCATCATCAGACGCGTCAGGTGCGGCATGCGGCTGAACATACCGTCCATGTCCTCGATATTGCGGCTGCCGATATGATGCTCGGCGGTGCCCACACACAGGAATAGCAGCGACTTGGCCACGGTATGGAACAAGATCAGGAAGATGGCGGCCCACACGGCCTCGGGCGCGCCGACACCCAGGCAGGCACTGATGAGGCCCAAGTTGGAAATGGTGGAGTACGCGAGCACACGTTTGGCGTTGCTCTGCGAGATGGCCATGAGGGCAGCGAGCAAAAACGTGATGGCACCCACACTCGTGACCATAAAGCCAGTCACGGGATAGATGGCATAGAGCGGGCTCAGCTTGACCATCAGGAACACGCCGGCTTTAACCATGGTTGACGAGTGCAGCAGGGCGCTCGTGGGCGTGGGGGCAACCATGGCGCCCAACAGCCACGTGTGGAACGGCATCTGCGCGGCCTTGGTGAGCGCGGCGAGCGACAGCAGGATGACCGGCATCACCAGCAGCGCGGATTGCGCGGTTCCGGCGCCGGAAAGCTCGATCATGCCCGAGATGGTCAGCGGCATGCCGTTAACGTGCAGATACATGAGTCCGGCCAAAAACGCGATACCGCCCAGCATGTTGAGGATGATCTGGGTGAAGGCGTTCTTGACGGCCTCGGGCGTGCGCGTGTAGCCAATCATGAGGAACGAGCACACGGTGGTGATTTCCCAGCCGCAGAACAGCCACTCAAGGTTGTCGCTCGTCACGATGACGAACATGGCCGAGAGGAACAGGAACATAAGCGCCGGGAACTGCGGGCGACGGTCGGGCGCGGTCTGCCCGCGCAGCGCTGCCTCGTGCTCATCGTGGGCCTGGAAGTCCTTCATGTAGCCCAAGGCATACACGCAGATTAGGCTGCCGACGATGCCGACGGCGAGGACCATGATCACGCTCATGTAGTCCAGGTAGAGCGGCGTGGCGGTGACGACCTCGGCCGCGGGCAGCGTCATGACCGCAAAGGCGAGCGAGCCCACCAGCTGGGCTATGCCGAGCACCGTGGTGAGCGCGTTCCTATATTTGTACGCGTTGTACAGGATGACGGCGCACAGGATGACATCGATGGCGGAGCTGATGATCGAGAGCACATGCGAGGTGCCGGGGGCAACCTCAAAGCTCTGCGGGCCCGTGCCAAAAAACATGACGGCGACTACAGCTGTCACCGCCATAATAATGCCGGAACCTATGAGCCCCACCGCATCGCGGGCGCGGTCACCGCGCGCGACCAGCATGCCCAGCGCCGGTACCAGCGGAAACAGGGTAAGGAAATACAGTAGCGTCATACCATCACTCCCCCATGCAAAAACGCTGCAATTGTTTAACGTTATAGCTCAATTGAGGAGTAGCGGCGGCAGGTTTTCGGTCAACTGGGGAGTTTTAGGCGTACAGGGCAAGGAGTCTGTCCGCTTTGGAGCAGAGGAGTGACGTTCCCTTGCCGCAGCGACGGGCACGCGGGCCACCGCCCGCGGTTTATTGGCCACGTTGAAGGATGTCCCGATAGGCTCGCGGCGGTCCGAAAAGTTGGCGCGGCAAGAAAAATGCGCCCCTGTGGGCGCACCATCCCGTTCGCTATTCCGCCTTTTTAACGCGCGGCTTGCGACCCCGCGGCTTATCGACCAGCGCGGCCTCGCCGCCATCGCGGTACAGGCGGCACCAGGCCTTGACCGAAGACTCACTGGGAATCTTGTGCTTGATCATAGCCTCGCGAACCGTCAGGCCGTTTTCCAGACGGTCCTTAACCACGGCGAGCTTTACGTCGTACGAATATGTGTGATGGCGAGTGCCCGCATTGAGCACGGCATCGGCACCGCCCACGGCATACGCGCGGGCCCACTGACGAGCCGTGGCCTGGGGAATGCCGAGCTCCGCGGCGAGGGCACGATGACCGACCCCCTCTTGGAGGACCTCGACGGCGCGCTGCCTAACCTCGGGCGCATGCGTACGAGTCCTAGTTGCTTCCGACATACCTGCCACTTCTTAGCCTTAACCGTTAATCTGCTTTCTTACGTGCATGTTAGATAGTAGCATTTTGCTGTTTGCTCAAAACAGTTAATTAAAATAGACGCGGCGTTATCTGGGCATTTGGCACCAATTTACGACATTTCTTTATCGATTATTTACGCTGGTAGCCGACTCGCAGCTAATCGTCATTCGCTTGTCACCAAAATTGGCATCTCTTTATGTCTTTTGGTATAGAGGATATAATTATTAACCCCTCCACCAATAATTTTGAGCGGCCTGCAAGGTAGTAGATGTCCTCACTCCTCATGATTACCGCGCATTGCCATCCACCGGAGCAAACAAAAAGGGCGGGACCTGCTGCGCCGCAGACCCCGCCCCGGTTGACACCCCATGGGACGCAGTCGGGCGAGGCAGATCCGTGCTACCGCCCCGCCTGGCCGCGAAGTTAACTACAGCTCGTTGGCCGCGTGATATGCCGTGCGAATGGCACTCGCGATGTCGGCGGTGCGCTCGCCCGAGCAGTCGCCCACACAGGTCACGGGCACCGTCACGCCGTCCAGGTCAAACGCGTTGGCCTTGGAGCCCACGGCCATCACCACGTAATCGCAGGCGATCTTCACCGGCTCCTCGGTGCCGTCTTCGGCAGTACGAATAGCCTCCACGCCCTCGTCGGTAATGGCGGTTAGACGGGTCTTCACGTGCTGCTCCACGTTGTGCTCTGCAAAGTCGCTCATAATCAGCGGCAGAATGGTCTCGGACTCGCCCGCGGCAATCTTGTCGAGCATCTCGACGATCGCCACCTCGCAGCCGTGCTGCAGCAGATACTCGGCAGTCTCGGTGCCCACCAGGCCACCGCCAATGACGGCGACGCGACCGCTGAGCTCCACCTTGCCGGCCAGTACGTCCCAGCTCGAGACGACCTTCTCCGAATCGGCACCCGGAACGGGGATGACCACGTCGTGTGCGCCTACGGCCACAATCGCAGCGTCGGCGGCGTTGAGGTCCTCAGCGGTAGCGGCATGACTGAGCTCAACCTTCACGCCCAGGCTAGGCAGAATCTTCTCGTAGTACTCGACCGAGCGCATAATCTCGTCCTTGCGCGGAGGCGCAGCCGCCAGCACAATCTGGCCGCCCAGATGATCGCTCGCCTCGTAGACGGTCACGTCGTAGCCGCGCTTGGCCGCCACGCGCGCGGCCTCCAGGCCGGCGATGCCGCCGCCCACCACGGCGATCTTCTTGTCGCCCTCGCCCGGCTTGATGGCGATGGTCGCCTCGTCGCCGTTCTCGGCGTTGAGCACGCACGAGATGTACTTGCGGTTTTGAATCGCGTCGACGCAGCCCTTGTTGCAGTTGAGGCACTCGCGAATGGGCTCGCCCGTGGCGGCCTTCAGCGCAATGTCGGGGTCGCACATGAGCGAACGGCCATAGGCGATGATGTCGGCCGAGCCATCCTCCAGGATCTTCTCGCCGGCCTCGACCGAGACAACACGGCCCACGGTTGCCACCGGCACGGAGACCAGGGCCTTGACGCGCTCGGCCACGGGCAGCGTCCAGTTGTAGGGCATGGCGCCCATGGGCGGAATGGTGTCGCCCATGTTGCCGGTGTGGTTGGCCTGTGCGACCTGGATCATGTCGATGCCCGCGCCCTCGAGCAGCTTGGCGAACTCGCAGGCCTCGTCGGGTAGCAGGCCGCCCTTGCCGCGCGGCGTGCCGTCGGGGTTCTCCATGATCACGGGGAGCTTGTACTCCACCATCAGCTGCGGCGCGGCTTCCTTAATGGCAGCGACGACCTCCAGCGCATAGCGAACGCGGTTCTCGAACGAACCACCGTACTCGTCGGTGCGCTGGTTGAGGATGGCCGAGCACAGCGAACCCACCAAGCGGTCGCCGTGGACCTCGATGGCGTCGATGCCGGCCTGCTGCGCGCGAGCGGCCGAGGCAGCGATGGCCTCCTTGATCTGGGTGAGCTGCTCTACGCTCGCCTCGTTCACAAAGTGCTGCATGTCGTGATGCAGCTTGGCGTAGGCCTGGTTGCGGATCTCGTTGGACTCGGCCATCTTGGCGGCAAAGGTCTCCTCGTCGCCGGCGGCCTTGGCCTCCTGCGCGGCCTTGGCGGCGGCCATGGAACCCATGACCATGCGGCCGACACCGGGCACATCGTACTCGGGGTGGAACAGCTGCAGCGCGACCTTGGCGCCGTGCTTGTGGACGGCATCGGCCAGCGCCTTAAACGTGGGGATCTGGGCGTCGGTTGCCAGCTTGGGCGTGGGGCTTGCGGTCATGACGGGAGCGACGTCGCCGATGACGATGTAGCTCACGCCGCCACGGGCCAAGCGCTCGTAAAAAGCCAGGCTGCGCTCGCCGATGGAACCGTCGCGCTCCTCGTAGCCGGTGGTCAGCGGCGGAAACATAATGCGGTTCTTGAGCTCAAGGGGACCAACCGTAATGGGCTGGAGCAGCTTGGATGCAGGTGCGGTCATGGACATTCCTCTCTTGTAGGCGCGGCGGCGATGATGCCGCGTAGTTGTCTAGAGGATATGGCATGGGGGCACAGCGGCACAACGGAAATCGGCGAATATCAGGTGGCGGCAGGTGGATGGGGCGGGGCGGCCCGTCGGTTTGTCTCAATCTGTAACAACCACTCGGCAAAACCGGGTCTTGCTGTTACAAATCAAGATATTCCTCTCAACCCATCCTCAACAATCTAGATCTGTAACATCTAGACCTACTTTTGACCCCAACCTGTTACAGATCGAGACAAACCAAACCCGCCTGCTAGAAAAGCTCAATCTATAACAACAACTCGGCAAAATCCGTTCCTCGTGTTACAGATTTAGACAAACACGACCCAACCCACCGGTATATCTCGATCTGTAACACCTAGCCGCCCAAATCGGGTCTAGATGTTACAGATCGAGATTTTGTTTGAGAGGCCGAGAATTGGACCGAAAACACGGTCCCGAAATAACAAAAAAGCTCGCCGGCTAGGCCGACGAGCTGCAAGTTCTTGGTCGCGGGGGCAGGATTTGAACCTACGACCTCCGGGTTATGAGCCCGGCGAGCTACCAGACTGCTCCACCCCGCAATGTCTGGGCACCTCATGTGCGCAAGAAAGAATATTACGCGGGAGTTCGGTAAACGGCAAGGAAAATCTCGTAGAGCATAATTCCTTCATATTTAAACCCCTCAGCCCCTATCACCGTAAACGAATCGCAGCCGAGCGCCGTCGACGGCACGTATACAATGGTGCGCGTCCTTTTATGCCAACACTGGGAGTAGACATGCTGCTCGCTATCGATATGGGAAACACGCAGACGGCCATGGGCCTGTTTGACGGAGACGAGCTGGTGCAGTCGTGGCGCATGCCCACCGACCGCTCTTATACCGCCGACGAGATCCATGTGCGCCTGATGGGTTTCTTTAAAATGTACGGCCTTTCGCTCGACGCGGTCGACGCGATCGCCTTTGCGGGCGTGGTGCCGCAGCTCTCGCGCGAATGGCACGCCGTGGCCGACCGCATTGCCGCGGACGCCATCGTCATCGGGCCGCAGACGGCCGCGGTGACCAAGCTGCACGCGGCGCGCCCCCAGGCCGTAGGTGCCGATCGCGTCGCCAACGCCGTTGCGGCCGAGACTTTCTACGGCGCGCCGGCAATCGTGGTGGACTTTGGCACCGCGACCAATATCGACGTCATCGATGAGGACGGTTATTACATTGGCGGAGCGATCGCGCCGGGCATCCGCATCTCCATGGACGCGCTTGCCGCCCGTGCCGCCAAGCTCGCCAGCGTGCCGCTCGAGGCACCCGAGCACGCCATCGGCCGCGACACCGAGGAATGCATCAAGGTCGGCGCCGTGGTGGGCGCCGCCGCCATGGCCGAGGGCCTGGTCGCGCGCATGAAGCGCGAGCTGGGTCGTGAGGACGCCACGGTTATCGCCACAGGCGGTCTCGCCAGCATCGTCGCCGATTCGACCGATGCCTTCGACGTGGTCGACGGACAGCTCACCATCAAGGGTATCTGCGAAATCTACCGCCGCATGCAGGAGCTGGGATAGAGCAGGGGCTTAAGTCAAGCACGCCCGATGCCACAGTCCCCGCAAACGTTCGCCAAGCCCATTCCTCAAAAACGAAAATTTTTCATTTTTGAGGAATAGAGCGCTGGCAACCCCGTTCCCCAGATAGGCGAGACCCTCCCCGGCACAGGCCGAGGAGGGTCTTGTTGTCGTCGTTATCTTTGGGCGCGGGCGCTACGCGTTACAGTCCGCGAATTCGTACAGCCTCGGGCGGAAACTCCTGCTCGCCGGCATCGGTCTTGATGGTCGCGCGACCCCAGATGTCCAGGCCCGCAAACACACCGACCGCAAGCGGCAAGCCGTTGGGCGACACCGCCGCAACTTGGCGACCGAGCAGCGGCACCATATCGAAGTACTCGCCCAACACGGGGGCCAACGGCCCTGCGGCGCCTTGCGGCGTGTTGGCAACAACCGCCCAGGCGTCCACGCGGGCCAGCACGGCGGCGGCCAGCGCCTCGACCAGCGCTTCGTCAGCCACGTCCACACCAAGCTCGCTCAACGCCGAACGCTCAATATCCACCGTCACGGCACCGAACATGCCCGCGGCACCGGCACCGCCGTTCACGGCAACACGCGCGAGCGACGTCTCAAACGCAGGCGCACCGCACACGATATCGCTCGGCCACCGGATACCCACCTTGCCGGCAAGGCCCAGGCCCGGCGTCGACACTGTGCCCACAAGCGCATCCATCATGCCCATCGCGGCCACAAACGGCAGGCCGTGGAAGGCGTGCATATTCACATCCGGACGCACGACCAGCGAAAACGTCAGCGAAGCATCGCCCGCGCTCCACGCGCACCAGCCCGCGGACACGCCCTCGCGGCCCGCGTTACGCGCCGCGTCGAGCTCGGTGCCGGCGGCAACAGCATTCATCTCGATCATCTACATACGCCCCAATTCGCCAACGATATGGCCCACGCGGTCCTCGGGCTCCTTGACCTCGACACCGTTGTAGCGGAAGAACCGCGCCGGGTCGTGCATCAGGTCCTCGAGCGGCACCAGCACAAAGTCGCGCTCGCCAATGAGAGGATGCGGCAGGCGCAGCTTTTTGCCGCCGTGGGTCTCGCCATCCATCCACAGCAGGTCCAGGTCGATGGTGCGCGGGCCGTTGACCTTGGCCTTCTTGGAGCGGTCGCGTCCCAGCTCGGCCTCGATCTTCATGAGCTCGTCGAGCAGCACCAACGGCGCCAGCTCGGTCTTGATCTCGATGACGGCGTTGGCAAACGCGTCCTGGCGCGTCTCGTAGGCCGGCTCGCTCTCGTAAATCTTGGAGGAGTTGGACACGCAGGTGAGTGGAATCTCGGCGATCATCTCGCGTGCGGCGCGAATGTTGTCGCAGCGATGCCCCAGGTTGGAGCCCACGGCCACAAACGCGCGGCGCGGCTGCGGCTTGGCAACCGCCCAGTAGCCGTTCAGGAACTGCGCAAAACCCGCGGCGTCGTGCACGCGCACGATGTTGGCACCGGCCTGGATGGCGCCCAGGCACACGCCAAACGTAGCGGCATCGCGCTCGGCGGCCTCGGTCACGCCCGAGACGGCACCCACAAAGCGCTTGCGCGACACGGCGCACATGAGCGGATAGCCCAGTGACGCCATCTTGGCAGTCTCGCGCTGGATGACGATGTCCTCGTTAGCCGACTTACCAAAGCCCGGGCCAGGATCGATGCAGATGCGGTCGCGCGACACGCCGGCATGGATGAGCGTGCGGGCCTGGTCGGACAGAAAGCCCATAACGCGGCGCATGATGGGCGCCGAATCGGGCAGGGTGAAGCGGCGGAGCTGCGAGGTGGGCACGTAGGCTTCCTCGCGGCGGGCGCTGCGGCGCATCATGGTGGCCAGGCGGTCATTGGGCTCCGATGCGGCCTCGGTGGCTGCGGGCGCGGCCTCGGGCGCGAGCGCGACGGTCTCGGCGGCAGCAGCCTGCTCGGCGGCCGGCGTCTCCTGCTCGCTTGCAGGCTCGGACGTGGGCTCCGGTTCGCCAAACGGCAACGAGGGCTGCACCACGCCGCCCGGAAGCTTGGCCTCCGACTTAGGCTCACCCAGCAACTTGCCGCGACGGCGGCGAGCCGGCTTCTCGGCCTCACGCGCGGCCTCGGCAGCCGCCTCGCGCGCCTTCTCGGCAACAAACGCCGCTGCCGAGGTATCGAGCTGCACCGTTGCGTGCGTGCGGGTGGGCGCGGCGACCTCGCCGGCATGCATCACGATGATGCCGCAGGTGCTCGTCTTAACAAACTCGACCATCTTGGGATCGGTGAAGCCGGTCACGTCGTTGACGATCGAGGCGCCGCAGCGCACGGCCGCCTTGGCAACCGCCACATGACGCGTGTCGATCGAGACGATGGCGCCCTCCTTGGCCAGCGCGCGCACCACGGGCAGCACGCGGCGAGCCTCCTCGTCGGGGTTGACCGGGGTAAAGCCGGGGCGCGTGGACTCGCCGCCCACGTCGATGATGTCGGCGCCGGCGTCGAGCATCGCCAGGCCGTACTCGATGGCGGCATCCGGGTCGAAGTGCTCCCCGCCATCGCTAAACGAATCGGGCGTCACGTTGAGGACGCCCATGATGCGCGGACGGTCAAAGCTGAGCTCGTACTTTCCGCACCGCCATGTCTTGCTGTCGTTCGCCATGAACATCCTCCTAAAATGCCCACGCCGCCGAGCTTGGGGAGCTGGCGGCGGGGTCGCTTTGCAATCAGTCTTTCTATTGTATCCGCGCGCGCGGGCTAGAACGCAAACGCGGCCGCGATGTCGCAAGAAATCAGCAGGTCGGCATTTGCATCCTGATCGGTGGGAGCAAGGTTGCATATGGCCAGCGTATCGCCGGTAAAGTAACGCGTAAGGCCCGCCGCCGGATACACCACGAGCGAGGTCCCGCCTACAATGAGGGCATCGGCCGCGGCGATGGCGGCAACGGCACCGGTCAACACATGCTCGTCGAGCGGCTCTTCGTAGAGCACTACATCGGGCTTGATGCGGCCGCCGCACGCGGGGCACGCGGGCACGCCCGCGGCATCCTCGTGCTCGCGCGAGCAAATCCACTCGGCGCTATAGACCGCGCCGCACGACTGGCAAATGTTGCGATGGACCGATCCGTGCAACTCAAACACGCGCTGTGAGCCGGCCATCTGATGCAGGCCGTCGATGTTTTGCGTCACCACGGCGTCGAGCTTGCCGGCGCGCTCCAGCTCGGCCAGCTTGGTGTGGCAGCGGTTGGGCTTGGCGCCAAGCGCGATCATCTTGGTGCGGTAGAAGTCGAAGAACTCGGCCGGGTGCACCTCGTAAAAGCTATGCGAGAGCATGGTCTCGGGCGGATAGGCAAACTGTTGGTGATATAGGCCGTCCACGCTGCGGAAATCGGGGATGCCACTCGCCGTGGAAACGCCCGCGCCGCCAAAGAAGACCACGCGCTTGTGGGTGCCGAACAGCTCCGCCAGCGCGGCGGAGGCCTGTTTGGAGTCCGTTATCGCCTGCGTCATATGAGTCCTCCGTCCTTGTTGGTCGGGCAGCGTCGGGCGATGTCCCAGCATGCGGCCTTTGGGTCAGCACGCGCGGTGCCCACCACCGCCCCTGTTGCGCTAATCTTAAGCCTGCCAACCCCGTCGAAAGGACACCATGCCTCAGACTTACACTTTCGCCTCGTGGAACGTCAACGGCCTGCGCGCCGTGCTCAAAAAGGACCCGAGCTTTATCCAGATCGCGCAAGAACTCGACGTCGATATCCTGGCGTTGCAAGAGACCAAGTTGCAAGAAGGCCAGGTTGATATTGACCTGCCCGGCTATCGCCAAACCTGGAGCTACGCCGAGCGTAAAGGCTATTCGGGCACTGCGGTCTTTAGCCGCCAGGAACCGCTGCGCGTGCTGCACGCCGACGCGCTGTTACCCTACGCCGGCGAGGGCGAGGCGGCCGAGCTCGTCGCCCAAGCCGCAACCGAGGGCCGCGTCTGCGCGTTGGAGTTCGACAAGTTCTGGTTTGTGGATGTCTACACTCCCAACGCGCAAAACGAACTCGCCCGCATCGACGTGCGCATGGCCTGGGATGATGCCTATCGCGGCTTTTTGAGCGCGCTTGAGCGCGAGAGCGGCAAACCCGTCGTGACCTGCGGCGACTTTAACGTGGCGCACGAGGAGATCGACCTTAAGAACCCCAAGTCCAACCGCGGCAACGCCGGCTTTTCGGACGAAGAACGCGGCAAGTTTACCGAGCTGCTCAACGCCGGCTTTACCGATACCTGGCGCACGGCTAATCCAGACGTCGAGGGCGTCTACAGCTGGTGGAGCTATCGCTTTAATGCCCGCAAGAACAACGCAGGCTGGCGCATCGACTACTTCCTGGTAAGCGACGCAATCGCCGACAACGTACGCGACACCGGTATCCGTGGCGACATCTTCGGCAGCGACCACTGCCCCGTCACCCTCACGCTAGAGCTCTAGCCCCCAAATGATCCCCCGGGGACGAAGGAATACAGATCACTTTTGCCCGCGCAAGGGCGCCCGCGTGACCCCGTCCGCCACGAAACCAGCCCATCTACTACGTTTAAGCCACTACCCTCAACCACAGCGAACAACGCAAAAAGAAAACCGCAGGTAGAAAGCCTGCGGTTTTTCATAAAACGCGGTCATGGTCGGGGGTATCAAGCTAAACGTAGTAGATGGGCCAGTTTCGTGGCAAGCGCCGTCAACTGATTTCCTGGGGACATCTGGAGACGGAAGAAAATGGATCAATTTGGCTCTCTGGGGGCCACGATGCCCGTCGTATCAGCCGGCCATTTTAAAACTATGCCGGTTTACGGGGCTGAATCGCGAACCCCCAGCCATGCGCAATTCCGTAATAATAAAACCGCAGGTAAACGGCTTGCTCTATTTTGAAAAAAGCCGGTATGGTCGGCCTGCGCCAATCTAGCCCCGTAAACCGGCATAGTTTTAAAATGGCACTTCGGCAGTATTGATTCCCGCTCCGACGCAACCAGCCTTACAGCCCGTATTTCACGACGACACGGTTAATGCGGCGACACCAGGGCTTGTACAGGGCGACCAAGAACACGCAGGTCGCGAGGCCGTGTGTGATATCGAACGGCACCGCCGTGGCAAGACGCGCCACGGCACCCGCCCAGGTAAGCGGCTGCACAAAACCAATGATGTCATACGCGTTGATCACGACGCCATAGAGCAGGCCCGACGCAAAGCCGTACGCCAGCAGTGCTGGCATGCGCACGGTGCCGTCGGCGCGGTCGAACGCACCCGCGTACGTCAGCGCACCGCCAACGTATCCCACGAGCCCCCAGGCATACATCTGCCACGGCGTCCACATGCCCTGCCCAAAAAAGAAATTGCTGGTCAGCGCCGCCAACGCACCGACCATAAAGCCGTTACGACGACCGAGTGTCGCCCCGGCGATAATGGCGATGGCACTCACGGGTTTAAAGTCGGGAATGGGCCCAAACAGGATGCGCCCCGCCGCCGCCAGCGCCGCCAGCACCAGCGTGGGCATAATCTGGCGCAATCCCGGACGAGATGCCTCGTAACCCGCAAAGAACAGCGCGAGCACCAGCGCCACCACGACAAGCATGGCAAGCGCCGCCTGCTCAACACCCGCCAGCAACGCCGCAGCCATTACCGCCGGCACCGCCAACAACAGCGGGATCTCCAGTTTTGCAAGCAAACGCGAGAAACGACAGTCCGTCATCCCATCACGCCCTATAGAACACGTTGTCGGCAAAGAAGTCGGCCGGCGGCTCCATGCAGGCAATCTCGCCGTCAAACATCATGGCGACGTCGTCGGCTACCTGCTCGGCAAAGTCCAAATCGTGCGTAGCCATGATGACGGTGCCGCCAGCCTTCGCATGGTCACGCAGGGCGCGGGCGATGATGCGGCGGCTGAACAGGTCTAGACCCTTGGTGGGCTCATCGAGCAATAGCAGTTCGGGGCCGATTAGCAGCAGTTTTGCCAATGCAAGCAGTTGACGCTGCCCGCCCGAAAGATCGTACGGATGGCGTCCATCCAGACCCGACAACCCCAAGCTCGCCGCACGCTCCCGCGCCACGGTCTCGTCATATCCGCAGGTCGAAGCCCATTCCATCAGCTCGTCGCGAACCGTATCGGCAACCAGCAATGCTTTGGGATTCTGAGGCAGCAGCGCCGCCGAGGCCGCTCCGCGCACCATGCGGCCGCGCTGCAGCTTGGCGGTCTTCGCCAGCACCGAGAGTATCGTCGACTTACCGCATCCGTTGCCGCCCACGATCGCATGCACCGCACCGGCCGAAAACGCCACGTCGAGCCCGCGCAGCACCCAACCGCCCGCGCGATCGTAGCGAAACCAGCCTTCCGACAGGGTGGTAGCCGACCCGCCGTGCATTTTTTGGAGTATTCTGCTTCCATCCGTGCGCGGGAAGGCTTCCGAGCCATTCTCGAGTGACGTTTGCGCCACAAATTCGGACGATTTGTCCAATTCTGAACTTTTTTTCGCGCTCGATACGTCCCCGGGCGGCTCCAGAGAGCCCAAATTGTCCTCACGCCTGCTGAATACTCCGTTTTTTGCACATCGGATGGCACCCCACCCCAACATGTCATCGGAAAACAGCGATTCTCGGCGTCCCAAAGAAGCCATATCCGCCACCTCGCGCACGCGACCGTCCTCAATCCGGTACGCACGCGTCGCGTATTCGAGCATTGGGCGCGGCTGATGCGTCGCCACAACAACCGTGCAGCCCAGCTCGCGATTCACACGAAACAGCGCGTGCAGGAAATTCTTCTCAGCAACGGGATCGAGCTGAGACGTGGGCTCGTCGAGCAGCAGCACGCGCGGGCGTAATGCCAGCACAGCCGCCAGCGACAGCAGCTGTTTGCGTCCGCCCGAAAGCGTATCGGTGTCGCGGTGGAGCCAATCTTCCAGCCCAAAGAAATAGCTGGTCTCAGATACGCGACGGCGCATCTCATCACGCGCTAGCCCCAAGTTTTCCAGACCAAACGCCATCTCGTGCCACACGGTCTCGCACACAATCTGGTTCTCGGGATCCTGGAACACATAGCCCACGCGCTCCGCCGATGCCCGCGCGTCCATGTCGGCAACGTTCTCGCCCAGCACGCGCAGTTCGCCAGTGCGCTCGCCCGCCGGCGCGATCTCGGGCTTGAGCAGCGACAGCAGCGTCGACTTAGCCGATCCGGTACCGCCAACAAGCAACGCAAATGCACCTTGGGGAACAGACCAGTCGAGCCCCTCGAGCACCGCAGCATCAGCATCGGGGTAGGCAAAGCTCAGGCTCCGCACCTCAATCGCCGGCATATCCGGGCCGCACGCCGCGCCCGACACCGGGCCCCTATCCAACCGAGCCATCAGCCAAACCTCTTCTCATCAATCGCGTGCAACGCGCAAGGCAGCACCATCCAGGCAGCGTACACGACATAGCCCAGCCACGGCGCCGGCACCGAGAGCTGCGGATAAAACGAATACTGCGTCGTCGCGGTCCACGCCACTGACGCCGTGGCCACGCCAAACAGCGCAAGCCCAACCAGCGCGGCAACGTCGCTGAGTCCCAGTCGATACCGCGCATACGTCGTACGACGCGTCGCGGCACCCCACCCGCGTGAGCGCATCGCGTCCGCGCGATCCAGCGAATCTTCCATGCCCCAGCCCATCAACACGCTTGACGCCCGCAGACGCGAGCGCACGGGATCGGCCGGCGCGCGCCCCGGCACGTCAATCGCATCCTGCACCGCCAGCACCGTACGACCGCGGCGCAAAAACTGCGGGATAAGCCTCATGCACATCGAGATCATGAGCGCAATCACCGGTGCGGCATTGCCCAGCAGCGCGAGCACCTTGTCGTATTCGAGCATCGACGCCGCTGCCTCAAACCACAGCACGCTCGCCACAAACAGTCCACCCATGCACAGGCCGTAAACCATGCTCTCTAGATACACCGCGCGCATACCAATACGAAACAGCTCCGTCGAGCCCGATGCACTAAACAGCGGATTGACCAGCGCGATAATCAAAATCACCGGCAGCTGCCAGCGAAGTGCGCCCAGCGTGCGGGCAGCCCCACGCGTCGCAAATCCATACGCCAGCCCGCCCGCAAGCGACAGCGCGATCAGCACCGGTTGCATCGAGAACATGGTGAGCCCCAGCGTCAGCACTATATAGAGTGCCGGCACAGCCGGATGCGACATCGAGAATGCCGCGACGGGCCCGCCGCCAAACTCTTCTCGTATGTTGTCCACGGGCACCCCCGTCCCCTAGCTCAAACGACAGCTCCGTAGCACCGCCAACGCCGCACGCAAGCAGTACAAACGCCACACCAGCGACGCAAGCCTCAACCGCCGCAAACCAATCGTTACGCGCTCAACATATGCCTGCGGTATCATATTGCGCCGTGTATCGTTTCCAAACACACGTCTCTATAACGTAACAGGAGATCACATGGACGCAACCGCAATTATCCTCGCCGCCGGCGAGGGCACCCGCATGAAGTCGAACCACTGCAAGGTTTCGCACAAGATCCTGGGTAAGCCCATGGTCCAGTGGATCGTCGACGCCACCATCAAGGCCGGCTGCAGCCGCGTCGTGGTCGTCATCGGCAGCCACGCCGACGAGATGCGTGCCCTTATCGACGGCGCCTACGCCAACAGCGCCACCAAGGTCGAGTGCGTCGAGCAGACCGAGCGCCTGGGTACCGGCCACGCCGTAAAGGTCGCGCTCGAGGCCTGCGGCATCACGCAAGGCCCCGTCGTCGTGCTCAACGGCGACCTGCCGCTCATCACCGCCGACACCGTCGCCAAGTTCGCGCAGACCGTCGCCACCGGCGAGCTCGCCTGCACCGTCATGACCATGACCCCGCCCGACCCCTTCGGCTACGGCCGTATCAAGCTGGGCGCCGACGGCCAGATCGAGCGCATCATCGAGCAGAAGGACTGCACGCCCGAGCAGGCCGCCACGCTGCTGGAGTGCAACGCCGGCTGCTACGCCTTTGACGGCGCGCAGCTCGCCGCCCACATTAACGAGATCGGCAACGACAACGCGCAGTCCGAGTACTACCTGCCCGACATGCTCGAAATCCTCAAGGGTCACGGCCAGGCGGTCTCCATCTTCCACTGCGATGACTACCGCGACGGCCTGGGCGTCAACAGCCGCATCCAGCTCGCGCAGCTCACCGCCATTGCGCGCGACCGCATCAACGAGCACTGGATGGCCGAGGGCGTCACGTTCATCGATCCCACGCAGGCCTGGATCGGCCCCGACGCCGTTATCGGCCGCGACACCGTCGTGTGGCCGCAGACGCATCTGATCGGCCACGTCACCGTGGGCGAGGAATGCCAGCTCGGCCCCAACAGTCGCCTCACCGACACCACCGTCGGCAGCGGCTGCACCATCGATGAGACCATCGCCATCGAGGCCGTCATTGAGAACGGCGTCGACTGCGGCCCGCGCGCCTACCTGCGCCCGGGCACCCACATGCTCGACGGCTCCAAGGCCGGCACACACGTGGAAATCAAGAAGTCCACGATCGGCGAGGGCTCCAAGGTGCCGCACCTGTCCTACATCGGCGACACCACCATGGGCTCCGGCGTCAACGTGGGCGCAGGCTCCATCACCTGCAACTACGACGGCGTGCACAAGCACAAGACCGTCATCGGCAAGGACGCCTTCATCGGTTCCGACACCATGATGGTCGCGCCCGCCCAGATCGGCGACGGCGCGCTCGTGGCCGCCGGCTCCGTCATCACCGAGCCGGTCCCGGCCGACGCACTTGGCCTGGGTCGTGCCCGTCAGGTAAACATTGAGGGTTGGGCCGCCGATTACCGCCGCCGTCTGCACGAGGACGACGAGGTATAACGTTTTAACAAGCATCTAAGGAGCTGTTCCCATGGGGGCGGCTCCTTTTTCTATCGTGACCTGCGCAACCGGATGAGTGGTCGGTTCGTGTCCGTTGACGGTAAAGACGTTATCAGGACTCGATAAACCCCGTCGCGCGGTTACAATGCAAAAAGGCATCTATATGGCATTCGATATAAAGGAGAAGGGTAATGCCGATTAATGATCCCGAGAAGTCGGAGAATATGCGCAAGTCCATCCGCGTGTATTCCGGTTCCTCCAACCGTCCCCTCGCTCAGAAGATTGCTGAGTACCTTGGGGTCGAGCTTTCGGGCCTTACGCTAAAGCAGTTCGCCAACGGTGAGATTTACGCCCGCTACGACGAAACCGTCCGCGGCGCCGACGTCTTCCTGATTCAGTCCGTGGCCGGCGGCAACGTCAACGACATGCTCATGGAGCTGCTCATCGCCACCGACGCTGCCAAGCGCGCATCCGCCCGCTCCATCACCGCCGTCATCACCCACTACGGCTATGCCCGCCAGGACCGCAAGGCCGGCCCGCGTGAGCCCATCACCGCCCGCCTCGTCGCCAACCTGCTCGAGCGCGCCGGCGTCAACCGCATCATCACCCTCGACCTGCACCAGGGCCAGATCCAGGGCTTCTTCGATATCCCGGTTAACCACCTGTCCGCGCTGCCGCTGTTTGGCCAGTACTACAACGACATGCACTTCGACACCGACAACCTGGTTGTCGTCTCCCCCGATGTGGGCCGCGCCAAGGCCGCCAAGAAGCTGTCCGACATGCTCGGCTGCGACCTGGCCATCGCCCACAAGGGCCGTCCGCGCCACAACGCCGCCGAGGTCATGGGCATCATCGGTGACATCAAGGGCAAGACCTGCATCATCAACGACGACATGATCGACACCGCTGGCACCCTGTGCGCCAACGTCAAGGAGCTCAAGGCTATGGGCGCTGGCGACATCTACGTCTGCGCCACCCACGGCATCTTCTCCGGTCCGGCCATCGAGCGTCTGAACGACGCCCCGATCGTCGAGTGCCTCGTCACCGACGCCATTCCCGTCGAGGTCGGCGGCAAGATCAAGACCATCTCGGTCGCCGAGGAGTTCGCTCAGGCCATCTCCGCCGTTTACCACGAGGAGCCCGTCTCCACGCTCGTCGGCGGCGACTTCGCGCTGTAATCCAGCGTGCATCTCATCATCTTTGGTGTTTTTAAAGGGTCGGAAGCTCGCTTCCGACCCTTTTTCTACCCCTCGACAACCTTCCCTGGACAATTAGTTCAGATACGTATTTTTTAAAGCTCCAAAGGCCGTTCTGAGCCTTCTGAGCTCCCCGGCGAACGCCATACTGCCCAAAGCTCATCGCTTTCGAGTACGACCGCCGCATATTTACCCTCAAATCGCCCTCGAAAGCCCTTAGAAACGCCTCGAACGCCCGCCGTCTTATACGTATCTGAACTAACTGTCCAGTAGCTATCGTCAACCTTCGCGGCAGAGCTCAATTTCCTGCAATCCCCTCAACCGATTCCACCGATTTCATAACACCCAGCCGTTCATGGCGCGCAGCGCCCCGCTGAGCGAAAAGAACGGTATGGCGGTCGCATTCTGCCGCCAACTTAGTACGTTATAGCTATGACGACCGTGATTTCACATCTCTCCGCCCTCCGCGCAATTCGTCGCGCACGACGGGCGTACTCTGCCCTACCCTGGGACTCCGTTGATAGCGAACAGCAAGCACAGGCCTTGGCTGGCTGCATTCCCAACAATGACGCGATAGACTTTGGCGCACTTTCGATACTCGACGCCTGGAATGAAGATGATTCCGAACTGCTCGATCTTCTCGTTTCAAACGAAGACAACAGGCGCCCCGACAAGCGACTTCTTCAGCATATTCTCTCCACTCCTCTTCCTGAAGGTGCAATTATGCACGTCGAGGCCGACATCTACGCAACGTCTCCTGCCATGACAGCCATGCTTTGTTCCAAAAATGAATCAGTCGCCAAAACCTTGATGCTCCTTATGGAGCTGCTCGGAACCTACTCCCTTCCTCCCGGGGCAACATACCCCATTGCCTATGACGACATCTGGCCCAAGGGCGATGACTACGAAGCGATGGACGACCTCGATTGCCGGGGCGACCAGTCGGCGACCGAACAGCAGAACGAAACCCGCTACGAACAGGCACACTACAAATGCGAGCCCGCCACGACCATCGAAGAGCTCGAGGCGGTCGCACGCTTCGCCAAAAGTAGCTCATACACCTCGTTTCGCACGGCAGTCAAGCTCGCCCGACCCGGATCTGCATCCCCAGCCGAATCCCTAATGTTTGCCGTTCTCGGAGCGCCCATGCGCTTTGGCGGATTCGGATGTTGCAGCCTGCCCATGGGAGGCCTGCTACTCAACTATCGAATCGACTTCGACACCCTTGCGGTCAACATGTCCTCGGGCATCCCCTATGCCATCTGTGACCTATATTGCCCGGCAGCCGGAATCGACAACGAATACAACGGAATTGGGCACGAGCTTCAAAACGCTCGCATCCACGATGGCAATCGAAATAATGGCCTCAAGGCAATGGGCATCCACGTCCTGGTTATCAATCGCGACCAAATGAAAGACCTTGTTGCACTCGAAGCCTTCGCCCAAACGATGCATCGACTCGCGGGAGTCCGATTCCGATACCGTATCAAGGGCTATCGCAAGCGTCAGGCCGCTTGGCTCAACGCCCTGCGGGCCGGAATCGGCCTTGCGCCGGTCTAAACGGCGAATCACCCGTGCACCGTCGAGCAGGGCTGGACAGTTAGTTCAAATACGTATAAATGGACACATTGAATTAGGCTGTTTTGCAGTTATCTCTATACCATTCGCCCGATTTGAAGGCAGGGTAGACTTCAAAACAGCGTCATATGGACTAACTAAAGCTCCAAAACAACGTATCGGCATTGAATCGAGCAATTCGAGTTCTCAGAACTTATACGTATCCGAACTAACTGTCCACCTCGATTTCGACGGCCGTCCAAACGCCCTCAAATAACCTCAATTGCCCTCCATTTGACAGCGGCAACAGGGTCGCTCACCATAGCAGGCGACAAATCAACGAAAGGATGAACATGGCAGCTACACAGCCGCTTAAGATTCGCATGGTTGCCGGACTTGGCAACCCTGGCGAGGAATATGCCGAGACCCGTCACAACGCTGGTTTCAAAGCAATCGACGAGCTGGCCCGTCAGGCCGGCGTCACGTACTGGAAAAACCAAGCAGGCGCCGAGATCGCGCTCATCAACATCAACGATCCCGAGGAAGAGGGCGGCAAGCGCCAGATTGTACTGGTCAAGCCGCAGTCGTACATGAACACCTCGGGCGGGCCCATCTCCAAGCTCTGCCGCGAGTACAAGATCAAGGCCGAGGAACTGCTCGTGATTCACGACGAGCTCGACATTCCCGCCGGCGACGTACGTGTTAAGGTGGGCGGTGGCCACGCCGGCCACAACGGCCTGCGTTCCATCATCGACAAGATGGGCAGCCGCGACTTCAGCCGCATCCGCACCGGCATCGGCAACCCTCCCGGCAAGATGGCCGTCGCCGACTACGTGCTTAAGCAGCTGCGCGCCCGCGAGACCGAGGATTTCCAGGACACCTGCGCCCGCGCGGCCGACGCCGCCGGCCTGGCGATCGTGCACGGCGTGGTCTATGCCCGCGACCATGTTAACGGCGCCGCCTCCGCCAACGGCAAGCACTAAAACCTATCATTTAGGGATAGGTTTATTTTGGCAGGTTTTACCTGCGGAAACGCCCCAGTTGCGGCATCGCAATCAACCGCGCGCCGACATACATGCATAGCACCCCAAAGGGGGCCGGCCTCATCACAACCCGAGGCCGGCCCCATTTGCCGTTTTACCTGATAAAACCGACCAAAATAAACCTCTCCCCCTTTGGTAGGCCAAAGTGGATAAACCCTGCTCCCAACAGCCGAAGACACACGTAAGTGACATGTCCATGAGGGTATAATTTGCACCGTATGTCTGCACAACGCCTGTGCGCGTACGGTTTTATTCGGGCTACCGTCCATTTCCGTGGAGGCACGGTTCGGCGGCCCTAACAAGAGAGGGGTTCTATGTATAAGATCCTGGAGAAGACGCAGTTCTCGGAGAAGGTGTTCAAGTTCCGCATCGAGGCGCCCGCAATCGCCAAGCATGCGCACGCTGGACAGTTCCTCATGGTCCGCGCCAACGAGACGGGCGAGCGCGTCCCGTTTACCCTGGCCGGCTGGAACGGTGACGAGGGCTGGGTCGAGTTCATCTTCATGGTGATCGGCAAGACCACCGAGATGCTTTCCACCTACGAGGCCGGCGAGTCGCTGCGCGACGTCGTGGGCCCGCTGGGCGTTCCCACCGAGATGGCCGAGGGCCCCTGCGCCGTCATTGGCGGCGGCGTTGGCCTGGCAATTGCCTTCCCGGTCGCCAAGCACCTGGTCGAGACCGGCCACGAGGTGCACGCCATCATGGGCGCCCGCACCAAGGACCTCCTGCTCATGGAGGACCAGTTCCGCGAGCTCCTCGACGAGGACCACATCCACATCACCACCGACGACGGCTCCTACGGCGAGCAGGGCGTTGTCACCGCTCCGCTGGAGCGTCTGCTGCAGGACAAGGCCGTGAGCCAGGTCTTCTGCGTCGGCCCCGTTCCGATGATGAAGTTCTCGACCCTCACCGCCCAGAAGTACGACACCCCCATCACCGCGTCCCTCAACCCCATCATGGTTGACGGCACCGGCATGTGCGGCTGCTGCCGCGTCGAGGTGGGCGGCGTGACCAAGTTCGCTTGCGTCGACGGCCCCGACTTCGATGCCACCCTGGTCGACTGGGATGACCTTCGTGCCCGCCAGGCCGCTTACCGTTCCGAAGAGGGCGAGTCCCTCAAGGCCTATGAGGAAAAGAGCTGCGCATGCCACTAGTTAACGGTCGTTTCGTTGCCGATATGAAGTCGCCCCGCACCCCCGATAACGAGGAGCCGGCTGCCGAGCGCGCCTGCGACTTCCGCCCCGTCGACAAGGGCTTCACCGAGGAGATGGCGCTGGCCGAGGCCGAGCGCTGCCTCAACTGCAAGAAGCCGTTCTGTGTTGAGGGCTGCCCTGTCAACATCAACATCCCCCGCTTTATCGAGCAGATCCGCGAGAAGGACTTCGGCGGCGCTCTCGATACCATCCGCGAGGACTCCATGCTTCCCGCCATCTGCGGCCGCGTCTGCCCGCAGGAGAACCAGTGCGAGGGCAAGTGCATCCGTGGCAAGAAGTCCGAGCCCGTGGCCATCGGCCAGCTCGAGCGCTTCCTGGGTGATCGCCCCGAGCTCGCCTCCACGCCCAAGATGGCTCCCAAGAACGGCAAGAAGGTCGCCGTCGTCGGCTCCGGCCCGTCCGGCATCACCTGCGCCGGCGAGCTCGCCCGTAACGGCTTTGACGTTACCGTCTTTGAGGCCTTCTTCACCGGCGGCGGCGTGCTGGTCTACGGCATCCCCGAGTTCCGTCTGCCCAAGGCGGTCGTCAAGCGCGAGATTGACGGCCTGGAGGACATGGGCGTCAAGTTTGAGTACAACTCCGTCGTGGGCAACATGGCCACGGCCGAGGAGCTGTTCGAGCAGGGCTTCGACGCCATCTACGTGGCGACCGGCGCTGGCCTGCCCAAGTTCCTCAACGTCCCCGGCGAGAATCTGCCCAACGTCTTCTTCGCGAACGAGTACCTCACCCGCGTGAACCTGATGAAGGCCAACAAGTTCCCCGAGTACGACACCCCCACCAAGCACGGCAAGAACGTCGTCGTCTTTGGTGGCGGCAACGTGGCTATGGACGCCGTCCGTACCGCCAAGCGCCTGGGCGCCGAGCACGCCATCATCGCCTACCGTCGTACCGAGGACGAGATGCCCTGCCGTCGCGCTGAGCTGCACCATGCCAAGGCCGAGGGCGTCGAGGTTCTGCCGCTCGTCTCCCCGCTCGAGTTTGTCGCTGGCGAGGACGGCTCCGTGTGCGCCGTCAAGGTCCAGAAGATGGAGCTCGGCGAGCCCGACGAGTCCGGCCGCCGTCGCCCGGTGCCCATCGAGGGCGCCATCGAGGAGATCCCTTGCGACGTCGCGATCTCGGCTATCGGCACCAACGCCAACCCCTTCGCTGCCAAGATCGGCGGCAAGATGGAGCTCAACAAGTGGGGCTACATCGTCGCTGACGAGGAGACCGGCCAGACCACCGATCCCCGCATCTGGGCTGGCGGCGACATCGTCACCGGTGCCGCTACGGTCATTCTGGCGATGGGCGCCGGCAAGAAGGCCGCCGCTTCCATCACCAAGAGCCTGCTGGGCGAGTAATCACCTACAGCGCTAGCCATCAAACGGCAAAGTCCCCGTCGAGCACGCGCCCGGCGGGGACTTTTTTATACCGGCCGCCCGACCACCATAAAGGGGCGGCGCCTTCGTGGCGGTTTTGGTCGGTTAGCCTTCGAACTGCGCTACTTTGTAGCGGTAGGCCGCGGCGATGACGTCCTTGCAGCCTTCGCGGCCCAGCTTGGCGCGGTTGACGACGATGTCCTTGCCGCTCGTCATCTTCCACTTTCCGGCACTGTAGCGCTTATAGAACGCCTCGCGCGCCTTCTGCTGCTGCTTGACCAGCTTGGCGCCCTTCTTTTTGTTGAGGCCGCGCTTCTTGCGCACGATCTCGACGCGGTCCTCAAAGGGCGCAGTCACCAGCACGGCGATGTGGTTGGGGTTGTTGCGCAGCAGATAATCGGACAGACGGCCTTCGATAATGCAGCTCTCGGTCTCACCCAGATCCAAAATCACCTGGCTCATCTTTTGGAACAACTTGTCCGAGTACGAACGCGCATCGTAGCGGTCGGGCAGAAACGCCATGTTCTCCACGGCCAGACGCTCATCATAGGCAGCCATCTTGTCGAGCGACTCGCCCGCGCGCAGCGAAGCACGCACCAGCAACTCGTTATCGTACAGCGGAATCCCCAGCTCATCGGCGAGGATACGACCAATCTCGTGGCCCTCGGCGCCAAAGTCGCGCGCGATGGTAATGACCACAGGACTCTTCTTATTCTCCAGATCGCTCATCGCGATTCCTTTCTCTATGTGACAAAGGGGCTGTCCCTTTGCCACATTCTACGCTGCCACCATTCGCCTCTGATATGCGCGAACCAGCAACGAGATACCAAAGTTGAGCACAAAGTACATCGCAAATACCAGGCCGTAGAGCATAAGCACCTGCGATAGGTCGATCGCGTGGGCCATCACGACGTTTGCCGTGTACATGAGCTCGGCCACGTTAATGCCCGAAAGATACGAACTGTCCTTGATGACAGTCGTGCACTGGCTAAACAGCGCCGGAATGATCGTCTTAAACGTCTGAGGCAGAATGATGTAGCGCATGGTGGCAAAGAAGCCGAAGCCCTGGCTCTGCGCTGCCTCAAACTGGCCGCGCGGAATCGAGTTGAGGCCACCGCGCACAATCTCGGCCATAACAGCGCTGGTAAACAGCGTAAAGGCGATGGTCGAAATCACAATGTCCAAACCCTGCACCGTAAAATAGATAAACAGGATCCACAGCAGGTTCGGCGTGCAGCGGAACAGCTCGATATAGGCGCTCACCAAAATACGGAACGGGCGGGGCGCATAGCTTTTAACGAGTGCCAGCACCGTGCCAAAGATGAGCGAGAAAAAGATCGACAGCGCCGAGATCTCGATCGTCTTAACAAAGCCGCCCCAAATGTAGAGCAGGTTGGTCGCGTTGAAGATTTCCATGCGCTAGGCCTCCTCTACGTTGTCGAGCCCCAGCTCGGCCAAGCTCACACCGCGCGGACGCTCCTTTGAGCGGCGCTCGAGCCACTGCACCAGCATGGCGAGCGGAAAGCAGATGATGAAGTACATAAGGCAGCAGACGATGTATCCCTGCAGGTAACCGTACAGACTCACAAAGTTGTCGGAACGGTACATAAGGTCGCCGCCGGCCACAAGCGCCAGCACCGACGTGTTCTTGACCAGGTTGAGCGCCTGGTTACACAGCGGCGGCAGAATGATCTTGAACGTCTGGGGCAGCACGATGTACCAGTAGGCCTGCGCACGGGTGAAGCCCTGGCTCTGGGCCGCCTCCATCTGACCGCGCGGAACCGCCTCGATACCGGTGCGGATGACCTCCGAAATGTAGGCCGCGTGATACAGGCCCACACCCAAGAAGCCCAGCACGAACGGAGCGATGCGCACCGGCTGGTCGGCACCGGTTATGGCCTGCAAAAACTGCGGACCGGCCATGTACATAAAGAGCACCTGTACGGGCAACGGGGTGTTCTGGTAAAACTCCACGTACACGCGGCTTATGGCGCGCAGCACGCGCGAACGAGTGGTAGAGAACACGCCCAGCAGCGTGCCCAGCACCAGCGACAACAGCAGACCGGCAACGACCACCTGCAGCGTCACGCCAAAGCCCTCCCAGAAGGGCCCCATGTTTTGAAATGTCGTCGACCAACGGTCGGCGTCAAATAATCCTTCGAGCATTTGATTCCTTCCCTGGACGATGCGCCTATACAAGACCCCAGGTCTTGACCTCTTGGTCGAGCCAGCCGTCGGCCAGGCGATTGCAAATCACCTGATCGACCACGGCCGAAAGGTCGCAGCCTTTCTTGGTCGCCACGCCGTAGCCCTGCTCGCCAAACTTGACCTCGGGCTGCAGCAGCTCAACGGTCTCGTTCATGTAACCGGCCAGCGTGGAGCGGTCCATGGCAAAGACGTCGATATTGCCGGCATCGAGCGAACTCTTGATGATGGGATAGCCGCTAAAGGCCCTAAACTCGGGCTTACAGCTAAAGCCGTTGTCCTTGATCATCTGCTCGATGAGGCCCTGTGTGGTGGCACCCTGGCTCACGCCAATGACCTTGCCATCCAGATCCTCAATCGAGGTAAAGCCCGAACGCTTCTTGACCATGAGTCCCACGTAGTCGGTGCGGTACGGCGTCGAGAAATCCCAGCTCTTCTTGCGCTCGTCGGTGATGGTGTAGGTCGCCGCGACCACGTCAAGCTGGCCGTTATCGATCAGCGGGCCGCGCGTCTTGGGTGTTACGTCGGTAAACTCGACAAGCTCCTGGGCACGGGCCTCCTTGTAGCTCACGCCAAAGACGGCAGCGGCGATCTGATAGCACAAATCGACTTCCATGCCCTCAAAGCGGCCCTTGGCGGTGTCGTAATAGCCATAGCCGGGAACGTCCTTCTTAACGCCGGCATTCAGATGGCCGCGCGACTTGATGGCCGCAAGCTTGGACCCCTTGTCGGAGCCCTCGCCGCTGGTGGAGTTGCCGCAACCGGTAAGCGCGGTCCCCGTCAGCGCGAGCATGCCGGCGCCCGCCAGCTGCAAAAAATGACGGCGCGACACGGCCGCCCTCGTCATATCCGTCATGTCCATCACCGCGCCTAGTGCAGAATCTTGGACAGGAACTCGCGGCAGCGCGGGTTCTCGGGGTTATCGAAGAAGTGCTCGGGCGTGCCCTCCTCCAGAATGCGGCCGTCCTCCATAAAGATGACGCGGTCGGCCACCTGGCGCGCAAAGCCCATCTCGTGCGTCACGCAGATCATGGTGATATCCTCCTGCGCGAGCTCAATCATAACGTCCAGAACCTCCTGGACCATCTCGGGGTCGAGCGCCGAGGTCGGCTCGTCAAACAGGATGATGGGCTGCTTGGTGCACAGGGCACGGGCGATGGCGATGCGTTGCTGCTGACCGCCCGAGAGATTCTGCGGATACTCGCCGGCCTTATGCGCCATGCCGACACGCTTGAGCGCGGCGATAGCGATCTCGGTCGCCTCCTCCTTGCTCTTCTTTTGCAGTTTGATGGGCGCGAGCGTCAGGTTGCCCAGCACCGTCATGTTGGGATACAGGTTGAACTGCTGAAACACCATGGAGCTATACTTGCGAGCCATCTCCAGGTGGTTCTTTTTGGTGAGCGGCGTACCGTCGATGACTACCTCGCCCGACGTGGGCTCCTCCAGATAATCGACGCAACGGATGAGCGTCGACTTACCCGAACCGGAAGGCCCGATCATTACGAGCTTCTCGCCGCGCTTGACGGTGAGGTTGATATCTTTGAGCACATGCAGGTCGCCAAAGTACTTGTTGAGATGCTTGATCTCGATCATGTCTGCCATGAATGTCCCTTCCCTGCGTTTACACGAGTTGAACTATTGTACGGAAAGAACCACGTTTTCGCAGCCCACACTACATTCCCGTAAAGAACCCGCAACCTTCCACCCACTCATTTAAGTCTGTCCCCAATGAGCGCCGAAAATAATACAACCGCCCTTGTTGAGCATAAGTCAGCGAAAACCCGTACACGCGAGCAAGGTGACGTGAAATGAAAGGGCGCAGACCTTATGGTCGCGCCCTTGAAATTGAACGTCAGATTGCCGCGTGTACGGGTTTGCAGCGTCGAGCCGTTACGCGGTTTGGTAAAACCGCGTAACAAATTACGCAAGCTTGGCGCCGACGATCTTTGCCGCGGCCGGCTTATCGAAGTTGCCGCCGGTGGCCTTGCCGAGTGCACCCATAACCTGGCCCATCTGCTTCTTGGACGTGGCACCCAGCTCGGCGATAACCTGCTCGATCAGGGCCTCGAGCTCCTCACCCGAAACCTGCGCGGGCAGCAGGCTCTCCAGAATCTTGACCTGCTCGGTCAGGTTGTCGGTACGCTCCTGGTCGGTGCCGGCCTTGATGGACATCTCCAGCGTCTCGCTCGTCTGCTTAATCAGACGCTTGATCATGCTGTTGACGTCTTCCTCGGTCACGTCGCGGCGCTCGTTAACCTCGATATTCTTCACCTCGGCCTTGACCTGGCGAATGATGGACAGGCGAACCTTGTCCTTGGCCTTCATGGCCGCGATCATTTCCTTCTGCAGCTCTTCGTTGGTCATCTGCAAATCCTCCTCAATAGCGTGGGCGGCACTCGCACGGGTACCGCCCCATGATTACTCAGTTGTCGACGCGTCATCGGTCGAACTCTTGGTGACACCCTTCAGGCTCACGTTGTACGGCACGTCCTTGGGCATGGGGTTAACGGTGATGTCGGCGTCCTTCTTGTACTGCTCCAGCCACTCGCTGTACGCAGTGCTTGCCGCCTGCGTCTTCACCACGTTGGAGACGTACTTCTTGATGTCCTTGGGCACCTGCTTAATGTCATCGACCTGATTATCGACATGGAAGTAGTCGGTGCACTTGATGATGTGGTAACCATAGGTCGACTCGACGACGTCGCTCACATCGCCCTTGTTGAGCCCCTCGAGCGCCGCCTGGTAGCTGTCGACGAAGGTGGTGAGCTTGTCCCAGCCCACATCGCCCTTCTTATCCTTGGAGCCGGTATCGTCGGAGTACTGCTTCACGGCGTCCTCAAAGCTCAGCTCGCCGGAGTTGATCTTGTCCAGGCACTCCTGCGCCTTGGCCTTGGCGGCGGCCTTGTCCTCGTCGGAAGCGTCGGAATCGACCTTGATCAGAATATTCGACGAGCGACGAGCGTCATTGTAGTTGGACAGGTTCTCGTTGATGTAATCGACAATCTCGCTGTCCTTGGGCTTGCTCGTGGGTGCTACCGCATCCTTGAGTTTCTGCTGCGCCAGGCTCTCCTTGAGCGAGTCCTTGTAGGTGTCCTCGGTATAGCCGTAGGTCTTGAGGGTCTTCTTAAAGGCCTTGGCACCGCCCGCGCTCTTGCACGCGTCCTTCCAAGCCTTCTCGACCTCCTCGTCCGACACCGTCACGCCGTTCTCCTTCTGTGCCTGCTGAAGCAGAATCTGCTGCGTGTAGGAGCCGATGAGCTGCTTGCGGTACTTCTTGGGCGTGAGGTCGTTGTCAACCAGATACTGTGCCCAGTCCTTGTCCTTGGTGTAGCCGTAGGACGTACGCATGCTCATGATCTGCTTGGTCACGGTGTCCTCGGTGAGGTTGGTGCCGTTGATAGTAGCAGCGACACCGCCGGTCAGCTTGTAGCCCGAGGTGTCCTCGGCCTGCGACATAAGGCCGGAGCACGCCATCGCCGAGACGGAAAGCAGCATCGCCAGCACGCCGATGACCACCAGAACGATCTTGACGGTCTTAGACACGTACGTCTTGCGCTGCTTCTTGCGAGAGCTGGAGGCAGCGCGGGCCTGCTGCTCGGGCGTCGGCGCGGCCTCGGAGTTCTTTTTCTTATTTGCCATAGTTGGCCTTTCGCATAACGAATCGAACAAACGCCATTGTGTCACAACGCAGCCCCCGCGGCACGCTTGGTGCATTGGGGACAGGTTAATCTGCACCATTTTGGTGCAAAGGGGACAGCTCTGGCAGCCGGCAGTTAGGGACAGTCCCCAAGTGCCGACTCAGCCCCACCTTAGAAGTGACGGCGGATGGCGTCGACCATGCCCTGGGACGTGGTCTGGCCGAGCACGTCGGCTGCGGCATCGGCATCCATAAAGATGTTCATGAGCGCCTGTAGGGCCTCGACCTGGCCGCCTGGCTCGGCGATGCCCAGATTGATGACGATCTGCGCCGGCACCGGAGCGCCCATGCCAGCCATAGCGTTAAATGTCACGGGCGCGGCGGGCTTCACCACCGCGATATAGGGCTTGGCCACAAACCCCGGATCGGTATGCGGAATGGCAATGCTTGCCGCCGGCATGGCAAGACCCGTGGGATAGGCATCCTCGCGCATGCGAACGGCGTCGAGCCAACCGTCGGCAATGTAGCCACGTGGTGCAAGCTCGCCCTCAAGCCGCGCAAACACCTCATCCGGCGTTGCACACTCCCAATCAAAAAACACCAGCTCAGGCGTAAACAGCGCTTCGTTATCCGCCATGCGCTCACCTCTCTCATCTAGTCACCTGCGACGTTCTTGAATGACCAGTCGTTAAAGCCCGTTCCCGATGACTACCCAAAACAAAAGGTGGCCACGCGCGCCTTGGCGCCAATGACCACCCTGACTACTCGGCTAAATTGTACTGTGCGCCGCTAGCCGCGAGGCGCGTCAATTGCGACCTTGCCGCTCTCCAGCACGTGGACGCGGCCGTCGGCGAGCATCTGCACGACCTCGGGATACAGCACGTGCTCAATCGCGTGGATGTGCTCCTCGAGCGTGTCGACGTCCCAGCCCTCCTCAACAGCCAGCGCACGCTGGGCGATGATGGGGCCGTTGTCGTAGATCTCGTTGGCAAAGTGCACGGTCACGCCGGTCACCTTGACACCGCGCGCAAAGGCATCGTCAATCGCATGCGCACCGGTAAAGCTCGGCAGCAGTGCCGGATGCAAGTTGACCACGCGGTTGGGAAACGCCGCCAGCAGCGGCGTGTGCACCATGCGCATGTAGCCGGCCATGACCACATACTCGCAGCCGCGTTCGAGCAGCTCGTGTGCGATGATCTCGTCGGCGGCAATAGGGTCGGCGTAGACATCCTTGGACAGCGTGAGCGTCTGGATGCCCGCGCGCTCAGCGCGCTGCAAACCCTTAGCCGAAGGACGGCTCGACACCACAAGCTCAATCGAAGCGTTGAGCTTGCCGGCGGCGATCAGGTCGATCAACGCCTGCAGGTTGGTACCCGAACCGCTGATGAGCACGCCGATCTTGAGCGGCTCGGCCGTATCGGTGCCGGTCGGACGGGTATAGGACACAAAGTCCAGGCCCTTGGCGGCAGCCATCTGCTCGTTAGCGCTCATCGGAGTACACGACCTTACCGGAACCCTCGACGCACTCGCCCACGCGGAACGGCTTCTCGCCCAGCGCGACCAGGGCCTCGGTAACCGCAGCCTCGTCCTCGGGGGCGACGATCAGGCACAGGCCAACACCCATGTTGAAGGTCTTGCATGCCTCGTTGGGCGCAAGCTCGGCCTGGCGCGACACATAGGTGATGACGGGCGGAACGTCCCAACCCATCTCGGCACCGTTGCGGGTGACCACGGCGTCGACGTCGTCGGCGAGCGCGCGGTTGAGGTTCTCGGTAATACCGCCGCCAGTGATGTGGGCGATGGCGTGCACCGGAGCGCCGCCGCGGAGCAGCTCAAGAACCGGCTTGACGTAGATGCGCGTGGGGGCCAGCAGAGCGTCTGCCAGCGATGCACCACCAAGCTCCTCGAGCGGGCGGCTCAGCTCCTCGGCCTTAGCGGCGGCCTCGGGCGTACCCGGCTTAATACCGTCGACGCCGATGACCTTACGCACGAGCGAGTAGCCGTTGGAGTGCACACCGGTGGAAGGCAGGCCCAGAATCACGTCGCCGGGGCGGACGTTCGCGGGGTCGAGCATCTTGGGACGATCGACGACACCCACGGTAAAGCCGGCGAGGTCGTAGTCGGCAGGCGCCATGACGCCGGGGTGCTCGGCCATCTCGCCGCCCACGAGCGCGCAGCCCGCGAGCTTGCAGCCATCGGCCACGCCCTTGATGATCTTTGCCATGTGCTCGGCCTCGATGTGACCGATGGCAACGTAGTCCAGGAAAAACAGCGGCTCGGCGCCCGAAGCCAGAATGTCGTTGACGCACATAGCGACCAGGTCCTGGCCCACCGTCTCGTGACGGTCCATGATCTGGGCGAGCACGAGCTTGGTGCCCACGCCGTCGGTACCGCTAATCAGAATCGGGTCTTCCATATCCTTAAGCGCGGCGGCCGAGAACAGGCCACCAAAGCCACCGATACCGCCGATAACCTCGGGGCGATTGGTGTCCTTGACCATCTGCTTAATAGCGTCGACGGCGCGGCCGCCCTCAGCGGTATCGACGCCGGCATCCTCATACGTCACATGCTTGCTGTCGCTCATCTGAGCCTTCCTCTCCCACTACCGTCCGCCGCGCGGGCGCCAAACGGTGCTCATAGTTGCGTTCATTTCGGCGTGTGCCATAACAGCACACGCCGTCATATCAACAAAACAGCAGGTAAAACCTACCAGAATAAACCTGTCCCTACATGGCAGGCTTTAGGCCTCGCCGTGCTCCTCTTCCCAGCTGCGGTCGTCGTATTTCTCGACCACGGCGTCGTCGTCAAAGTGCAGCGGCTTATCCAGGTTGCGGGGCTTAAAGCCCTCCATAAACTTATCGCGGCCAAAGCTCTCGGGAATCGCCACGGGGTAGCGGCCGGTAAAGCACGCATCGCAGTAGCCGCCCTTGGGCATGACCTTCAGCAGGCCCTCGACCGAAAGGAAAGCCAGCGAATCGGCGCCGATGTACTCGCAAATCTCGTCGACCGTCTTGTTGGCGCTGATAAGCTGCGACTGCACGTCGGTATCGATGCCGTAGAAGCACGGCCAGATGACCTCGGGCGAGTTGATGCGGATGTGAATCTCCTTGGCACCAGCGTTGCGCAGCATCTTGACGAGCTGCACCATGGTGGTGCCGCGCACGATGGAGTCGTCGATGACGACCAGGCGCTTGCCCTCGATGTTGTCGCGCAGCGGGTTGAGTTTCATACGCACGCCCATGGCGCGCAACTCCTGCGTAGGCTCGATAAACGTACGGCCCACGTAGCGGTTCTTGATGAGGCCCTCGCCAAAGGGAATACCGCTCTCGTGCGAATACCCCTCCGCGGGCGGCAGGCCGGAGTCGGGCACGCCGATGACCAGGTCGGCCTCGACGGGCTCCTCGTGTGCCAGCTGACGGCCCATGTCGTAACGGCAGGCATAGACGCTCTTGCCGTTCATGATGGAGTCGGGACGGGCGAAGTAGACCTGCTCAAAGATGCAGTTGGCGGGCTCTTCGGCTGCAGGCACGCCCTGCTCGGATACCAGACCCTCGGCGCTGATGCGCAAGATCTCGCCGGGACGGACGTCACGGACGTACTCGGCACCCACGATGTCGAGTGCGCAGGTCTCGGAGGCAACGACCCAGCCGCCGGCGCGCGTGACATGGACGGCGGAGTCGACCGTCGCGGCGCCGTCCTGCGACGGCAGCTGCGAAACGGATGCGGCATCGGCCTGGTCCAAACCCTCGTCCACCAGCTTGCCCAGCACGAGCGGGCGAATGCCGTGCGGATCGCGGAATGCGTAGAGCGCCTGCTCGTTGATGAGCGTCATGGCGTAGCCGCCGCGCACGAGCTCCATGGTCTTGCGAATGCCCTCGCGCAGGTGGCCCGTACGCTGAGTAAAGTAGCCGATAAGCTTAGTCGCGACCTCGGAATCCGAATTGGAGAGGAACGGCACGCCCAGCTCGATCAGCTGGCGGCGCAGCTCGTCGGTGTTGACCAGAGTGCCGTTGTGAGCAAGCGCGATGATGACGCTGTTGATGGTAGAAAGATGCGGCTGAGAGGCTTCCCAGCTCTTGGCGCCGGCGGTGCCATAGCGCACGTGGCCCACGGCCAGCTGGCCGGAGAGCGTCGACAGGTCGGCGTTGGAGAACACGCGATCGAGCAGTCCCAGGTCTTTGCGAACCATAACCGTGCCGCCATCACCCACGGCGATTCCCGCCGATTCCTGGCCGCGATGCTGCAGCGCGCGCAGACCAAAGTACGTCAGTCGAGCCACATCGCGATCGGGTGCCCACACACCAAAAATGCCGCATTCCTCATGCAGCTGGTCGGAGTCCGGATCATACGTCGACATGGTCTTCACCTGTCCCGCGGCGTGCTCGGCCGCGTGGATGGTTTCTTGAGACATGGCATCCCCTCAGAGCCTCGTTATTTGGCGTTACCTGCCCTATTATACGCACGGCAAGACAAGCACTCCCGCGCATGAACAGCGCTTTTTAAAAGCCCACCGAGCTTATAATCCGTTTTGCAGCCAAACATTTTATTGGGTAGTCCACTCTCAGGGGCAACGGCCTCGAAGACTTCCCGTGCGCCGTGTCTCGCCCGCGCTAGGGGCTACATTGTTGCAATTGGGACGTTCGTCCTGTCTTTTAGCTGGTCGTCGGCGTATCCTTGTAGGCTACTACAAGACGAGAAAGGTAGCGTATGGATCGAAATCAACTCGACCCCAGTGTCCCCAGCACCACGGAGGCCAAGAAGACCCCCCTTATCATCAAGGTCTACGCAGTCCTGTGCACCCTATCTGGCGTGGGCACGCTCCCGTCAGTCGCCGTCTTTATGTGGCAGGTCATCACCGCACTCATTAACGGCAACGTCGCCGCTAAGCTCGGTGATAACACCCTAGTCGCGGTTGGCCTTATCGTCGCCGGCATTATGCTCTCGGCGGCAAGCGCGATCATCTTGATCGTCTTTGGCCTGGACCTCATCAAGGACCAGCGGCGCAATGCCGCCCGCCTGTCTTACGTCCTCATCGCATTTACCGTCGTGGAGCTTTTAGTTGACGTGATGCTCCAGGGCATCGGACCCTTCCTGCTGCGCCCCGCCGTCCAGCTTGTCATCCTCATTGCGCTGTCGGCCACCGTCGACCCCACGCTACGCCAGGAGCGCGAACTGCAGCGCCGTCTGCAAGAGATGCTCGACCGCGATGCCGCCGCCGAGGGGATGCTCGGCCGCGACGAAACCGGCGAGGGCTACATCAAGCTCAACTACTTCAACCTGTTCTGGGTATTCTTCGTCTGCAGCGTGTTAGGTCTCATTCTCGAGGAAGTCTGGCATATGGTCGTCGTCGATCCCGGCGTCTATCAGGACCGTGCCGGTATGCTATTTGGCCCCTTTAGCCCCATCTACGGATTTGGCGTGGTGCTCATGACCATGGCGCTCAACCGCTTCTATAAAAAGAATCCTCTGATCATTTTCCTGGTAAGTGCCCTGATCGGCGGCGCTTTCGAGGTGTTTGTAGGCTGGTTTATGCAGACCTCATTTGGCGTGGTGTCGTGGAGCTATTCACACATTAGGCTATTCGGCATGCCCGATCCCATCGCGGTATTGACCGGGGGACGCACATGCACGCCGTTTGCCTGCATGTGGGGCCTGGGTGGCCCCATCTGGATCAAGGTCTTGCTGCCGCGCCTGCTTAAGCTCATCAATATGATTCCATGGAAACGCCGCTACTCTGCTACCGTCATCCTGACCGCCGTCATGTTGATCGACGGCGTCATGACGTTGCAATCGCTCGACTATTGGTATCAGCGCGTCAACGGAACCGTTCGAAATATTCCCGTCGCACAGTTCTATGACAAGCATTTCGATAACGAATATATGGAGAACCGTTTTCAGAGTATGACCATGAGCCCCAAGGACGCCACACGCGTGTAGCAAACGCCAGAGCAAAATAGCTCCAACACATCAAAGCCCGCTGGCAGATCTACATGAACTGCCGGCGGGCTTTCGCTATAGACAGACTCGGATTGCCGACGAGGCCTTACGCCTCGCGCTCGACCTCGCTCACGCACTCGTTCTTGATGGTGCCGACGAGCGACTGCAGCGCATCGACCACATGCGGGCGAATGTCCCCGCCAATGAGCACGAGCATGATGTCGTCACCTACGGCAAGCTCGCCGCTTGCCAGCCACACGCGCACATAGCCGATACCCGGCATCGCGCGCGTGGCCTCGATAGCAGCCTGCACTTTCTGAGCATCGAAGCCGAACACCATGCCGCCCACCCTGCGCCCGGGAGCTACGCCATCGGTTTCGATCCCGCGGACCTCGGACTTGGGCGTCGCGCGCACCACACCGTTATGTGTCAGATACATACCGCACGCAGGTGCCGACGAATCGGCCTTGGCCTCGCGCAGCCAAGCATCAACCGAAGGCATCGTTTTGCCATTCTCAAGCATCATTTCTCCCTTACCGTCATCGAGTAGCCAATTTGGAACGGGGCTTTTTTAGCTACTCTCGAACAACTTATTCCTCGACCGGCGTGAGCACCATGACGGCACGCGTGTTGCTCAGCGATAACGAACGACAGGTCACAAGCGTTGCCACCTTGGTTGCCGAAGCGGCACGATCGATGGCATCGCTCGCCACGGCAGAGGCACCGTCGAGCATCTCGGACAGGTAGTTCTTGAGCCCGTCGTCGCCCTCAAAATTGGGCGTGCGCGCCTTGGCATACGTGTCCTCGACAACTTTGGTCGCCAGTGGTCGCAGTTTATAGGTGGCGTCGCGCGTGATGTAATACACGTACTCTATGCTGTCGAACGTCGCCTGATCGGTCGTATCCGAGATCACATTGAACATCGATCCGTCGTTCATGTGGTGGCCGTAGATCGTGGTCTGCTGGTCAACCATTCCCGGCGCGGTATCGTCACTGTCCAAGAAAATCGCACCCGATGCATTGGACGTACCGTCAAACAGCGTGTTGAGGTATTTGGATTTGTTATTGGACTGCACCACGGGATAGTTGATGTTGGTTCCCGGCGCGTAAATCCAACCCACAATCTCGGGGTTTGTCTGAGCAAGCGCATCGAAGTCGATAATCGGCACGCCGCTGGCGTCCTTATCGCTTACATATTGCTTCTCGATTTTCTGATACGACTCGCTCGCCTGCTTATAGCCAATCTGAGCATTAATAAAGATAGCGGCGGCGGCGACAATCAGACCGATGCCGATGATGATGAGCAGAATGGGAATAATGGAGCGGCGCTTTTTGCGCGGCGGCTCGGTGTAATCCGACGGCGCGGCATGCGATGAAGACCGGGGCGGCTTCTTAGCGTTGCTATAAGATGAAGGTCGATATGCGGCTGGCGCGTCCTGTCGACGATGCGTCGCCGGTGTCACGGGGCGCGGCGCGCGCGGCTGCTGAGGAGAGGATGCCCGACCCTGCTGCGCCGCATGGGCAGCACCCGGCTTCGATGGATCGGGAATCTGAGAAGCCTTGAATCGTTTTCCCTGATAGTCGGACATGGCTCTCCTTATACTGCGGTGAAACGGCAGAACGCCTAGGCGTCGGCCATCTCCTGCTTCATCTTCTCGATAACCTTGCGGTACTCGGGGTCGCAAGCGCCTAGAATCTGCGTGGCGTAGATGGCGGCGTTCTTGGCGCCGTTGATGGCAACGCAGGCCACGGGCACGCCCGAAGGCATCTGCACCATCGACAGCAGCGAATCCATACCGCCCAGGTCACTCGTCTTCATAGGCACGCCGATGACCGGCAGCGGCGTAAAGGCAGCCACGACACCACCCAGGTGAGCGGCCTTGCCGGCGGCGGCGATAATCACTTTGATACCGCGATCGGCAGCAGTCGAAGCCCACTCGTGGACCTTCGCCGGCGTGCGGTGTGCGCTCGCAATGACGAGCTCATAGGGCACGCCCAGCGCCTCGAGCTCGGCGGTGCAGCCTTCCATAACGCCCAGATCGGACTTGGAACCCATGATGATCCCGACAACCGGCTTTTGATCTGCCATAAACAAAGACCTCCTGTTGAGAGCGGTGACGCGGCGGATCCGCGACCCTTAACTACTGAGAGTAGTATAGCCGCTCCCGTCCCTGCGGTCTTTGTGGTGGCGGCTGAGCCTTTCCCTCGGGAACTGGGCTTCGCGAAGTTTCCCGAGGGAAAGGCTCAGCCGCCACCCTGCGACCTACCGGGGATTGCCATGACGTACGTTGGCTGATGAATTGGAAAGAAAGGTTAACGGAGGCTGAAAGGCAATTGGTCCAGAAAAAACCCTGACGAATCTAATTCGTCAGGGCCCTACCAACGCTCACTCGTCGTTCATCGTTAAAGCTAGATATTCTCTTCCGCCCATTTCTCGAAATCGAGTGTTCGTCTCTGAGCAGTTCGGTAGACTTCCATGTCTTCGCGAGCGCCTACCACTACGATGGCCATTTTTTCTTTAATTCTGATGAGACGGTACACGATTCGAATGCCACTTCCCCTGAGCTTGATTTTCATAAAGCCAGTCAAATCCGTACCCGCCTTGTTTCCAAGAGGCTTGCCAAATCCACCCTCGTTCTGCGGCAATGGGTTCGTTCTGATTTTTTCTATAGCCTTAAGGACAATCTTTCGTTGGGAGCCGTCCAGACGCTTAATATCCTTGAGAGCATCTGGGTAGAAAGCGACTTCGTACCCACTCATTCAAACTCGACCTCATCCATCTGATCGAGTTCGTCCTGGCTCACACCCAGCTCTTCCATAACATCAGACAGGGAAACAAGCGCATCGTCACCTGTCGCAGCCACTCTCTTAAGCGCCAACGTTAACAAGGCGAGGTCCTCCTCCGCTTGCTTCGCTTCCCTGTATTCATCGGGTGTCACAATCACAAATGCTGGCTTGTTGTGTTTGAGGACCACAACAGGATTGTCGTCCCCAACCTTCGAAAAGGCAGCCGAGCCCTTACCGTGGCTGAAATCGCTAATTGGAACAAGGTTGTCGAGCATCTGCAAGGCAGGCATACATACCTCCTAAAAATGAATTCTTTTTCGAATTCATTTTATCATTCTTTTTTGCTATATTGTGCCGCGCAACAGAAACAACCTTTTAGGATACGAATCCGAGCTTAGAATGACTGTTGGCCCTCGCACCGCCCTTGCCTCTTTTATTATGTCAAGTGGTATACAGCGAAGCAAAATGGCAATCTAAAGCACGCGGCATTCGCCTCGCATCGCTACAAAAAACAAACTGCTCCCCACCCACTCGGGCAAGGAGCAAGCCTCATTTTTATAATCAGACCGAGAACCACAAACGCAGAAACACAGGCGACTTCAGTCCCTTATCGCCGAGAGACGTTATTGTGCAGCCATTTCTTTAAGCTTCTCGGCCATCAACAAACACACGTCTTCCGATTGCGGGTACACGCCAAAATGATCGAAAAAACCATGGTCACACCCGGCATATTCGATGACCTCAACATCGATTCCTGAAGACCGTAATTTTGTAGCCCATTTTTCATCGGGGATACGAAGCGGATCGTATTCGGATGTCACGATAGTCACCGGGGAGAAATCAGTGCAGTCCTCAAGCATTAGCGCAGAAATCAACGGGTCATGAGGAGACATTTTTCCGTGTGCGCAAAGTTCGACCATCGGACCGTCCGAATCGCGAAGATGGTCGATGCGAAAACGCGCAACGTCCTCCTGATCGGCTATCGCAGGAAAATCCTCATATCCCTCGCCCTGTTCGCCCGCAAGGTCGACTTCAGGATAGATTTCGAAGGCATGGGCTACAGCTCCAGCACCCCTGAGCTGAACACACGCATTAGTAAGGCTTCCTCCCGCGGAGTCGCCGGCGACCATTATTTTATGAGGATCGATTCCGAGATCCGCGGCATGCTCGCGCACATAATCAAGAGCAAGAACGCAATCCTCGATCTGCCCCGGAAATGCCGTCTCCGGCGCCAAGCGGTATTCCGGATAAACCACCACTGCACCAGACTTTTCGGCGATGAACTCGAGCTGATGTTCAAATTGCAGAACATTCCCCGCCATAAACGCGCCGCCGTGCAGGTAAACAAGCGCCGGACTTGCCTCCTTATGATTTGGTGGCGTCCAGACGAATAAATCTATATAGCGATCGGCCGCCTCCATGAGGATCTCATCGCGCTGAACCTCACCATCGAGTAGGCGGTATGTCGGCTTATCCGGGCGATGACGCATTCCAATAAGGCTCGTCCAGCTCGGAGACATGCTAACATTCCGCATCTTCTTGCGGGATACCTCGAGAATTCGTGGGTCAAGCACATGCTCTCTTTCATCATCAGGAACCGGACGAATTTGAACCTCGAGCCCTCTCTTCTCGGTTATAAACGAGCGACTGGAAATGGCACCAATCAACGCCTCGTCGTATTGTCTACCCATCTTAAATCCCCTCTCGGCAATAACGCCAAATCGATATTTCCATAACTTTTGAGATAACGGCTTATGATGTCCTCAGTTGTCGTATATCTATGTACTAAAGAAACTGAAAACCAAGGGGTCCACCATGCCTGCAGCAAAAGACGAGTTCACTCAGCCAGAACTTCTCTATCAGACCGTTGAAAACGACATCCTCAAGAAAATAGTTTCTGGCGAACTCCCCGGCGGCAGTCAGATTCCCACCGAAACCGAGCTTTGCAAGCAATACAAAGTAAGCAGGATCACCGTAAGACGCGCCGTACAGAATCTCATTGACCAAAGCTTGCTCTACCGCCTGCGAGGCAAGGGAACATTCGTAAACCCATCGAAGCTCACCCTGAAACGAGGAACAAGCACCATTTTCAATTTGAGCGCCGACCCCCAATACGGCGATAAAACAACCAAGTCCATCTTGGAAACAGGCTTAATCAAGGCTGATGCCCACATTGCACGGGAGCTCAAAATTGACAACGGAACCGTAGTGCAACGAGTTGCGCGCTTGGTTTATATCGAAAATGCCCCCTGCGCCATCGACACCGTTTATGCAACGCAGAGCACTCTACCCGGACTGCTGGAGCTTCTCACAGACAATGCCAGTCTTTTCGACCTGATCGCCAACCATTACAGCATCGCAACCGGTATTGAGAAGCTCAAAATCACCGCAGGAATAGCGGGGCTCCAAGAAGCAAGCCTTCTCGGTTATATCGTTGGAGCCCCCGTGAGCGTTGTCGAGCACGTCACATATGCCTGCGATGAGATGCCGCTCCACTATTCAAAAACCGTTTGGCGAGCAGACGCATCGTCCTTCGAGTTCAGCATCTCAAAAGATGGACGCCTTCTCTAGCCCAAAATCCCCAGGACGCCGAGCACAATACCAGCAGCGAGAATGCCCACAATCTGCCAAATTATTTTGACCTGTTTCTTATTGCAAAGACACATGATTCCGAACGCGCAGAGCGGCAAAAGAGCCGGGAATATCCCGTCGAGCGTTTCCTGCAACTTAAACGCGGTGTCGCCGAAGTTAAGAGCGAGCGGAGTGGTAACTGCAACAGTGGTCGCTACCATTCCACCAACTACCATTAGTCCCACAATCGCCAGGCCGGACGTAACTTTGCGCATTACATCAGAATCGTTCAGCTTTGAAATCATGCCACTGCCAAGCGAATAACCATACTGAAGCCCAAACCAGCGGATCAGGATCGTTGGGACATTATAAAGAAGCAGGAACAGGATTGGGCCGAGCAGACTGCCCGAAAGGCAAAGTCCCGTCACAACGCCCGTCGCAATCATGCGAAGCGTACTGGCGATCAGCGAATCTCCAATACCGGAAAGCGGAGCCATAAGCGATGCTTTCATGGCGTTAATTGAGGCGGCGTCAAAGTCCTGATTGTTGGCGTTCTCCTCCTCCATGGAGGCCACAATGCCGGCGACCAGAGGATTAAACGTAACTTGAATATTGTAGAACTCAAGATGACGCTTATATGCCTCGATCCGATCTTCGGGCTTATCGTATAACCGCTTGATTACCGGAATCATGTCGTAGCAGAAACCAACGTTCATTTGTCGGTCAAAGCTCCACATGATGTTGAGTGGAAAGCTACGCCAAAATAACGCCTTTAAGTCTTTCTTGGTTATTCTCTTATCGGTCGATTTATTTGACTCCGGCGAGAGCTCAAGAACATCATTAGAATTCGTTGTCATCGTCAACCTCCTTAGCGACCGCCGCACTGGCAGGCATAAAAATGTGAGCCATATTGAGGATCCCAATCAGGATCAGCGAAAACGCCACGATACCGATCGTCGGAATATTTAGATAGGCACTCAGCAAGAAGCCTCCAAAGAATAGGAAGCTCAGCTCCTTGGTGGACAGGATTGACATAAGCTGCGCAAATCCAAGCGCGGGCAGAATACCCGTTGCGATCGTAAGCCCATTCGTAAGCCAATCAGGGATGGCGTCAATCAGCGCCTGAACAGCATCATTTCCAACGTAAAAAGCCACGCCGCAAATCAAGCCAAGCGCAATGATGTAGAGAATTCCATTGGTCCACATAGCGGCTGCAATCGTTTTGGGGTCGTCCTTTTCGGCACCACGATCAGCCCAGACAGCCATAGGAGGCGTAACAACGCTATACATAAGGCTGTCAAACATGCCGGCAAGCACCGCAGTGGGCATAGCAATAGTCAGAGCGGTCTCGGGACCCGCACCCATAGTAATCGCAAAGGCTGTTCCCAAAACTGAACCAACAATTACGTTGGGCGGCACGGCAGCACCAACCTGCCAGACCCCCATAAACGCGAGTTCGAGCTGGAAACCAACAATAACGCCAGTCGGAATATCACCCAAAAAAATACCGACAATCGCTCCGAGGACAATCGGACGCTCGACCATCGCGGTACCGAGCAAATAATCCGATTGACCTATAGCAGCAGCAAGACCAACCAGAAAAGCCTGAAGCAGTATATTTCTCTCTCTTCCTACAAATCAAAACTTGTTACGATGCGTTTTTTCTCACTAGCAACCTGCCTTACCTCGAACTCGATTCCATCAGCCATGGCTTTCTTAATTTCATTAATATCGGATTGGGAAAGGCGCACAGCAGGGCCAAGCTCCTTTACGCTATCCCCCAACGGTCGAGCGCCGCCTAAATTCACAGACGTTATTTTTGGACACGCACGCGCAACTTCACAGGCGTCATGTACATTTCCCGTAACAACAATTAGCTCGTATTTATCCACCGCGCTTCCGTTAAGGGCCACGATGGAATCTTCTACACTTTTGACAACCAATTTGGCATCAGCGGGTTTTGCAATTCGCAGCGCTTGAATTCGCTCTTTGCTTGCGGCGTACTCATCTGAAACCACAAGAATAGCGTTTGCTTTAAGCGCTGGATACCAAGAGAACACGGTCTGCCCATGCACTAACCGGCTATCGACGCGGCACAGTTTAATCATTTTGCCCCTTTCTCGACTTGAACGCAGACAATCATCCTTGACTGCTTATGGCATATTACGTCATATGACGTAATATGCCATTACACAATATCTTGAACGGTTGAATATCACCGCTAAATGGTATTTATCTCTAGAAACAGGGGAAGGTGCAATCCGTCTAGACACAGTGCGTCGGGGGCGGGCTGGGTTTTTATCTTCGCTCCCCTTGCTTCGCAAAGTCGCTCAGCTAAATAACCCAGCCCGCCGCGGGACACCCTGCGACCTACCGGATATTGCCATGACGTACGTTGGCTGATTTGGTTTGGAATGGGAGGTTGACGAGGCTGAAAGTCCCTCCTATATAACGTGGGCGCCGTCGTTCGAATGAACGACGGCGCCCGCACTCATTTTCTATTCAGCCCTAGTCATCGCGCAAAGCCCCTTCGGCAGCACACGGTGCTATTGAATCACCGCAGGCCGGGGCGGGAGGCGGTCCTTTCTCTCGGAAAACTTCGCGAAGCCCAGTTTCCGAGAGAAAGTGTCCGGCTGCCGCCCCGGCCGGCCAGGTCAACTACACCGTGTGCTGCGGCAGGTCCTGCAGGGCGATGACGTCCATGCCCATGTCGTTGGCGCTGCCGTGACCCTGCTGGTCCTCGCGCACGGCCTCGATGGCACTCACGTACGTGTTGGCGGCAGACATCGCGGTCACGCAGGTCACGCCGCGGCGCACGGCCTCGGTGCGCAGCAGATAACCGTCGCCGCGCGAGCCCGGGCCGTATGGCGTATTAATGATCACCGCAATCTTGCCATCGGCGATGAGGTCGCCGATGTTGGGACGCTCGCCGTCGTGCGGGCCGCTGATCTTCTCCACAACCTCGCAGGTCACGTTGCCGCCGCGCAGCACGCGCGCCGTGCCCTCGGTGGAGCAGATGTCAAAGCCCAGGTAACGCAGGATACGCGCGACCGAAAGGATATGACGCTTGTCGCGGTCGCACACGCTAATGAACACCTTGCCGGCGCTCGGGTCGGGCAGCTTGTAGTCAATCGCCAGCTGCGTCTTGGCATATGCCTCGGGATAGCTCTTGGCGATACCCATGACCTCGCCCGTAGACTTCATCTCGGGCCCCAGGATAACGTCGGCGCCCGGGAAACGGCCCCAGGGCATAACGGCTTCCTTCATGCAGAACCAGTCCAGCTGACGCTCGTCGCTCGGCAGGCCCAGGCTCGCGATGGAATCGCCTGCCATGATACGCGCCGCGCACTTGGCCAGCGGCACGCCGGTGGCCTTGGAGATAAACGGCACGGTACGGCTGGCACGCGGGTTGGCCTCGATCACATAGACGGTCTCGCCCTTAATGGCGTACTGCACGTTGACCAGGCCGCGTACGCCCAGCGCCATCGCGATGCGGCGCGTAGTCTCGCGAAGCTTTGCCTGCAGGCTCTCGCTAAAGCTGAACGGCGGAATGCAGGTCGCAGAGTCGCCGGAGTGAATACCGGCCTCCTCGATATGCTCCAGAATGCCGCCGATGTAGACCTCTTTGCCATCGCACAGGGCGTCGACATCGGACTCGATCGCGCCCTCCAAGAAGCGGTCCAGATACACCGGGTAGTCGGGGCTAATGCGCGCAGCCTCGGCCATGTAATCGCGCAGATGCTCGGCATCGTAGGCGATCATCATGCCGCGGCCGCCCAGCACGTAGCTCGGACGCACCAGCAGCGGGTAGCCAATATGCGCGGCCACGGCCTCGGCCTCCTCAAACGAGGTTGCCTGGCCCGCCGGCGGATACATAATGCCCAGCTTGTCGAGCAGGGCGGCAAAGCGCTCGCGGTCCTCGGCAAAGTCGATGGCATCGGGCTTGGTGCCCATGATGTTCACGCCGCTCTCCTCGAGCATGCGCGCCAGCTTAAGCGGAGTCTGGCCGCCGAGCGTCACCACGACGCCGTCGGGTCGCTCAACATCGATGACATCCATGACGTCCTCGTAGGTGAGCGGCTCAAAGTACAGACGGTCGGACGTGTCGTAGTCGGTCGAAACGGTCTCGGGATTGCAGTTGACCATGATGGTCTCGAAGCCGCGGGCCGCCAGCGCATAGCTCGCGTGCACGCAGCAGTAATCGAACTCGATACCCTGGCCAATGCGGTTGGGGCCGGCGCCCAGGATCATCGCCTTGGGCTTGTCCGCCGGCGTGGTCTCGTCGGGAGCCACGCACTTCTTGGCATCCGGGCTCGTGCGGTAGATGTTCTCGTACGTCTTGTAGTGGTACTCCGTGGCGCTCGAGAACTCCGCAGCGCAGGTATCGACCGTCTTCATGCTGGGAACCACGCCCAGACCCTTGCGATAGGCGCGCACAAAGCGCTCGTCCGAGCCGGTCAGCGCAGCGATCTCGGCATCGCTCGTGCCGTACTGCTTGAGCAGGCGCATCGCGTCGGCGTCGATATCCTCCACACGCAGGTCGCGGATGCTCTCCTGGACCTGCACCATATCGTTGATACGGTTGAGGTACCACGGATCGATACCGCAGATGGCATGGATGCGAGCGATGTCCCAGCCACGACGCAGGGCCTCGACCACAAAGAAGATGCGATGCTCGGTCGGGGTTGCCACGGCCTGAGCAAGCTCGTCGTCGCTCAGCTTATCGGCACCCTCTTTGCCACCGGCGCAAATGCCCTGGTGGCCATCCTCCAGCGAGCGCATAGCCTTGCCAAAGGCCTCCTCAAAGGTGCGGCCGATCGCCATAATCTCGCCCACGGCCTTCATGCGCGTGGTGAGCGTGGGGTCGGTACCCTTGAACTTCTCGAAGGCAAAGCGCGGCACCTTGACCACACAGTAGTCGATCGTGGGCTCAAAGCAGGCGGGCGTAGCCTTGGTGATGTCGTTGACGATCTCGTCGAGCGTGTAGCCCACGGCAAGGCGCGCGGCGGCCTTGGCGATGGGGAAACCCGTGGCCTTGGAGGCCAGCGCGGACGAACGGCTCACGCGCGGGTTCATCTCGATGACGATCAGGCGGCCGGTGTTGGAGTTCACGGCAAACTGCACGTTGGAGCCGCCGGTCTCGACGCCGATCTTCTCCAGAACGGCGAGCGAGGCCACGCGCATGCGCTGATACTCAAGGTCGGAGAGGGTCTGCGCCGGCGCCACGGTGATGGAGTCGCCGGTATGCACGCCCATGGGGTCGAGATTCTCGATGGAGCACACGATGATGCCGTTGCCGGCGTGATCACGCATGACCTCCATCTCATACTCTTTCCAGCCCTCGATGGACTCCTCGACCAGCACCTCGTGGGCGGGCGAGAGCTCCAGGCCCTGGCTCACGATGGAGACGAGCTCCTCGTGGGTATGCGCGATGCCGCCGCCGGCGCCACCGAGGGTAAAGCTCGGGCGCAGTACGCAGGGATAACCCACGCGCTCGGCGATGGCCTCGGCGTCGGCCACGCTGTAGGCATAGCCCGAGCGCGCGACCTCCAGGCCAATCTCGGCCATGGCCTCGTTAAAGAGCTTGCGGTCCTCGCCGCGCTCGATAGCGGCCAGGTCGCAGCCGATCATTTCGACGCCGTACTTGTCGAGCGTACCGTCCTTTGCCAGCTCGACGGCGGCGTTCAGACCGGTCTGGCCGCCCAGCGTGGGCAGCAGCGCGTCCGGGCGCTCTTTCTTGATTACGCGCTCGATAAATTCTGCGGTGATGGGCTCGACATAGGTGCGGTCGGCAAGACCCGGGTCGGTCATGATGGTCGCCGGGTTGGAGTTGACCAGGATGACCTCAAAGCCATCCTCCTTGAGCACCTTGCAGGCCTGGGCGCCGGAGTAGTCAAACTCGCAGGCCTGGCCGATAACGATGGGGCCCGAGCCAATGACGAGGATGCGCTTGATGTCAGTACGTTTAGGCATGTTTAAAACCTCCTAGAGAGGCTGACTCAATGTTTTGGAAAAGTCAGCGAGGGTGCAGCTGGTGCATCAGGTTGCCGTGATGCGAGGGCGCGCTGGGCTTATGCCCGCGCGACCGAAGCAGAGCGGCAAGATGATGTGCCAGATGCAGCCGCAGCGTCGACCGGTCCGCCGTTCGGTAGAACGGCGGAACCATCGTCGGCAAAATTCCAGCCGGCAAGGCGGTCCTTCGCGGTGTCGATGTCCAGGTAGTTCTCCTCGCCGTCCATGAGTCGCGTAAAGGCGGTAAAGAGATAGTGGGCATCGGTGGGGCCGGGCGAGGCCTCGGGGTGGTACTGGACCGAGAAGCACGGGGCATCGAGCAGCTGGATGCCCTCGGCGGTGCCGTCGTTGAGGTTCACGTGCGTCAGGCGAATGCGGCCGAAGCGCTCGTTCATCACGACCGGCGCGATGCCGCGACGCACCCAGGCGCGCAGGTCGCCGTCGGCCTCATGCTCGGTCTCGCCGCCGGAAAGCTCCGGGATCAGTTTGCCCAGACTTGGGAACAGCAGGCCAAAGCCGTGGTTTTGCGCGGTGATCTCCACGCGACGGCTCACCAGGTTCATAACCGGCTGGTTACCGCCACGGTGACCGAATTTAAGCTTTTCCATTTGGGCACCGCATGCCAGGCTGATCATCTGGTGACCAAGGCAAATACCAAAGACCGGCACCTTGCCGATCAGCTGCTGCACCTGCTCGTAGGTCTCCACCACAGCATCGGGGTCGCCGGGGCCGTTGGACAAAAAGACGCCGTCGGGATTCATGTCGAGCACCTCACTCGCGGGCATATCCCACGGCACGACAGTAAGGTCGCAGCCGGCACGGACGAGACCCTCCAAAATGCCGCGCTTGACGCCGCAGTCGTAGGCGACCACGTTGTGGCGGGCAGGAGCGGCAGGAGCAAGCGCAAAGTCATGCGTAGCGGGCAGGTCGCACGCGGCAAAAGCGTGGGGCTCAGGGCAGCTCACGGTCTTGACCAGGTTCTCGCCCACCAGCGTCGGCGCTGCGGCCAGACGCTCGGCAAGCTCGGCGACGTCAAAGATCTCGGTCGAGATAATGCCCATCTTGGAGCCGTTGTCGCGCAGGTGGCGCACAAGAGCGCGGGTGTCGACGCCCTCGATAGCGACGATGCCGTGGGCACGCAGGTACTCCGGCACGCTGACGGCCGAGCGCCAGTTGGAAGGCGTGACGCACATGTCGCGGACGATCATGCCGCGCATGGCGGGAGCGCTCGCAGGGCGAGCGGTATCGCCGGGGAAGGCCGACTGGACGTCGGTCCCGTCGATGCCGTAGTTACCGATCTGCGGATAGGTCATGGTTACAATTTGGCCGGCATAGCTCGGGTCGGTCATGACCTCAAAATAGCCCTCAAGCGAGGTGTTGAAGCACACCTCGCCGGTCGCGGTACCCTCGGCACCGCATGCACGGCCATAAAAAATGGTCCCATCCTCAAGGTACAGGATGCAGGGACCGCAGGTGCCCTTGCTGGTTTTGGCCAGCATGCGCTGACAAAGCTCGCTGGGCGCGAAGGTGCGGGCAGCGGTGCCCGCAGTATGGTTGTTCGCCATAATTCTCCTTCCCGGTCTCTCCGGACCGGCTTAAAGGTTGGTAGTTAGGCCTTGCGGTATTTTAACCGCAAGTATGCGCCAAGGCGTTAATTTCATCGAAATGTTTACGAAATGATAATTATGACTTTCTATGCATAATGATTTTTCTGGGACGGGGATTAAAAAATCATTCTGAGAGCAGGGCTTTGTCGTCAACTGCATACATAACAGAATGATTATTTAAGGCTCTGTTAGACCAGGATTGACATTCCGCCCCGTCATCTTCTTGCGATTGCACAATGGTCGCCCCTTGTCGAATCT
>NZ_JADNGN010000014.1:0-42690 GCF_015553355.1 Collinsella aerofaciens
CTGGGCTTGATCATCTTCGAGACGGCGCCGACCACGCAGTCGACCCCCAGGCCGGAGAGCCTCTTCTGCAGGTCGAAGCCCGTGACCCCGGACTCGTACACGCACCTGGCCCTGGGGTCCACGGAACGGACCCACTCCGCGACGGCGCCGGCGTCGTAGCCGAAGGTCGCGCAGCGCACCTCCCCGGTCATGACGTCGAGGGAGACGGCCTTTATCGAGCGGGCGTGGACGTCGAGGCCGACGAAGGTGGTAGTATCGAGCATGGGAGCCCCTTCCATGAATGCGGCGTGGCCGCCGCGGCTGAATTAGACACTCACCATTGTCGGCCTAATCCGCGGTCTTTCATGCAGCAGGGGCTCTCAATGTTTTTATGTCCTGCTCATATCGTCTGTGCCGGCGGGTGGGGACACTCCTTCGCTAGAAGATTCGGCGCAGGTCTCCGCGGTTGAGGGCTTCGTCGAAGAGGTGCTTGAATACCACGCTGCCGTGCAGGCCGTCGTGCTCGAACTCGTTGGTCACCCAGGCATGCGAGTTGCCCACGCGGCTGAGCGTATCAAGCTGCAGGCCCGAATCCACGTACATGTCGTCGAAATACACCGCGGCCTGCAGGGGCACCTCGTTGCACGCCAGTCGTTGCGGGTCGTAGATCTTGTCCCAGCTGGTGTCTTCCATTAGTAGGTCCATGGCGGGCTTGAAGGGCTTGAGCTCGGGCATCTGCTCGAACATCCACGGGAACATGGCCTCGCCGGTAAACATGAGCGGGCGCGCGAGCGTGTCGAACTCGGCGCGGTGCGCCTTCTCTTCTGCCGCGGCCCAGCGGATGGGCATGGTGTCGCCGTCGGCGTAGATGAACTCCTGCAGCGTCCAGTACAGCGGATTCGTGCGTGTGCTGGTGCGCTCGAAGGCGTGCATCAAAAAGCTGTCGGATACCGAGGAACCGCAGCTCAACGTACCGTCGCCATCAACAAACGCGTGGTCGATAATCCAGTGCATGCGCTCAAAGCTCGGCTTCATGCCAAAGTCGCTGCCCATGAGCTGCAGGCGCTCGACCGTCATCGGCGAGCCGTCGGGCAGTGCGGGCTTTTGCTCCTCGAGGGCATCTGCCAGGGCCGCCACGCGTTCGACGTCGGCGGGGTAGCGGTCATAATACTGCTGGGTCTTGGCCGCCATGCGCGGGAAGGTGTGCGCGTAGACCTCGCTGGCGCTCGCCGGCACGTGCGGAATGCCGCCGCAGGTAAAGCTTGCCGTTACGCCCTCGGGGAAAAGCGATAGATAGCTCAACGTCAAAAAGCCGCCGTAGCTCTGCCCGAGTGTGACCCAGGGCTTGCCGCCAAAGCCCACCAGGCGCAGGTACTCAAAGTCGCGCACGATGGAACTGGCGAGGTGGCGCTTGAGAAAGTCCGCCTGCGAGCGTGCGGCATCGGCTCCTGCTGCCTCGGCGCGATCGCCCAGAGCCGCGATCGTACGCCCGTCTACGCAGCTGCTGCGCCCGGTACCTCGCTGGTCGGGCAGCACGACGCGGAAATGCTTGACGGCCTCCTCGATCCAGCCATCGCTTGTGGGCGACAGCGGACGCGGGCTCTCGCCGCCGGGGCCGCCCTGCAAAAAGAGGAGGAGCGGCAAGTCGTCGTTAATGCGGTCGGGCGCGCAAACCACGCGGTAGAAGAGCTTGATGCTTTCGGGTGCACCGGCGATGGGCGCCGGCATTGCGCCGCGGCGCATGGTACTGCCGACGGCCAAAAGCATGGGCTCCAGGCCGCGCCAGTCGAGGGGGACGTCGATGCTGTGGTCCTCGACGTAGAGGCCGGGGACGTGGTACGAAGTGATGAGCGCCATGTGATGCTTCCATTCGTTGCGGTGTTTCGGGTTGACCAATTCTACCGCCGCGGGCGAGGCCATGCACAAATCGGCTACCATGGTTGCAAACTTCTAGGAGAAAGGGCCGCCCATGTCGGTCGATATAGCCACGTATGTCCACGATCTTGCCGTTGCCGCCAAGGCAGCGTCGGCCTCGCTTGCCACGGCGAGCGATGAGCAGCGCCAGGAGGCCGTGCGCGCCATGGCCGCAGCACTGCGCAACGGTGTCGACTCCATCGTCGCCGCCAACGAGCTCGACATGTCCGCCGCGCGCGATGCGGGCACTTCGGCCGGACTGCTCGATCGCCTGCTGCTGACGCCTGAGCGCGTCGAGGGCATGGCCGCCGGCCTGGAAAAGCTCGCCGAGCTGCCCGATCCCGTGGGCCGCGTGCTCGACCACCGCGTGCTTGCAAGCGGCGTGGACCTGACCCGTGTGAGTGTTCCGCTGGGCCTGGTCGCTATGGTCTACGAGGCGCGCCCCAACGTGACGGCCGACGCCGCGGGCATCTGCATCCGTACCGGCAACGCCTGCATTCTGCGCGGCGGCTCGCTGGCCTATCACTCGTGTGCCATGATCGCCGAGCTGCTGGCCGATGCGCTCGAGGCCAAGGGCTTCCCGCGCGAGGCCGTGTCGATGATCGAGTCCACCGACCGCGAGGCCACTGGCGAGCTCATGAAGCTCCGCGGTATTGTCGACGTACTCATTCCGCGCGGCGGTGCAGGCCTGATCCAGCGCTGCGTGCGTGAGTCGCTTGTGCCGGTGATCGAGACGGGCACGGGCAACTGCCACATCTACGTGCATGAATCCGCCGACTTTGATAAGGCGCTCAACATTATCGTTAATGCCAAGACCCAGCGCGTAGGCGTGTGCAATGCCGCCGAGTCGCTGCTGGTCGACCGTGCTGTGGCCGATGCGTTTTTGCCCGCAGTCGTGGCCGTGCTGCATGACCACGGCGCGCTCATTCACGGCGACGAGGCAACCTGCGCCGCATGCGCCGATGCCGGGCTTGCCGAGGGTGATGACTACGTCGCCGCGACTGAGGAGGACTGGGGTCGCGAGTACCTGGCGCTCGAGATGAGCGTGAAGGTCGTGGCAAGCGAGGACGAGGCCATCGCACACATCAACCGCTACGGCACGATGCACTCCGAGGCCATCATTGCCGAGGACACGGATGCTTGCGAGCGCTTCCTGGATGCGGTCGATGCCTCGGCCGTGTACGCCAACGCCAGCACGCGCTTCACCGACGGCGGCGAGTTTGGCCTGGGCGCCGAGATCGGCATCTCGACCCAAAAGCTCCACGCCCGCGGCCCCTTCGCCGCCGAGGCCCTCACCACTTACAAATACAAGCTCCGAGGCACCGGCCAGGTCCGCCCCTAACGCCCGCGCAAACAAAAACCACCACAAAGGTGCCTGTCCCCTTTGTGGTGGTTTTAGGTGGCGTGGGCGATTAAGCCTGGAAGGTATCGCGGTCGGGGGCGAAGGACTGCATGGCCGCGATGGTACGGTCGAAGAGCTCGGGGAGCTCCCAACCCAACATCTCGGCGCCCTGCGAAATCACGTCGCGCGAGCAGCCGGCGGCAAAGCGCTTGTCCTTGAACTTCTTCTTGAGCGACTTGGTCGTAAAGTCCATAACGCTCTTGCTCGGGCGCATGATGACGGCAGCGCCGATCAGGCCGGTGAGCTCATCGCAGGCAAACAGGATCTTTTCCATCTGCAGCTCGGGTTTGGGCAGCGAGGTGTTGAAGTCGGACGTGTGCGTCTGGATGGCGCGAATGAGCTCGGGAGACGCACCTTCGCCCTCAAGAATCTCGGCAGCATAGATGGTGTGGTTCATGGGGTCGTCCTCATGCTCCTCCCAATCCAGGTCGTGCAGCAGACCGACGATGCCCCAAAACTCCTCGTTCTCGGGGTCGAACTCGCGCGCAAAGTAGCGCATAGTGCCCTCGACCGTCTCGCCATGGGTGATGTGGAACGGGTCCTTGTTGTGCTCGTTGAGCAGTTCGAACGCGCGGTCGCGGGTGATTCCGGCGGTAAGCGGCTCTGCCATAGGAGACTCCTTGTGCTCGTGGGGATCGATAAGAATGAATACTACTAGAACAAGAAAACCACCACAAAGGTGCCTGTCTCCTTTGTGGCGGTTTTGGCGCGGTTGGGTTAGTTGAGGGCGGCTTGGGCTAGGCGGGCTTCGGCGGCCTCCTCGGTGACGCCAAGGGCCACGGCGAACTCCTCGATGGAGCGGCGTTTGGCCTCCTTGAGTACGCGCATGTAGTAGGAGCTGGGTTTTTTATCAGCTTCCTCGGCCTGGCGAATGCGGTGCATCATGGTTTTTGCCACGCGGACCGTCTCGGGCGCGCCCAGCTTGAGCTGCTGCTTAAAGTGTGTCTCCTCAAGCGAGATGTTGCGCTCGGTAAAGGTGTCGCACTCAAGCTCGTCATAGTGGCTCAGCAGGTGCTCGGCATCTTGCTGCGAGATGGCGGCGTGCAAACGGTCGGCCTGCGCCACGGGGTACATGAGGATCGTCTGCGCATGTCCCTGCTTGGTCTCGAGCAGTAGCATGGGCTGCGGTGTGTCGTCCCTAAAACCGACGACGGTGCAGACTCCCTGACCCGGATGAATGACGTGTTGACCGATTGAGAACATGCTACCTCCAACTTATACGAATTTACGTATGTCTAGAATAACACGCTGACGTGCGCAAACCCTTACTTTATGCAGGAAAAGCACACAACACCGATAGGTAAGAGTATTCGATAACAGGCGCAGCTCATTCACACCTTTATGCATTTTCAACGCCTGCATAATCTGCAGGCAGACTGGCATCTTTGAGTGACTCCATACAAGCTGTAGTCAATTTTGTGCATATGCAATATCGATTGGCTTTACCCTGCGACAGTGCCCGTCGCTTGTGATAGAGTGCTACAAACTCTGGCTTTTGCCCTACGAGTGACCAAGAGCTCGGGGGCTTTAACACAAGGAGGATCTATGCCCGAGAAGATTGAAGAGCTGGTACGCGCTGCGCTTGCTGCGGCCCAGGAGGCCGGCGACCTTTCCGCATTTGAACTTGACGATTGCGCTATCGAGCGACCGGCTGACACTTCTCATGGCGAGTGGACCTCTACCATGGCCCTGAAGTCCGCCAAGCTGGCCCATTGCGCCCCGCGCAAGATCGCCGAGGCCATCGTTGCCCATATGCCCGAGGACCCCGCGATCGAGAAGGTCGAGATCGCAGGCCCCGGCTTCATCAACTTCTACCTCTCCGTTGCCGTCAAGAATGCCATCTTTGGCGAGGCTCGCGAGAAGGGCATGGACTTCGCTAAGTCCAACGTCGGTGGTGGCCTGAAGACCCAGGTCGAGTTCGTTTCCGCCAACCCCGTCGGCCCCATGCACATCGGTCACGGCCGCTGGGCCGCGCTGGGCGATTCGCTCTGCCGCGTTATGGACCATGCCGGTTACGACATCCAGCGTGAGTTCTACATCAACGACCACGGCTCTCAGATGAACACCTTCGGCAACTCCATCAGCACGCGCTATATGCAGCTTGCCGACATCATCACCAAGCAGGGCGTGGATATCGACGAGGCTCACAAGCTGCTGATCGCAGACCGCGACGCCTTCGTTGCCGACGAGAACGACGAGCATCCCGAGACCCATCCGTACCAGGACAACTTTGCCGAGACCCTGGGCAAGGACTCCTATGGCGGCGACTACATTATCGACGAGGCCGCCGAGTTCTGGCGCACCGACGGCGATAAGTGGGTCGAGGCCGATCCTCAGGAGCGCATGGAGAGCTTCCGCGAGCGCGGCTATGTGAAGATGGTCGACAACATGCGCGACCTCTGCCACGCCGTCAATTGCGACTTCGATCGTTGGTACTCCGAGCGTTCGCTGTACGTGAAGGACACCGAGGGCGAGACCGCCGGCACCTCTGCCGTCGACCGCGCTTTTGAGAAGCTCGACAAGATGGGCTACCTCTACACCAAGGACGGCGCCCTGTGGTTCCGCTCCACCGACCTGGGCGATGACAAGGACCGCGTCCTGATCAAGTCCGACGGCGAGTACACCTACTTCGCCTCCGACGTTGCCTATCACTGGGATAAGTTCCAGCGCGTCGACCACGTCATCGACATCTGGGGTGCCGACCACCACGGCTACATCGAGCGCGTCCGCTGCGTCTGCGACGCTCTTGGCTATCCCGGCAAGTTTGAGGTTCTGCTGGGCCAGCTCGTCAACCTGCTGCGCAACGGCAAGCCCGTCCGTATGTCCAAGCGCAAGGGCACCATGGTGACCCTGCAGGAGCTCGTCGACGAGGTTGGCTCCGACGCCGCTCGTTACACGCTCATCTCCAAGAGCTCCAACCAGATGGTCGACTTCGATATCGAGGCCGTCAAGAAGCGCGACAACTCCAACCCGGTCTATTACGTGCAGTACGCTCACGCCCGCGTGTGCTCCATCCTGCGTCGTGCCGCTGACGTTACGCCCGAGCAGGCTGACGAGATGGGCATGAAGGCCGTTGCCGCCAAGGCCATCGGTGAGAACGTCGATTACTCGCTGCTGACCGACCCGACCGAGCTCGCCCTTTCGCGTAAGCTCAACGAGCTCACCGACCTCATCGCCAGCTGCGCTCGCGACCGCGCTCCGTTCCGTCTGACGCACTTTGCCGAGGAGCTCGCCGGCGACTTCCACAGCTTCTATGCTGCCTGCCAGGTGCTGCCGAGCGAGGGCCGTCCCGTCGACCCCGAGCTTTCGCGTGCCCGTCTGGCCGCTTGCGACGCCGTCCGCGTGACGCTCGCCCTGGTTCTCACCCTCGTTGGCGTTTCCGCTCCCGAGCAGATGTAATCTGCGAGTCATTTGACCGTACAGACTTGGTTTAACTAAGCCTTGAAAGCCCGATCTCCCACGGAGGTCGGGCTTTTTTGCAAACGCCGACGTATTGACGAATTTGGAACTGCTGGAAATACGAAACTATGTCGATTTACTACGATGAATTGAGGTATTCCAACCACGCCGGCTTTTCGCTAAAAAGTGCAAGGCATCTACCTGCGGTTTTAGTTCAACAAGTTTCGGAGTGGTCGCGGTTGAGCGATTCATCGTAGTAAACCGCCATAGTTTTGGCGGAGGCAGTCAGATTTGTGGGTGTTAAACCAAAGAGTGTCCCTTTTGACTAGTCGTTTAAGAACGTCCCCAATGACTAAGTTGCAGGTGGCGGCGGTTGTGTTACACTAACGCTGCGTATATGACGCAAATATCTCGATACAGATCAATGATGTCCGTCGGTATTTGACGGAGCTAGACTGTTTAGCCGCCCTGAAGGTTTATGCAGGGAGCATGTGATCACAGGGCTTGAAAAGAAAGTTGAGCAAACACTGTGTCTGATCAACAGCAAGAAAACGAAATAACGACGACGCAGGCCGCTCCCGCTGCACCGGTTGCGTCGGACCAGGTTGCGGCGCCCGCGCAAGTCTCGGCTCCTGAGACGCCTAAGGCTGCTTCGACGCCTACGCCTGTAGCGGCTGAGAAGGCCGTGCCTGCAACTGGTGAGGAGGCTGCTCCGGCAAAGCCCAAGCGCATGCGCCGCACGGCCAAGCCTGCCGCTGACGGCGAGGAGGTCACCAAGCCCAAGCGCCGTACCACGCGCACGACGCGCGCCAAGCGCACCGTTGCAGCTGACTCCTCGGCGTCGATTTCCGATGAGGTCGCGCAGGCACGTGCGTTGGCGCAGATTAGCGAGGCTCAGGTGGTGCGCGCCCGCCGTCGTGCTGCCGAGCGCGAGGCCGCGGCTCTGACCGAGCTTGCAGCTCCGTCTGTGCCCGAGACCCCTGCCGCCGACCAGCCGACCGAGAAGCCGGCAACGCGCACACGCCGTCGCACGGCTGTTAAGGCCGAGCAGGTTGCTGAACAGGTAACCCCCGAGCTCACTGAGGCTTCGGTCCGTTCCACGGCAGGGGAGGGCGCATCGCCTGCTGAGCACGCTGCGTCTGTCGAGGCCAGCGAAGTTCCCGTTGTCGATCCGGCTTTGCGCCCGCACCGTCGCGGTCGCAAGCCCAAGGCCTTCGTCGAGGCAGAGAAGGCTGCAGCCGCAGCCGCAGCTGCTCGGGATGCTGCGGCGACCGCCGAGTCTGCAACTGCTGCCGATGCACCCGTTCAGGATGCTACGACTTCCGAGGCCGCTCCCGTCGATGCCGAGCCCGCCGACGTCCGTCCTGGTCGCAGCCATCGTACTGCTGCTAAGCGCACGTCCAAGGCCAAGGCTGCCAAGAAGGGTGCGTCCGAGGATTCCGCCGAGACGACCGCCGATGCATCGACTGATGCCGCCGAGCCCCAAGACGTCGAACAGTCTGCGTCCGAGAAGCCCAAGCGCGGTCGTAAGAAGTCCGCTAAGGCCAAGGCGTCCGAGCAGCAGGCTGATGCCGAAGCGCAGATTGATTCCGGCGCCGAGGCCAATGACGCCGCTGCGGCCAATGTTGACGCCGCCGCAACCGAGGGTGCCGCGCCCGCCGAGGGCGAAGACGGCGCTCGCCCCAACCGTCGCCAGCACAAGCGTAACGACGAGCGCAACGAGCGCAAGGACGAGCGCAACAACGACCGCCGCAACCGCCAGCGCGATCGCAAACAGCGCAACAAGGAGCGCAACGCCGCCCCCACCGAGCCCACGCTTTCGCGTGAGGAGCTCGCTGCCATGAAGGTCGCCGAACTGCGCGAGAAGGCCAAGGAGTTCGAGATCGAGACGACCGGCAAGAAGAAAGCCGAGCTCGTCGAGGAGATCTACGTCACCGCCGCGAAGGCAGAGGGCTTCCGCGACATCAAGGGCATTCTGCAGATTCGCCCGGACAGCTCCGGCATCATCCACGCCCATGGCTACATGAAGTCCAACGACGACGCCTTCGTGCCCGCCTACCTCATCCGCTCAGCGCGCCTGCGCACGGGCGACGTCATCGAGGGCTCGCTGCGTCCTTCGCGCGGCGGCGACAAGCGCGCCGGCCTCGCCAAAATCACGACCGTCAACGGTCTGGACCCCGAGCAGATTCGCAACCGTCCCAAGTTCGGCGACCTCACCCCGGTCTATCCCAACGAGCCGCTGCGCATGGAGCACGGCAAGGACTCCATTACCGGTCGCGCCATCGACATCGTGTCGCCGATCGGCAAGGGTCAGCGTGGCCTGATCGTGTCCCCGCCCAAGGCCGGCAAGACCACGATCCTCAAGAAGATCTGCCAGTCTATCTCGATTAACAACCCCGAGGTGCACCTCATCTGCCTGCTCGTCGACGAGCGCCCCGAAGAGGTCACCGATATGCAGCGTTCCATCAAGGGCGAGGTTGTGGCGTCGACCTTCGATATGCCCGCCGACAACCACACTCGCGTGGCAGAGCTCGTCATCGAGCGCGCCAAGCGCATCGTGGAGCTGGGCGGCGATGTTGTGGTGGTGCTCGACTCCATCACGCGTCTTGCCCGCGCCTACAACTTGGCGGCGCCCGCCTCAGGCCGCATCCTTTCGGGCGGCGTCGATTCGGCGGCACTGTATCCTCCCAAGCGCTTCCTGGGCGCAGCCCGTAATATCGAGAACGGTGGCTCGCTCACCATCCTGGCCTCTGCCCTCATCGACACTGGTTCCAAGATGGACGAGGTCATCTTTGAGGAGTTCAAGGGCACCGGCAACATGGAGCTTAAGCTCGACCGCGACCTGGCCGACCGCCGTATCTTCCCGGCTATCGACCCCGTTGCCTCCGGTACGCGTAATGAGGACCTGTTGGTCGACGAGCAGATGCGTCCGTTTGTCTTTGGTCTGCGTCGCATTCTTGCCGGCATGAACAACACCGAGCGCGCAGCCGCATCGTTTATCAAGGGTCTTAAGGGCACCAACACCAACCAAGAGTTCCTGGTGCGTTCGGCCAAAAAGCACAGCGACTACGAGCAGACGTTCTAGGTTGTCATCCACGCGCAGCGATAGTCATCAATGCGATAAAGGGTCGGGGCTTTGAGCCTCGGCCCTTTTCCATATCGCCGCTCCGCGCTTATTTTTAACCATAAGACCGACGAGCAGCAGGTTTCCCGTTTCAATCCGACATCGTCGCTTGCAATCGACGGGGCGGTTTCGCATAATAGCTTTTAAGCTTCGCGACGGATAACGCAGATGAAACGAACCATATACCGTTGCTTTGGGGCATAGCCCCGCTTCATCTTCTCTCGCGCAGCCAACTGAATGATGCGATTTGGGTGCTGGAAGATGGGGAGAGCTCATGGCTTCTTCTGATGCAACACAACGAGCAGTCCTTGCCGGACTTTCGTGCGGGATCGGCCTTGCCGCTCCCGTGGTTATGTATGCCGCGACGCTACCGTTTTCGTCGGTGAATGAGACGGTCGTGGCGGGTGCGGTTCCCTTCGCCGTGGGCGCGGTGGCGGGCGTGGGTATCTATGCCGCCTCGCTGGGTATCTCCGAGTACCATGCGCAGCGTGAAGAGCGTCTGTTCCAGCCCGATGCCATGGGCGGTGCCGCCAATCTCAATCAGCATCAAAGCGAGTTCAAGACCGCCTCGATTCCAGCTCAGCAGCAGGATGCGACTCCTTATGCTACCGCTTCTGCTTCTCAGGCTCAGTCGGAGCAGTCTACCTCGGCATTCCTTTCCGGCCTGACTGGTGCGTTCCAGCGCCGTCATACCGATGATGGTGTCCCTACCATCGCTCGAGCCGCAGATGCTATGGACGAGGACGAGGCTTGGTCCATGATCGACAGTATGCTCGACGACGATTCGCCGGTGAGCTGCGACCCTGCACACTCGCGCGACGTCTATCAAGTCGCCATCGACGAGCTCACCAACGGCGGGCAGACCGGCTCCTTCAATCGCGACGACATCGCCGCCGCGGCACGCGCCGTATCTGGCTCCCAGGCCGCCCCTGCGGGCAGCACGGCGGCTTTCGTGGCACTCGTCGCCAACGCGGCAGCCAATAACGCCTACAGTGCTACCTCGGCGGACGCGAACGCTTCTGCCGACAATTCGTACGTTGATGAAGCCATGGCCGCGGACGAGGAGGCCGTTGCCGCCCGCCGTGCCGCCGAAAGCTCACTGTGGGGCGCTCCTGCCCAGCAGCAGGCGGCCGAGGCTGCGCCGTACAATGCAAACCTCGCCAGCATGCCTATCATCTCCGGTGCCGCGGACATCGATCTCGATGACCTCGATGAGCCTGCAGCCATCACCGCATCGATTGATGCCCAAGATCGCATCGACACCGGCGACCTTCCGGACGCCTCGCTCGAGGTCGATGTCCCCATGGCCGATTATTCGGGCCACGAGGACATGTGGGCCGCCGCCACCGCGATTCTGGATGAGATTGACGAGCCCGCTCCTGTTGCAGTCCCCACTCCCGTCGCTGCCCCTCAGCCTGCTGCTCCCGCCTATGTCGGCCGTCACAGCGCTGTGTTCCCCGAGGATACCGCCCGTATCTCGCGCGAGAGCATCGAGCGGGCCGAGGCTATTGCCGCCGGCATTATGGAAAATCGTCGTCACGAGCGCGTCAATCAGATCCTCGAGGAAGAGATCGAGCGCCTGCAGTCCTCTACCGCCAAGCGTACGGGCCGTGCCTATCTGAGCGTTATCGAGGGCGGTACCGCCAGCTTCGCGCCGCTCCGCGCGGAGGCATAACTTCTGCATGGTTAAGATCAATCGAAAATGGGCGGTCGTGACCTGCCTGATGGCGCTCTTGATCTGGGGCAATTCGCTGGTTCCCGGCTCGGGGTCGGGCTCGCTGAGCCTAACGGTCATGGAAGCTATCCGCGGTTTCCTGCACGGCGTGGGACTTCCATATGAATGGGTGACCAACTTTGTTGTTCGCAAGTGCGCGCATTTTACCGAGTATATGGTGCTCGGCATCCTGGCAACGCACGCTTTTGATTTTGAGGGCCGGCACACCTTTGACGTGCTGCTGCCCACGGCGGTGTTCCTGCTGCTGATTCCCTCGATCGACGAGACGATTCAGCTCTTTGTGCCGGGACGCGCCGGCATGATCACCGATGTGATGATCGACTGCTGTGGAGCGGCAATGGGCGTTGTGCTCCGATATCTCTTACAGTCGCTGATGTACGCCAAAAAGGCCGCCTAGGACGTATTGTTTGGTCCTAGGCGGCCTTTTTTATTTGAGGGCTTATATGGGGCATGGTGGCGTCGTTCCGTAGGTTGGATTTGCCGAGCGCGCCACGCCCTGTGGGTGCGTCTGCTACTGAAGCGCCTGTGCGCCCAGGGCCAGGCAGCCCATGATGCCCTGCTTGCCCTCGAGGCTGTTGTTGACAATGTAGGTGTCGATATCGTTGACCTCGGGCGTGACGATGTAGCTGTTGAGCATCTCGGCGCACTTTTTGCGGGCGAGCGGCACGATAGGGGTGTGATCGGCAACGCCACCGCCGATGATTATCTTTTGCGGCGCGTAGCACAGCGTGTAGGTCATGAGCGCCTGTGCCAGATAGCCTGCGAGCAGGTCCATGGCCTCCGGATCATCGGCCATGTCTCCGGCGCTCTTGCCATCCCAGCGCTTTTTAACGCCGGGGCCGGCGATGAGGCCCTCGAGGCAGTTGTCGTGGAAGGGGCAGGCGCTATGCTCGCCGATGGTGTCGCGCGGGTCGCGCGTGACCAGGATGTGGCCGGCCTCGGGATGCATCATGCCGTGCACGAGCTTACCGCCCGAGAGCACGCCGGCGCCCACGCCGGTGCCGATGGTCAGGTAGACCACATCGGTAAGGCCCTTGGCGCAACCAAACGTGACCTCGCCTAGGCAGGCGACGTTGACGTCGGTATCGTAGCCGCAGGGGATATTGAGCTCGTTTTGGATAGTGCCCAGCAGGTCAAAGTAGCGCCATGCCGTTTTGGGCGTCTCCAGGATCTTGCCGTATTGGGGCGAGGCAGGGTTGACTGCGGTGGGGCCAAAGGCGCCGATGCCCAGCGCGGCGATGCCCTTGTCGGCAAACCACGCGTTGACGGCCTCGACGGTCTCCTGCGGGGTCGTGGTCGCGATCTGCTCACGCTCCAGGACCGTACCGTCCGCATAGCCCGTGGCGCAGACCATCTTGGTGCCGCCGGCCTCGAGCGCTCCGATAAGCTGCTGCTCTGCCATAGTATTCCTTTCTCTGGGACGAGTTGCTCCGTGACTAAAGTATAGAGCTCTAAACCATTTAAGAAAGCGCTATAGAAAGAAGCCTCGCAACGCGGCGGGCGGTGCGGGGCTTCTTTGGTTACTTTAGTTGCCGGGCCGTCCTTACCCGCGCGGCTTGATTTTATCACGTAGCGACTTGAGGTTCTCCAGCGCCGCGTTAAGCGTCTCGTCTCGCTTGGCAAAGTGGAAACGAATCAGGTGGTTGACGGGCTCGCGGAAGAAGCTCGAGCCGGGCACGGCGCCCACACCCACCTTAGACGCGAGGTCCTCGCAGAATTCGAGGTCGCTGTCATAGCCAAACTCAGAGATGTCCATCATGACGTAGTAGGCGCCCTGCGGCACGTTATGCTCAAGACCGATGCTGTCGAGTCCCTGGCAGAACAGGTCGCGCTTGGCGGTGTAGAGGTCGAGGACCTCATCGTAATAGCTGTCGTCGAATTTGAGGGCGGTAACGACGGCTTCCTGCAGGGGAGCGGCGGCGCCCACGGTGAGAAAGTCGTGGACCTTTTTGATGCGCTCGGTGATTTCGGCAGGGGCGATAGTGTAGCCCAGACGCCAGCCGGTGATGGAGTAGGTCTTGGACAGCGAGCTGCAGCTGATGGTGCGCTCAAACATGCCGGGCAGCGTGGCCATATAGACGTGCTCGTGGGGCGCGTAGACGATGTGCTCGTAGACCTCGTCGGTGATGCAGTAGGTGTCGTACTTTTTGCAGAGGTCGGCGATAAAGGTGAGCTCATCGCGTGTAAAGACCTTGCCGCAGGGGTTGGAAGGGTTGCACAGGACGATGGCCTTGGGGTCGTTGTCGCGGAAGGCCGCCTCGAGTGTCTCGCGGTCAAAGTCGAATGTGGGCGGGTTGAGCGGCACGTAGATGGGCTCGGCACCCGAAAGGATCGTGTCGGCGCCGTAGTTCTCGTAGAACGGCGAGAAGATGACGACCTTGTCGCCGGGGTTGGTGACCGTCATCATGGCGGCCATCATGGCCTCGGTAGAGCCGCAGGTGACTACGATATTCTCGTTGGGGTTCACCGGCATGCCCATAAAGTGCTCCTGTTTGGCGGCGAGCGCCTCGCGCATGGCCTGGGAGCCCCAGGTGATGGAGTACTGGTGATAGAGCGGCTTGGGATCGGCGGCGATGGTGCTCAGGCTGTTGAGCAGCTGCGCCGGGGGATCGAAGTCAGGGAAGCCCTGCGAGAGATTGACAGCGCCATACTTATTGGAGATGCGTGTCATGCGGCGGATGACCGAATCGGTAAACGTTGCCGTGCGGTTGGATAGTTCTTTCATGCCGGTCCTTTCGAGCATTTGCAGTGGGGCAAGTTTACTCCTATGGAACCGGTAGGATTTGCCCGAAATGGATCTAAAAAACTCTTTTCAAAATTCTTGAAAATTGGGGCTTGCATCGCATGGCGTTCCTTGCAATAATAGTCGAGCGCGAAGCGCACAGGACACGGTGGGTGTAGCTCAGTTGGCTAGAGCGACGGGTTGTGGTCCCGTAGGTCGAGGGTTCGAGTCCCTTTACCCACCCCAGTTCTTGCTTCGTGTTGATATCGGGTCGTTAGCTCAGTTGGTAGAGCAGGGGACTCTTAATCCCAAGGTCCAGGGTTCGAACCCCTGACGGCCCACCACACGATATCTCCTCTAAAGTCCGCCACAACGGACTTTAGCTTTGGGTCGTTAGCTCAGTTGGTAGAGCAGGGGACTCTTAATCCCAAGGTCCAGGGTTCGACCCCCTGACGGCCCACCCAAAGCATGTTAAAGCGATTGGCTTAGGCTGGTCGCTTTTTTGTTAACCTCACATGGGGTCGAACCCGTCGGGGCGCGGAGCTGAGGAAATGCGTAAGCATTTGCCAGCGCAGCGCGCAAGGCGCGAAGCGCCGCAGCGACCGCCTGCGCAGCAGGCTGACCCCCTGACGGCCCACCCAAAGATTGTTAAAACGACTGGCTCATGCTGGTCGCTTTTTTGTTGACCACGCATGGGGTCGAACCCGAAAGGGCGCGGAGCTGAGTAATCTGCGCCGTGATTCCCTTAGGGAAACACGGCTAAAGCCCCGTAGGCGTGTTCTCCTTAGGGGAATCATGCTTACGGGGCTCGATGCATGTTGAGAAGTTGTGATCAAACTCAAAGCTAGAATCGATTTAGTCTGCTCGATAGTGCGAACCTAAGCTTTCAGTTCGCTTGCGCATGGCTTTGACCATTTCCTGTGCTAGTCGAATCTGCGACTGTAGGCGGGCGAGGGCTGCGATCTCGCTGTCATCGGCATGCGGCTTGTTCAGCGCCATGGCCTTGTCTTGCAGGCTTTCAAGCTGTTGCAGAGCCTCGGATAGGCCCGTCTCGGTGCGGTTGATCATGCAATAGGTGCTCATCGTGTGCTTAAGGCTGTGTGTCAGGCGTTCGGCATCTGTTGTGGCAATGCCATGCTGGGGGAGGTCGATATCCGTCTTCGGGGCCATCTCAGGTGCATTCTGCGCTGCAAGGGCTGCCGATGCTCCTGCGATGCGTCCGAACACGATGCCGTTGGCGCTTGACAAGCCACCAATGCGGTCGGCGCCGTGCATGCCGCCTGTCGCCTCGCCGCAAGCGTAGAGGCCCTCAACGCCCGTGTACGCGGTCTTATCGATCTTGATGCCGCCGTTAGCGGCGTGGGCATACATCGCAACGCGCATCTCGTCAGTCGGGGCGATGCCGTGCTCGTCTTGCAGCCAGGTGGCAAAAGTCTGCACAAATTCTGGGACATCCTCACTGGGGAAGTCGTAGTGGAGTGCCAGGCCTTCGGCACCTGCCTTATCGATGACGAGATCGATAGCGCGGGAGGCCAAACGTGACGTGAAGGGACCATATCCAGAGCGCTGCTCGAGCAGTTCGTCCAGCTTGTCGTCGGCAATATCTGCCGGCTGGTCTACATGTACGTAGCGCCAGGTTTTCTCGTTGAAGACCAAGTTACGCCTGGGCTCGATGAAGCCGGGCATCATCTGCATGAACTCTATATTAGTAAGTGTTGCGCTGTGCGCCAGCGCGATGGCCTGCGAGGAGCTGAGCACATCAGCCGACGTAAGGCTGCGCTCGAACAGGCCGCCTGTGCCACCGGCTGCGATGATCGTGGCCTTGGCAGCAAAGGGCACGATTCGATTTTCGGTGAGGTCGTAGAGCACGGTTCCGGTTATTCTGCCGTTCGTGTCCTCAACAAGGTCGATAAGCTCATGGCGGGGGAGCAGACGAATGCCGAGCGACTCGATCCGGGCCGTCAGAGCGTCATCAAGGGGCTTGCGGGTGAGGCCGCGCCACATGCGCGTTTTGTGGTCAAAGCAGGGGATAAACTGCTTTTGCTGAGCGCTCTCAGCGCTTTGCGGACGCTGGAGCTCAACGCCCAGGTCTTGCTCGAGCCATTCAATTGCCTGGGGAATGCCGTGGACAAACGTCTGGACAAGCTCGGGGTCGGCGACACCGCCGCCGACGGTCTGGATGGTGTCGATGAGGTCTTGTTCGTCGTCTTCGTTAACGGGTCCGATAAGCCCCAGGCCCCAGGTTCCGGGGAAGAAGCTCGATCCACTCATAATCTTGCCGGCGCTTGCCACAGCGACGGTTGCGCCCGTGCGTGCCGCTTCGATGGCGGCGCAAAGGCCCGCAATGCCAGATCCAATTACCAGTACATCAGTCGATTCCATCGGATTCCTTTCTCGTCCGGCGCATTGTCGCATGGGTGATCGGCAATGGGGCCGCAAAGACTCGGCAAATCGGTAAAGGGCAAATATGGCAGGTGGGCGTCATAGGCGTTCTGACGCTCCGTCTCATCACATCTCGTATTTCGCCACAACTGATATATCGGCATTAGCTGCCCTGTGACAGCGCAAACAAAAAGAGCCGCCACCTCGAAAGGTAGCGGCTCCTAAGCTCAACTATATGAGCATCGCGCGGGCGCGATTAGGCCTTGAGGGCCTCCTCGACGGCGACAGCGCAGGCGACGGTGGCACCTACCATGGGGTTGTTGCCCATGCCGATGAGACCCATCATGTCGACGTGCGCAGGCACGGAAGAAGAACCAGCGAACTGGGCGTCGGAGTGCATACGGCCCATGGTGTCGGTCATGCCGTAAGAGGCAGGGCCGGCGCCCATGTTGTCCGGGTGCAGGGTACGGCCAGTGCCGCCACCAGAAGCGACGGAGAAGTACTTCTTGCCAGCCTCGAGGCGCTCCTTCTTGTAGGTGCCAGCGACGGGGTGCTGGAAGCGCGTGGGGTTGGTGGAGTTACCGGTGATCGAGATGTCGACGTTCTCGTGCCACATGATGGCAACGCCCTCGCGGACGTCGTCGGCGCCGTAGCAGTTGACGGCAGCGCGGGGACCATCGGAGTAGGGGATGGTCTCGACGACCTTGAGCTCGCCCGTGTAGTAGTCGAACTGGGTCTTCACATAGGTGAAGCCGTTGATGCGGGCGATGATCTGGGCGGCGTCCTTGCCCAGACCGTTAAGGATAACGCGCAGCGGCTTCTTGCGAGCCTTGTTGGCGTTCAGAGCCAGGCCGATAGCGCCCTCGGCGGCAGCGAAGGACTCGTGGCCGGCCAGGAAGGCGAAGCACTCGGTGTCGTCGGAGAGCAGCATAGCGCCCAGGTTGCCGTGGCCCAGACCGACCTTGCGGTCCTCGGCGACGGAGCCGGGAACGGTGAAGGCCTGGATGCCCTCGCCGATGATGGCGGCAGCCTCAGAAGCGGTCTTGGCGCCACGCTTGACAGCGAGAGCGCAACCGAGGGTGTAGGCCCACTCGGCGTTCTGGAAGGCGATGGACTGGGTGTTGTTGACGATCTCACGCGGGTTGAAGCCCTTGTCGGTGCAGATCTGCAGAGCTTCCTCGAGGGAGGCGATGCCGTTGTCGGCGAGGCACTTGTTGATCTTGTCAGCGCGGCGCTCGTAACCTTCGAACGTAACAGTCATAGTTATTTCCCTCCCTTTCTACTCGTGAACCGGGAACACGCTGGCGACGGAGTGAGTCTCCTCGTCGGTGCGCGGGTCGATGTACTTGGCAGCGTTCTCCCACTGACCATAGTGGCCCATAGCGCCAGCGATGGCCTCCTCGGGGGTCTTGCCGGCCTTGACGGCGTCGGTGAACTTGCCGAGGTTCAGGAACTCGAATGCGATGATCTCGTTCTTGTCGTTGAGAGCCATGCGGGTGACGTAGCCCTGAGCGAGCTCGAGGTAACGAGCGCCCTTGGCCTTGGTGCCGAACATGGTGCCGACCTGAGAGCGAAGGCCCTTGCCGAGGTCGTCGAGGGAGGCGCCCACGGGCAGGCCGCCCTCGGAGAACGCGGTCTGGCTGCGGCCGTAAACGATCTGCAGGAAGATCTCGCGCATAGCAACGTTGATGGCGTCGCAGACGAGGTCGGTGTTGAGGGCCTCGAGGATGGTCTTACCGGGGAGGATCTCGGAAGCCATGGCGGCAGAGTGGGTCATACCCGAGCAGCCGATGGTCTCAACGAGGGCCTCCTCGATGATGCCGTCCTTGACGTTCAGCGTGAGCTTGCAGGCGCCCTGCTGAGGTGCGCACCAACCCACACCGTGCGTAAGACCGGAGATGTCGGAAATCTCCTTAGCCTGGACCCACTTGCCCTCCTCGGGGATGGGTGCGGGGCCGTGGTATGCACCCTTGGCAACGGGGCACATGTTCTCCACTTCCTGTGAGTACTGCATGCCTCTCCTCTCTATCGTGTTGGCGTCCCGTCTGGGGGTCGTGGCTGGCGATTGCCGGGCGACCCTTCGAAAGGGACATGACATGCAGCCCCTATAATACCGCGAAATGCACGGAATATTCGGCGAACGGCTCAGTTTTCGTAGCGAGAAGTCCGGAAGTTTAAATTGAAACGGTTTAACTCTATATTCTGTGGTCGTGGGCTACCATAGAGGGGGTCCGTCTTGGGCAAGCTTTTGGTCAGCTCTTGTAAGCGTTGCAGGGGTTGACCTGTTGCAACGGTGCCGTTCGCCGCCCGTTTACTGCCTTTGGCCGCGCGAGTGTATTGTTTTGCGTGAATGTTTTGATGGCACGCTTCAATCGTGCTGTATTGGATGGCAAGCAGATCCTGGCGAAGGGAGCGCCATGCAGCGCGTTTGGAGAACGGTTACCGGCTTTTACCATGTCTGTGCCCGCGGTACGGGCAAGCAGCTCATCTTTGAGGGCGATGAAGACCGGTGGGAGTTCTTGGAGCTGATGCGTGAGTGCTGCCGCAAGGCGGGCGTGACGGTTATCGCCTGGTGCCTTATGGGCAATCACGTGCGTCTGGTGCTTGCAGATTACGAGGACGCGATGAGCGCGGCGATGCACCGGCTGCTTTTGACGTACGCGCGGCGGTTCAATAAACGCACGGGGCGCACGGGCCATCTGTTCCAGAACCGTTTTGACCGGCGTTCGCTCGATACCGACTGGCAGGTGATGGAGGCTATTCGCTCCGTTCACGCCAATCCGCAGGAGGCGGGCATGAGCCTAATCGAGCGTTATCCCTGGAGTAGCTTTGCGGAGCATTTGTGCGCTTACGACGGTGACGCGGCTGATGTCGCGAGGGGATTTTCTGATCCTTCTTGCGTGCTTGAGCTTTTTGGTTCTGCCGAGGGCTTTATTGCCTATTCGCTTTCAACGCCCGACGGCTGCGATTCAGCGATGCCCGTTCTGGAAGAGACGGAGTGGGAGCGGCATGCCTTTGCCGAAAAGTTGGCGAAGGGGCTCGGGGTTCCGCTCCACGGGGTTAAAGCCGCGCCGTCGGCGCAGCGCAATATCGTCATTCTTGGATTGCACGATGCCGGTTTTACGGTGCGTCAGATTGAGCGATATACGGGGATTGGCAAAAGTACCGTTTCTCGTATCGTGCGCGCCCGCGCGCGAACGGCGATGCGGGCTGGCGGAAACGTGATGTAAGGTCGCCTGTTCACCGCAGCTGGGGTCGTCCATACGCCGCAACCAGCGTTCAAAAGCTTGGTACGGTAACTGCACTTCTTAATATGCATAGAACAATCGTCATCTTGCATAAAATAACAGCTCAGTCCGGGTTTGCCCGTGCCTACCCCCGTCTGCGCCGTGCAAAAAACGGAGTTTTCAGCATCGTGTTGCTGTCGGCACCGCCGCAATCTTGCAACATACGGGTCCCGAAGCTATTGATTCCTGCCGTTGCGCCCCCGAAGCACGTGCCTGCGTCCCGTCAGACCGCGATGCTTGTTCTAAAACACAATATATATGCGCCTAAAGACATTGATTAACGCTTTCGATGCGTATACACACAGCTTGGCGTGCTGAATACTCGCAAAAATGCACGCCGCTTCCTATGGGACCCGTCTGCGGCAGGCGCGAAGCGAGTCGGAGCTTCGCAGAACGGGGCTTGGCGCATTGCTTGGCGGGCCCGGGGCCCTGCCGCAGGCCTTTGGTGCTGTGGAAAACGCCCGTGCTCGCGTCTGGCTGTGTGGCAAATGTCAGACGGGGCGCCGGACGCGCGGACTTTGTGCGTTCGCGCTCATTAGGTAAAAACAGAGCCGCCCGTATCGGGCGGCTCGGCAATCAAAAAACTTGGATTCGGGGCATAAACTACTGGTTTGCTTGCCCCTCGAGCATGCCGTCGAGGGTGCGCCAAGCGAGCTCGGCGCATTTGACGCGGGCGGGCATGTGCGAGATGTCCTGGAGCTGGGCGGCTTCGTCCAGGTCTTCCAGGTCGTCCTCGGAGAGCTTCTCGCCGCGGATCATGGCGAGGAAGAGTTCCGCCAAGCGACGCGCCTCCTCGACCGTCTCGCCCGTGATGAGGTCGGCCATGATGTCGGCGCTTGCCTGGCTGATGGCGCAGCCGTGGCCGGTAAAGGAGGCTTCCTCGATCACGTTGTTCTCGACTCGTAGCTGCAAGGTGAGCTCGTCACCGCAGCTGGGGTTGATACCGTCGTGCTCGTGCGTGGGAGCATCCATCTCGTACTTATAGTCGGGGTGCGAGTTGTGCTCCATAAACGTGGTGGAGGTGTACAGATTACCCATTGAACGTGCTCCAAACGTGATGCAGGCCGGCGATGAACTTGTCGATGTCGGCCTTGTCGTTGTAGAAGGCCACGCTGGCGCGGCAGCAGGCAAGGTTCTCGACGCCCAGCCAGGTAAGCAGCGGCTGCGCGCAGTGGTGGCCGGCGCGGATGCAGACGCCGTCCATGTCCATGATGCTCGCGACGTCGTGCGGGTGGATGCCCTTGACGTTAAAGCTCACAACGCCGTGGTGGTTGTCCCAATAGATGGAGCCGATGATCTGGACAAAGTTGAGCTGCATGAGTTCGCCCATCAGGTAGTGGACGAGTGCCCGCTCGCGGACCTGGATGTTCTCGTAACCCACGGTGTTGACCAGGTAGTCGAGTGCCGCACCCGTGGCGAAGATGCCGGCGGCGTCCTGCGTGCCGGCCTCGAACTTCTCGGGGACGGGCGCCCAGACGGCGTCCTGCTCGGTGACAGAGTCGATCATTTCGCCGCCGGTGAGCATGGGCGGCATGGCGTTGAGCAGGTCCATCTTGCCCCACAGCACGCCGATGCCCATGGGGCCCATGGCCTTGTGTGCGCTAAAGGCAAAGAAGTCGGCTCCCAGGTCGGCCACATCGACCGGCATGTGCGGCAGCGACTGTGCGCCGTCGACGACCAGATAGCCGCCGTACTTGTGCACGAGCTTGCCGAGGTTCTTGACCGGGTTCTCGACGCCCAGCACGTTAGAAACCTGACCCACGGCCAGGATCTTGGTCTTGGGGCCCACCTTGGACAGAACCTCCTCGGTGGTGAGTTGACCGGTCTTGGTGGGGTAGAGGTAGACGAGCTTGGCGCCGGTCTCGCGGCAGACCTGCTGCCACGGAATCAGGTTGGAGTGGTGCTCCATGATGGTGATGACGACCTCGTCACCGGGCTCGAGCACCGTGGGTGCAAAGCTCTTGGCGACCAGGTTGAGCGACTCGCTCGTGTTGCGGGTGAAGACGATCTCGTTGGCCTGTGAGGCGCCGATGAGGTCGGCGATCTGCTGGCGGACCTTCGCGATGGCGTCGGTTGCCTCGACGGACAGCGAGTACAGGCCGCGCAGGGGGTTGGCGTTCATGCGCTGATAGAAGTCGCGCTCGGCGTCGAGCACACAGGCAGGGCGCTGCGCGGTGGCGGCGCTATCGAGGAAGGCGATCTCGGGGTGCTGCTGGAAGAGCGGGAACTGCGCCTTGTAGGGGTTGGTCTCGATGTCTACGGTGGGCCAGCCGCGCGAAGCCTCGTCGCTGGCGTCGAGCTCCATGGGCTCGGGGGCAGTGCAGGTATCGCATTTAACGTGCTCGGTGTCGATCATGCGAGCTCCTCTTCAAAGTTGTCGATCAGGTTGTTGCCCAGGCGGACGACGGCGGCGCGGGTGCGCTCGTCGGTGGCGGAAAGTGCGGCGTCCTCCAGCTTGGCGCGGACGAACAGGTCCTCGGCGGCGTTTTGGTCAAGGCCGCGGCAGGCGAGGTAGAACAGCTGCTCGTCGCGGACGTGGCCGATGGTGGCTCCGTGGTTGCCGGCGACGTCGTCCTCGTCGCAGAGAATGACGGGAACGGTCTTGTTGTCGACGCCCTTGTTGGCCAAAAGCACCGTCTCGCGCTCGGTGCCGGTTGCACCCTTGCAACCGTGCACGAGGTCGATGGTGCCGCGGTAGACCTTCTTGGACGTGCCGGTCAGCACGCCGTTGGCGTCGATCTCGCACTCGGTCTTGCGACCGCGGTGGCGCAGCTCGTAGTTAAAGTCGCGCACCTGCTCGCGGGCGCCTAGGTAGTCAGTATCGATGGTGACCTTGGCGGTATCGCCTAGCAGGTCGCCGGCAAGGCCGGTGGCGCTGGCGCCAGCACCCAGGACGGTGTGCTGCACGTTGACGCGCGCGCCCTCGTCCAGGAATAGGCCGGTGTCGTCGAGCACAATCCAGCTATCGTCGAGCGTCTGCGTGCAGGTCACGTTGACGGTGGCGTACTCGTGGGCACACACGCGTAGCACGGATCCCACGACGCCTTGGCCGGCAACGGGGGAGTCCAGGGCAATAAGCAGATCGAGCGTCGACTGGGGACGGGCGACGACGTCGATGGCGGCGATGGCCGCGGCTGCATCGACACCGCTCACGCGCACGGTAACCGTGGCGTGCTTGTATGCGGGCACATCGATGACGATGCGCTTGGTAGCGTGCTCGGCCAAGTAGGCGTAGGCAGCCTCACCCATGCCGGTCTCGAAGGCTTCAGCAGGGGAGAGCTCTTCCTCGAGCTTAATGGCGCCGGCCTGGTAGACGGAGGTTGCGGGCACGTCGAGCTCGGTCTCGGGCGTGATGCGGGCGCGGTCGGCGGCATCGCCGGGCGCGGAGGCGCGGCGCTCGGGGAAGCGCTCGGCCATGGCGTCCATGGCGGTGTCGAAGGCGTCTGCCACGCCAGTAAACTGCTCTTCCAAGCCCTCGACCTCAACGGTCTCGGTGGGAGCGGCGGCAAGCTCGTCAGAGAGCTCAAGCTTGGTCTGGTTCATCTTGAGCCAACCCCAAGTGGCGGCCGGCATCGCATTAACCTGCTCGAGCGTGGTAGCAGCGGTGTTGGTGGTCTGTTTCATTATCCGATCGCTCCTTCCATCTCGAGCTTGATCAGGTTGTTCATCTCGACGGCGTACTCCAGCGGCAGCTCCTTGGAGACCGGGTTCGCAAAGCCGTTGACGATCATGGTGCGGGCCTCTTCCTCCGAGATACCGCGGCTCATGAGGTAGAACACCTTGTCGTCGCCGATGCGGCCGATGGTGGCCTCGTGGCCGATGTCGACGTTCTTGGCGCGGATGTCCATGGCCGGAATAGTGTCGGAGCGGCTCTGGTCGTCGAGCATCAGCGACTGGCAGCTCACGGTTGCCTTGGAGCCCTCGGCCTTGGGCGTCGCCACAATAGAGCTGCGGAACGTCTGGATGCCGCCGCTCTTGGAGATGCCCTTGGTCTCGACCGTTGCCGAGGTCTCGGGCGCGTTGAGCACGACCTTGCAGCCGGTGTCGAGGTTCTGCCCGGCGCCGGCAAAGGTGATGCCGGTAAAGCTCGAGCGGGCGCGGCGGCCGTTGAGCACGCTCATGGGGTAGAGGTAGCCTACGTGGCTGCCGAAGGAGCCGCTGATCCACTCGATGTCGCCGTCCTCGTCCACGCGCGCACGCTTGGTGTTGAGGTTGTACATGTTCTTGGACCAGTTCTCGATGGTCGAGTAGCGCAGGTGTGCGCGTTTGCCCACAAAGAGCTCCACAGCGCCGGCGTGGAGGTTTGCCACGTTGTACTTAGGCGCGGAGCAACCCTCAATGAAGTGCAGGTCGGCATCGTCCTCGACGATGATGAGCGTGTGCTCAAACTGGCCGGCGCCCTTGGCGTTGAGGCGGAAGTAGCTCTGCAGCGGGAAGTCGAGCTTGGTGCCCTTGGGCACGTAGACAAACGAGCCGCCCGACCACACGGCACCGTGCAGTGCCGCAAACTTGTGGTCGGTGGGCGGGATAAGTGTCATGAACTTCTCGTGGATGAGCGGCTCCCACTGCGGGTCGTGCAGGGCCTCCTCGATGCCGGAGTAGACGATGCCCATCTTGGACGCCGTGTCCTGCATGTTGTGGTAGACGAGCTCGGAGTCGTACTGCGCGCCGACGCCCGCCAGGTAGCTACGCTCGGCCTCGGGGATGCCCAGGCGCTCAAAGGTGCTCTTGATGTCGTCGGGCACCGACTCCCAGTCGTGCTTTTGGTCGGTGTTGGGTTTGACGTAGGTGACGATGTTGTCCATGTCCAGGCCCTCGATGGAGGGGCCCCACGTCGGGTCGGGGAAGCGGTTGAAGATCTCGAGGGACTTTAAGCGCAGGTCGAGCATCCACTGCGGCTCGTCCTTCTTGGCGCTGATCTCGCGCACGATGTCGGGCGTGATGCCGGCGTCGAGACGTTCGAATCCCTCCTCGCCATAGGTGAAGTCGTAGAGGCTGCGGTCGATGTCCGCGACCTCGGTGCGGTTCTTGGTCATTGCGTCGCCCCTTTACGCCTGCTGCTCGGCAGCGGCGGCCTCGGCCTGGGCGCGCTGCTCGGCGGCCTCGCGCTCGAAGGTCTCAAAGCCGTTCTTGTCGATCCAGGGGATGAGCGAGGCGTCGTCCTCGCGCACGATGTTGCCCTTGACCATAACGTGGACGCGGTCGACATCCAGGTGCTCCAAAATGCGCGTGTTGTGCGTGATGATGAGCATGGAGCCGTCGCAGCTCTTGCGATACGCGTCCATGCCGTGGCTGACGGTGGACAGGGCGTCGACGTCCAGGCCGGAGTCGGTTTCGTCCAGGATGGCGAGCTTGGGCTGCAGCAGCAGGAGCTGGAGCATCTCGACCTTCTTTTTCTCGCCGCCCGAGAAACCTACGCCCAGCTCGCGGTTGAGGTAGGCGGTATCCATGTTGAGCTCGGCCGCGAGCTCCTTGACGCGACGGCGGAATTCCTTGCCCTTCATCTCCAGGCCGGGGCGGCCGGCGATGCTGGCGCGCAAAAAGCTCGACAGCGGCACGCCCGGGATCTCGACCGGGGCCTGGAAGCTCAGAAACAGGCCGGCGCGCGAACGCTTGTCGGTGGTGAGCTCGGTGATGTCCTGGCCGTCAAAGACGATACGTCCGTCGTTGACCATGTAGACGGGGTCGCCCATGACCAGGTGGCCGAGGGTAGACTTGCCGGCGCCGTTGGGTCCCATCAGCACGTGGGTCTCGCCGGCGGCGACGTTGAGGTTTACGTTGTGGAGGATGGTCTTCTCGTCCACGGAGGCGGTCAGACCTTCGATGGAAAGCAGCGGATTTGCGCTCATGCTGTCCCTCTCTGTATATGGTGTACTCATGGGTGTACGAAACCCTAGGAATCTTCTCGGAATAAAGTTACTATGGGTTCGGCTTTAGTCAAGGGAAAACCCGACTAATCCACTCGACTTTTCAAATTCTGGGACAAAATAACCTGTTGTGTTTGTCCCACTTACTTAAGATTTGGGACAAACAAACCTGGTTATGTTGTCCTAGATGCAATGGGAGGGTAGGTATGCTCATTTCTTCCAAGGGCCGCTATGCCCTCCGGCTGATGATCTATATCGCAGCGCTTGGTGACGTCGAGGGCAAGATTGCCCTGCGCGAGGTCGCCGACCGTGAGCACATCTCGCAGAAGTATCTGGAGCAGCTGGTCCGTCCGCTCATGAAGGCGGGCCTACTTAAGAGCGTGCGTGGCAAGGGCGGCGGCTACATGATGGCCAAGGACCCCGCCGAGGTGCGTGCCGGCGACATCCTGCGTGCCGTTGAGGGCAGCACGGCTCCGGTGGCGTGCGATGGCATCGACAACAGCTGTACCCGCAGCGATCTTTGCTCCACGGTCAAGTTCTGGCGCGGTCTGGACGACGTGATCGAAAAGTACGTCGACGGCGTGTCGTTGGCCGACCTTGCCGCCGTCCCAGAGACCAACTTTGACATTAAGCTGTAGGTTGAGCGCAATTCCTTAAGATTTCGCGGAGGGTTGTTGCCGTTTACCGAGGGGTTGTTGTGCAACAACGGGCGAGCTGCAATACTTACTTTTATCTTTGCAAACTGCACTTTAACTACACCAATGCAGGGAGGATCTTATGCAGCCCAAGCATTCTGCGATTGTCGCGGGCCTGACGCTGGCGCTTTCGTTTGGCGCCGTTACCGCACCCGCACCCGCTGCCGCCGAGGAGCCCACACCGGGCGTTGCCTCGGATGCGACCGATATCGATAAGGGTCTCTATACCCAGCAGTCCTTCTCGGGCGTGCTGAGGTCGGTCCAGGGCGTTTCGTTTGTTAACGTGACCCCCGAGATGAAGTACTTTACCAAGTACGAGAGCCATGGCAACTATAATCAGGGCTTTTCGTATGGCGACGGCTATAACGCGCTGGGTTATTACCAGTTCGACCGTCGATGGTCGCTCATTCCGTTTATGAAGCAGGCCTACAACTACAACCCCGAAAAATACAGCATGCTCAAGGATGCGATTGATCGCGGCAGCGAGATTTCCAACACGAGCAATGCCATGTACGAGAACGGCCAGCTCACTGAGCTGGGCCGTATTGCGCAGGAGGCCTTCCAGAGCGCTTATAACACCGACCCTGCTGAGTTTTCGGCTCTGCAGGATGCGTATGCGTACAACTCGTACTATGCGGTGACCGAGGCGTGGCTCAAGAGCGGCTTGGGCATTGATATTTCGGGCCGCGCCGATTGCGTCAAGGGCATGGTGTGGAGCATCACCAACATGTGCGGCACCGGTGGCTGCAGGGACTTCTTCCGTTGGGCGAATCTCTCCAATGATATGTCCGACCGCGAGTTTGTGACGGCGCTCTCCAATAGCGTGGTCAATAACGTCGCTACCAAGTATTCGAGCCAGCCCCAGTATCATGAGGGCTGGAAGAACCGCTACCGCAACGAGCTGAAGGACTGCTTGGTTTATATCGCTGAGGACGAGGCCGCTGCCGCTGCGACGCCCGTGCAGCCCGAGCCCACGCCGGCGCCCTCGCCGACACCTGATTCGAATGACGACTCGAGTGACGATGTCAATGATGACAGGATGGATGCGCCCTCGACCGATGCTGACGGTGATGGCTCTGCTGGTGGCACTACCAACAACGGCTCTACCTCGAACGGCTCCGATTCAAACGGCTCTGCTGCGGGCGATTCGTCTTCAAGCTCTGCCGGCAATACGGACAGCGCCGCCTCTGGTTCGACCGACGCTGGTTCCTCTGACTCTTCCACTGGCTCGAGCGATTCGTCCGTTGGCACCGGCTCTAACAACGGCTCCGGCTCTGACGCAACCCCTGATTCCGATGCTTCCAAGGACGACTCGAATAAGGCGCCGGACGCTCCCGTTGCTTCGCCGGACAAGAAGCCTTCTTTCTCTGTGCAGCTTGGTTCTACGCTGGGCTCTTCGCTGATGGCTGGCGTCAATAACGGCTCGACCCAGAACAAGGACAACTCTGATCAGGTTTCCACGGAAAAGACCGAGGCCGCAAAGGGCGACTCCAAGGACAAGGCTTCCGAGAAGACCGAATCCGATAAGGGTTCTAGCTCTGAGGAGAAGAGCGACAAGTCCGAACAGAAGAAGGCCGAGGGCGAAAAGAAACAGTCCGAAGACGACGACAAGAGCGGTGCTGACAACCAGGTCCAGGAGCAAAATGACTCCAAAACGGTGACCACCACGACCACGACGACTACAACTACCAAGTTCTCGGGCGGCAACATGCCCAAGACGGGCGATCTGATTGTGATGGCGAGCCTTGCCAGTGCGAGCTTGGCCACGCTGGGCGCTACGTCTATCGTAAGTGGTAAGCATAAGCTCGATCAGCAGAAGAAGGCTTCTGGGGAGGACGGCTTGGAGGAGTAGCCTCTCGGTTGCCAGATAACTAAAGAGTCGGGACGGGGTCCGGTGCGAATGCATCGGGCCCCGTTTTGTTGTGCAACGATTAGTTATGCCCCCTCACACCTCTTGTTGCTACCGTTGCCCGATATGTTCGCGCGGCGTCGTCGGTACGCGCGAGGCGGTCATTACAATTGGCATCGTGCAGCGATTTAGGGGGAACGTTTTGGTGTCTGAACAGGCAAATGTTGATTGTGCTGCTGGCTTTGGCGTGCGCTTGATCGGCTGTGCCGACGATGCGGTTTTGCCCATTGGCATGCACGACTATGCGGAGGCCCTTGGTTGCTGCATGCTGGTTGACAAGACCATGTTTATTGCCGATGTGTTGGACTGCGACGCGTCCGTTGTGGTGTGCTGTCGACCCGAGGGTTTTGGCAAGAGCATGAACTTGTCGATGCTCAGGGCTTTTCTGGAGCGTCCAGCGGTCGGTCGCTCTGGTCAGCGTTTGTTTGCCGATGCTCAGATTTGGGATGCGAACGGCGGGCGCTATCGGGATGAGTATGCTTGCTATCCGGTGATATCGCTGGACTTTTCTGGCGCTGCGAGGCGTGGCCCCGCTATTGCCGGCGTCGTGCGCGATGCCCTTTCGGGCGAGTGCGCTCGCTTGTTGGCGCTCTTGGAGGCTCCGGATTTAGCTCGAGATAAGGTGCGTCACATCGAACGTGTCGCGCGTGGCGTAGCGAGCGCGGACGAGGTTGACTCGGTGCTCGGTGTGCTCATTGAGCTGCTGGAGATGGCCTGCGATGAGCAGGTTGTATTGCTCGTTGATGGGTACGACGCGGCGTGGTTGGGCCGTGCGAGCGCGAGGGACGCTTCCGGCGCCGATCCGGCAGGGCTATTCGATCGCGTGCTTTTCGAGGCCATTGCCACTGCGCGCGATTCGTTGCGGCTGACGTGTCTGATGGGGGAGCGTCCCGGTCCTGCCGAAGTGGCGCTTTCTTCGCGCGGCTGCTCGTATTGTCTGACGACGCCGCTGTCGGCGTGGTGTGACCGATGGTTCGGTTTTTCGGATGCCGAGGTCGAGGCTCTGTTGAATCATGCTGGGCGCGAGGAATACCTTGATGATGCGCGTGAATGGCTCGAGGGATATCGGTTTGGTAGGGCTTATTGCTCGAATCCAGCGCGTGTGATCGGTTTTCTGGACCGAGGCTGCACGGCGCCCGTGCGTGCCGATCTGTATGGATATGCCGATTGCCTGAGTAGGGTAGTTGCCGGGTGGAATCTCGACCGTCTTTCGGTCTTGTTCGATTTGCTCGAGGCCCATGGGTGCGTTGAGGTCCCGCTTTGTTTGGGCGCTGCGGGGCTAGAGGCCTCGCCTGATGATGGCCTGTGGACGGCGCTGTATCTGTCAGGTTTCCTGACGACAGATATGACTGAGGAGCCAGAACATGGCAATCGCCTCCGTGCCTTGCGGTTGCCCAATAACGAGCTTCGCCAGGTATTGCGTCTGGTGATTATTGAGTGGTTTGAGTGCGCTACCGAGGACGTTTGTGACATCGATGCGTTTCGCGACGGGTTGTGCCGTGGGGATGAGGATGCGGTGAGGCGGGCGCTAAGCCGCATCCTGGGAGATGCGGGAATCGGTGCGATCGACCCAGATGCGCCGCTGCCATACCATCTGCTCTTGCAGGGGCTCTGCTTTGGCTTGCCGGGCTATGCCAATCCTGCCTCGAGGCGAAAGTGTGGCACGGGTCGCTGGGACATTCAGGTTTTCCCTACGGGCGCTGTGTTCGACGTAGCAGATACGATTGGCATGCTGGACGAGCGCCCGCTGATAACGATTAACTTGATGTATGACCCCGATGTGGATGCGCTGGGCCTGGAATTGCTGGCCGTGCAGTCGCTACTCGACATAGAGCGCGACGGCATCGACGAAATCCGTGTGCCACGACCCGGAGTTGGCCGCATGCGCTGGGGGTTTGGCTTTGACGGCCAGCGTGTGTCCGTGGTGTGCCAGCGGTTATAGGGGATGACGAAAGCCCTTTACTACTCTGCGTCCTTCATGGGCGGCATGGGCTTCCAGTTGGGATCCTTGATGATCTTGCGGGCGTCCTTCATGCCGCGGCGCAGCGCCGGAATGCCGGTCTTAAAGCACTTATCGACCGCAGCCAGGCGAATGAATTCCTTGCAGAAGGTCGCGGCATTGCCCAGGCGGAACAGCATGGGGTGGTAGTCACCGTAGATCTGCATATAGCGAGCGAGGAAGCCTCGGTTGCGCATGATGTAGTAGCGGTTGGTGTCGCTCGTAGAGTTGAGCTGGCGCTTGCCGGCGATATCCCAGTTAGAGACGGCGCGGGCTCGCTTGAGAACCACGTCGGCAACAACGGCGGCGGGGAAGTGTTGGCTGGCTACGTAGCCGTAGCAGGCATCGTCGCCGTAGATAAAGAAGCGCGCATCGGGCAGGCCGATCTTGTCGACCACGCGGCGCGAGAACATGCCGCCCTCAAAGCACAGCTGGTTCATGGCGCGATAACCCTCTGGACCCAAGTCCCACTTGGCGACGGGGTTGGGAATGCCGAGCGAAAGGATGAGTTGGTACTGCCAAAAGAAGGCGCCGCCGTCAAAGTCCAGGCGCGAACCCTGGATGACATCATAGCGGTCGGTCCACTTGGCAAGACGCTTGATGCCTTCGGGGATGACGAGCACGTCGTCGTCCATGACCCAGAACCACTGGGCCCCCAAGTCGTAGGCGCATTTAGTACCGGCGGAGAAGCCGCCCGCACCGCCGCCGTTTTCGAGCTGCGGGACGTAGATGACACGGTCGGTGCCGCCCTGCGCGTCAGGCTGCTCGGTGTCGATGCCCCACAGGTTAGCCAGGCGCTCGTTGAATGCGGTGCACATGGCCTCGGTCTCGCGCGAATTTTCGTTATCGACAATCACGATGCGCCAGGGCGTTGCTGTGAGCTCGGTCATGGAGTCGAACAAGTTGGCCAGGAGTTCCTGGCGCTTGTACGTAACGACGACGATGGCGAGCTTGTCGATGGGGGCGGGAAGGGTTGAAGGCATGGGGCAATATATCCTTTCACGCGCGGCGCGCATGCGCTGCACGGAAGCTATCGAATACGTCCTTGGGACTGTCCTATTGTAAAGGCTCGGCGCACCTTGACGGCAAGCTTTGAATAAAACGCAGGAACCTGCCACGGCTGTAGCGGCTTTAGCGTCTGACGGCAGCGTGTCTATTGCCGCTTGAGCTTGCGAGCGATAAAGCTTCTGGCTGCATCGATGATGAGAAGTGCCAGAGCAAAGACGATGCTAATGACGGTACCCGTGACGATGTATATAGCTACCGGGCTGTTTTGGCTGACCAGTATGTTTGCGAGCAACGTATTGAAGACGGGACGCCACAGGCTACTGGTGAGTGACTGCATCACATAGAAACCAAGCGTGGCGGTCGATAAGGTGACGATGACACCTGCAGTCCGCGGATTGCCTGAGGCACTGCGTCGGGTTGCCGCAAAGAGCAGGCAGGCGGCAGCGAGGGCAAACGAGATCAGCGAGGTCGATTTGTAGGAGAGGATTGTCATCGCTGTGAGGTTGTCGGTGAAGGAGAGTGCTCCTTCCAGGATGATGGTGAGCACCAAAACCGTTACGAGCGAGCGCATGCCCAAGGCGCCCACCCTGTCCGAATCCATGACATCGGTAACGTCGCGGAGCAGTCCGCCGATCAAAAACGCGACTACGTACGTGACGGCGCTCATGAACTTTTGGAGCCAAGAAAACTCACCGGCGCTTGTCGCACTCATAGCGGCTAAATACCCGTTAACAACAAATGCGAGGATGCCAACGGCGATGACCGTCGCCGTGTAGCTCTTCCGGGGGAGTCGACTCCTTGCTAGTCCAAACCATGGCGCCATGAAGACCGTGGCGGCATAGACCCAAATGAACTCGAGTCCCAGGGTATACCAGTTGTGCGTGTTGAGGGCTACATCAGGAATGGGTGAGACGACCGTGGACCACGCGAGCGCCACGAGGCAATAAAACGCAGTGGGCATAATGACCTTGCCAAGGCGCTGCGCCGTCCGTTGCATTTGCGACTTCCACGTTGCTCCACCGTCCCAAGCACGCGCGGCCGAAGCGATGAGAAAATAGCCCGAGATCATAAAGAAGACCTCGTTGGCCCAGCAGCCAAGCAAGTTAATAAAACCGAGCGCGCCGGAATAGGGGAATATCGCAAGTGGGGCATATTCCACGGCGCCGACGCAGACGGCTTGGAAGGTCCACTGAAAGGTGTGGAACACCGCGATGCCGGCGACCGCGACCAAACGCAGCGCTTCGATGGGTATGTTGCGTGCGGCTTTGGGCTGCATGACGTCCTTTCTTATCGGTTTGCCTCTGCGAGCTCCATAGATTATATAAACGCCCGCTAGCGCGCTGACCCTTTGATACCATGAAACGACAGGTATTTCCTAAGGAGCACATTTGTCTACTAATTCCTCTGGCAGCCCTGTTCTGTCGCTGCTTATTCCCATCTACAATGTTGAGCGCTACCTGCGCGAGTGCCTCGATTCCGCCGTGGCGCAGACGCTCAAAGACATCGAGATTATCTGTATCAACGACGGCTCTACCGACGAATCGCCGGCGATTATCCGCGAGTACATGGAACGTAATGCGCGTGTGAAGATGATTGATAAGGCCAACAGTGGCTACGGCGACTCTATGAACCGCGGGCTCGATATGGCGCGCGGCAAGTACGTCGGCATTCTGGAGTCCGATGACTTTATGGCGCCCGATGCGCTGGAAAAGCTCGTGTCAGCTGCTGAGCGCTGCAACGCCGATTTTGCGAAGGCGAATTTTGACTTTTACTGGTCCAAGCCCGAGGAGCGACGCTCGCTACACGAGATGTTTAGGCCCAAGGACTGCGGCAAGCCGGTACACCCGAGCGATACGACGCAGTTCTTTAAGCAAAAGCCGTCGATTTGGTCGGCCGTGTACCGCCGCGATTTTCTTAAGCGCAACGGCATCAAGTTCCTGCCGACTCCAGGAGCATCCTTTCAGGACACGTCGTTTGCCTTTAAGGTGATTGCGTGCGCCGATAAGGCCGTTTACCTGCACGATGCCGTGCTTTCGTATCGTCAGGACAACGAGAGCTCCTCGGTCAATTCTTCGGCCAAGGTCTTTTGCGTCAATGCCGAGTATGCCGAGATTGAGCGTTGGATCAGAGAGGAATATGCCCGCGACCACGCAAGTGATGACGTCGCGCGCATGCTCAAGTTCAATCAGCTCATTAAGTACGATTCGTATATGTGGAACTATGTGCGCTTGGCGCCTAAGTTCTATAAGGAGTTCCTGGTGCAGATGGCCAAGGAGTTCCAAGCGGCCTTGGACGCTGGGGAGTTTTTGCTGGACGATCTGAAGCCGTGGAAGCGTGCGAATCTCGCTGCCATCCTCAAAGATCCTGAGGGCTGGGTTGACGAGCATCCGAGTTTTGCGACGGATGGTGCCTTGGGACGCGCCAAATACTACGCATCGGTTGGAGGCCCCGGCGTACTTGCAGCCTTCCTCATCGAATCGCTGAGGGGGTAGGTCGGTATGGGAGAAGCTACGAGCCCCAAAGCGACCATTGTCGTTCCCGTATACAACTCTGCAAACTCGGTTCAGCAATGTCTCGATTCGCTGCTGGCCCAGTCTGAGCGCTCGATTCAGGTTGTCTGCGTCAACGACGGTTCGGTTGACGATTCGCTGGGCGTCTTGCGTCAAATTGCGCAGACCGACGACCGTGTGCTGGTGATTGACCAGGAAAACGCGGGCGTCTCGTGCGCTCGAAATGCCGGAATCGATGCCGCCAAGGGCGAGGTGGTTTTCTTTGTAGACGCCGACGATTACATCGACGCCCGAACGGTGGAGCGCGTGCTGCAGGCCATGGAGTCGTCGGATGCCGAGGTCGCCGTATTCGGTGGTGTCTGCGAGCCGTCCGACGCCGCACCCAAGCGTGTCCAGCAACTCATGAGTCCCAAAGCGGGCACCTTTGGCGCACGAGATCCCCAGCTGCTGTTCCACGCAAATGCACAGCCCTATGCCTGCCGCGCGGCTTTTTCACGCGAGCTGCTCAATCGCGAAGGCATTCGCTTTGCTCCCGGCTTGGCCTTGGGCGAGGATGTCGTATTCCAATTTGCGGCCTATGCGCTTGCCCGCAAGACCGTCGTCATGCCGGACAAGTTCTACCACTACGTGATGGAGAGCGAATCGGCGACGCACGAGTTCAACAGTGCCGATGCTCGCGCCAAAAAGCTTGACGCCCACATGAGAATGCTCGAGGAGGTCTTGGAGGATTGGGCGGTTTACGGCCTTTTGGACCTGTGCCCCGGCGAGCTGATCACTTGGTTCTTGGACCTTATTGTGTTTGACTTGGCGCGTCTGGACGCCGATGGTTTCCGTCGCGTGGCCGGTCGCGTCAATATGGATTTCACGACGTTTTTGGGAACGGAGTGGGCGGATATGCCTGCTAAGGGCGCCGTTCGCCGCGTTGCCCATAAGCTCGTTGCAGCGACCTCGGGCGTTTCGATGGCAGACGCCACGCTGTTCTATCTTTCGACCCGCGGTCTCAAAGCCTGTCTGGAGCGCTTTATCTAATTCTAGGCGCTGCCGTTGTCCGTTGCTTCGCTGCTAAAATAACCCTGTTACACGCTATTCAACAGGAGGTTCTCTTGCAGAACTCTGATACCCCTAAAGTTTCGCTGCTTGTTCCCATCTGCAATGTTGAGCGCTACCTGCGCGAGTGCCTCGATTCTGCCGTTGCGCAGACACTCAAGAACATTGAGATCATTTGCATCAACGATGGCTCTACCGATAGCTCGCCGGATATCATCCGCGAGTACATGGAGTGCGATGCGCGCGTCAAGATGATCGACAAGGCCAATAGCGGCTACGGCGACTCGATGAACCGCGGCCTGGAGATGGCGCGCGGTGAGTACGTGGGCATTTTGGAGTCCGATGACTTTATGTTTGAGGATTCGCTTCAAAAGCTGGTTGCCAAGGCCGACGCCGAGCATGCCGATGTCGTCAAGGGTGACTTTTACTTGTATTGGTCCACGCCCAGCGAGCGCCGCGAGCTGTTTGGAATAATCGACGAGCATATGACGGGTGCGGCGTATCGCCCCGCCGATCGTCCGGGTATCTTCTACCGCAAGCCTTCCATTTGGTCTGCCATCTATCGGCGCGAGTTCCTCAACGACAATCAGATTCGGTTCCTTCCCACGCCGGGTGCCTCGTATCAGGATGCGGGTTTTAACTTTAAGGTCTGGGCAAGCGCCGAGCGTGCTGCGTTTATTGCGGATCCCATTTTGTGCTATCGCCAGGATAACGAGAAGAGCTCTGTTAATTCGCCCAACAAGGTGTTTTGCGTGTGCGACGAATATGCCGAGATGCAGCGCTTTTTGGATGAACGCCCCGAGCTTAAGGCTCAGCTTCAGGGCATTTTAATGCGCATGAAGGTCGATACGTATCGCTGGAATGATGAGCGCCTGGTCGATGAGTTGCGTGAGCAGTTTTGGGAGAAGGCATCTCCCGAGCTCAAGGCCGATTGGGATGCCGGTCGCTTTGACCTGTCGCTCTTCGACCCGCGCGGCGAGACCGACTTGCGACTGATGGTCAAGTCGCCCCGCGCTTATATTGATTCGCGCTTTGGCTTTAAAAAGCCTGGCAAGATCAATACGTTTAAACATTACTTTAAGATCGGCGGCCTGCCGCTGGTTTGGCGCGTGCTGACGTATCAGCGCGCCTACGGCGATAACCCGCATCCCGATGACGTGCCGGCGGCACAGTAGGAGCGCGTGACTATGGCTACCCCTAAGATTTCCGTCGTCGTTCCCATCTACAAGGTGGAGGAGTGCCTGGCATGGTGCCTGGACTCCCTACTTGCGCAGGATATGCCCGATTGGGAGGGCGTGCTGGTTAACGATGGCTCGCCGGATGGGTCGCGCGACATCGCCGCTGCCTATTGCAAAAAGGACGCGCGCTTTAAGCTTGTCGATAAACCCAACGGCGGTTTGTCGAGCGCCCGCAATGCGGGTATCGCTGCGTCCTCGGCTCCTATCGTCGCGTTCTTGGATTCCGACGACCGCTTTACGCCCGATGCGTGCCGTGTAATCGTCGATTCCTTTGAGCGTGAGGATTGCGACGTTTTGACCTTTGGCGCGAACCCGTATCCGTTGGAGGCGGGGTATCCGTGGCTTAACTATGTGCTGAGCCCGCGCGATGTGTCGTTTGTGGGCTATAGCTCCGACCTGCTGTTTAAGGAAGCGTCTCGCCCCTTTGCATGGCGCACCGCTTGTAAGCGCGCTTTTTTACTGGGCAACGGGATCGTGTTCGATGAAACCGTTAAGTATGGCGAGGACCAGGTCTTCGATTTTGCCGTGTACGGTCGCTCCCGCAAGACCGCGCTTATCTCGAACAAGCTGTACGACTACCGCGTGGCACGCAAAGGTTCGCTCATGGACACCATGCGCTATGACGACGAGACACGTTTGCTTGAGCACGTGAAGATTTACTCAGCGGTGCTGGCCGATTGGCGCCGTGATGGGCTCGACGATCAGCATGCCGATGACCTGGCGTACTTCCTGTGCGATTTGGTGCTGTACGATGCGCTCAGGCTGCTGAGCGCGGGCTGCGGCAAGGTGTTTGCTGCCGTCGCCGCGGCGCTTGATGGTTCTGCCGTGGACAGTGATGCTGCGCTCGCACAATGCGCTCCTTCTGTTGCCGCTATGGTGCGCGCTGCGCTTGTCGGTAAGGCGCCTGCTACTCGTTCGTGCAAAAAGCTCATGTTCGATTACGACGTCTTAAGGTTTGGGCGCTTGGGCGCGTGCAAGCGCATGGCTGCGAACGCTCTGGGAAAGCGAGAAGTGTAGATGAGTATCAAGCGTTTGGCGCTTTGCCGCAGTCAGGGTCGCCTGTTTGTGCTGCTTCGTTTTGTCGGCCAGGATATCGCGGGGCTTATTGAGCAGGAGGGTTCCCAGGCCTTTGCTCACGCGACGACCAATGGCGTTTGCGTGCCGTCTTTGGCGCTGCCGGTCGATCATGGCCGCGTGCTTGCGCTTTGTCCCACCGTTGCCGATTATGAGGGCGAACTCGTCGTCTTGGTGCTTCCGTTTTTGGACGGCTCTACGATTGACATCTCATTTGCGTCCGGCGGTAAAAGACTGGGCTCTATTCACCTTGATAGTCGTATTGCCAAGCTGGAATCTAAGATTAACTACAAAGCAAAGCCTGCGATGTGCGCGCTCGTTCGCGATGCGCAACGCGGCGAGTGCTGCGGTCGATACGAGATCGATGCCGTTCGTTATTTACCGGCAGATGAGGGCGCCGTCTGGCGTTATGAGGTTACCTGGTCGGGAGACCCCCAGTGCACCCCTGAGCTCCAGATCTTCGATACGCATATGTACGCCATCGATGCCACCGTGCATGTGTTTGAGTCGCAGGTCGATGTTCCCCGGCGCAACGGTTGCCGCGTCAATAAAACGTATCTGAGCGTCGAGATGCCTCAGGATATACGCGATTTTGTCGTGATTGCGACTGATCCCACGGGCCAGATCCAAAGCGGGTTTTGCGCCATGGATGGTCGCCTGTACAACGGCATGGTCGATGACAGTTGGAACCGCATGAAGGACGCGCGTGCAGACGACGCAGCTTATCGACGTTGGTTTGAGCGACATCGCGCAAAGCCGGGCGATTTAGCGTGCCAGCGTGTCGCTTCGGCGGCCTTTGCCTATAGGCCGCTCGTGAGCATCGTGGTGCCGTGCTACAAGACCGATCGGGTCTATCTGCGCGAGCTGCTGGACTCGGTGCTGGTCCAAAGCTATGACAACTGGGAATTGCTGCTTATGGACGCCTCGCCCGAATGGGACGCGGTTGCCAATCTTGCGGCGGGCGTCAACGATGAGCGCGTCCGTTGTATTGAGCTGCCCGGTAATGGCGGCATTGTGGTCAACACCAACGCAGGTATTCAGCAGGCGACTGGAGACTACATCGCGTTCTTGGACCACGATGACATCCTGGAACCGGACGCGTTATTCCACTATGTTGCCGCGCTGAACAAGGCTGCCGAGGGCGAGCGTCCCCAGGTCCTGTTCTGCGACGAGGACATGTTCCAGAAAACGGGGGAGTGGGGTCAGCCGGTCTTTAAGACCAAACTCAACGTCGACTTGCTCTATAGCCATAACTGCGTGACGCATTTTCTGATGGTGGAGAAGGCGCTTATCGATCGCATTGGCATGTCGCCGGAAGACGTCGCGGGCGCCCAAGATTACGACCTGACGCTCCGCTGCCTTGCAGCCGGCGCGCGCTTTGAGCACGTTGCGCATGTGCTGTATCACTGGCGCGTGCATCCGGGATCGACCGCCGACGGTTCTGCCGATAGCAAGCCGTATGCTATTGAAGCCGGGCGCCTGGCGCTGCAGCGCCACCTTGATGCGCAGGGCGTTCGCGGAACGGTCGAGGAGACCGAGACACCATTTGTCTATCGCATGCGCTATGCGCTGCCGGAGCCTACGCCGCTGGTGAGTATTGTGATTCCCACCAAGGATCACGTTGAGACGCTCGATGCCTGCGTGATGTCGATCGCCCAGAAGGCCTCGTATGCCAACTACGAGATCGTTTTGGTGGAGAACAACAGCGAAGCCCCGGAGACGTTTGCGTATTACGAAACCCTGCCAGAGCGCGTGGCCGCAGTATCTGAAGGCAAAGGTAGCGCATGTGTTGTGTACTGGCCGGGCGAGTTCAATTACTCCCAGATCATTAACTTTGGCGTGGAGCATGCCAAGGGCGACTATCTGCTGCTGCTCAACAACGATACCGAGGTCATAAGCCCCGACTTTATCGAAGAGATGATGAGCTATCTGCAGCGTCCCGATGCGGGCGTGGTGGGCGCCAAACTCTACTTTGCCGATCATCTGGTGCAGCATGCCGGCATTCTGGTTGGCGTGCGTGGCGCACTTGCCCATGCCAACCAGGACTTCTCGGCAAAGCGCGAGGGCTATCTTGCCCGCGCTGTGCGCCCGGGCAACTTTAGCGCCGTGACGGGTGCCTGCCAGATGGTGCGACGCGACGTATTTGAGCAGGTCGGAGGCTATAACGAGGAATTCGCCGTCGGTTTTAACGACGCCGACTTTTGCCTGCGCGTGTGGGAGGCGGGCTACCGCACCATCTTTACGCCCTATGCCGAGCTGTATCACTACGAGTTCACCTCGCGCGGCAGGGAAGAGGCCAACGAGGAAAAACTGCGCCGCTGGAAACGTGAACAGGCGCTGTTCATGCAGCACTGGCCTGAGTTCTTCCTCGATGGCGACCCGTGGCTCGGACCAAACCTATCCTCCGACAGTGAGTATTTCTCGTTTTAGTGCGAAGTAATGCCAAGGTCCGGCAAAGTATCCTCCAGAGCTGCAAGAGCGGTGGGGTTCAGGTACTCCTCGTTCAAGCAGCTCTTGTCATATCGAAAACGTGTGTCTCGTGAGCATTCGATGAGTTCTGCAGTAAAGAACTTCTCCCAGCTAAAGAACTTTGAGCTTTCGATATGTTCAGCGGGGTTAAGCAGCATGTCCTTAATGTGTTTGCTGTTGAATAATCCCGACTTCAACACGAGCCATTCAAACGATTCCGGTAGGAATAGCTTGATGTTCTTTCGGCGCAATAGAGCAGCTGCTTCCGCAATTTCTGGTCCAAAGGCGGCACCGTCGGCAATCACGAGGATGTCGTTTTCCGGTGCGTCCATAATGCAGTTGCAAATATTTGATTTGCCTCCCGCGCTGATGCATTTAATGCTGCTCTTTTTGCATAGCAAACTGAAGAATTCGTAGCCCGAATTTGTGTCCTCGACAATGACAAGCTCGGGCCTCTCGCCTCTAAAATCAGTATCACCGTAAATACGATATGTAGAGGTGTAGACACGAGAGTAAACGGGATACTTCGTTGTGGTTCGGTTGGTGTTCTTAAGACCGTAGATTTCATCAACGCTATAGGGCAGTTGGCGCAGTGACTCTCTGGCGACAATTACGTAGTAGTTTGAGCTACGCTTTGCTTCATGGGCAAATTCTCTTGATCGAACAAAAGTATTGCCCTCATCAATAAAAACAATACTGCTGGAAATCTCTTGGAGATCTCTACGCCAATATTTTCCAGATATTGTTTTACAGGGCACTTTGCAACTTACTGTTACGCCGCTTTGTGCCCCAAGCTCTTCGTGAGCTGCCACCATATCAAGCAGAGTCGTCTTGCCTGTAGCACTGTTACCTTGGATGATGGTCAGATTTCTATTGATGGTCAGTTTAAACTGAACCCGGTTATTTTGAAAAATTACCTTGTATGATCCGCGCATCAGGAGTTCTCCCTTAGGCATTTTCCAGCTATGGGGACAAGGTCAAACATTGTGTGGACTATATCGCCCGTATTTGCAATGGTTACCGTGAATTTGCCGTTTCCAAAATCCATTATGTGGTAGAGATTGATTGCTAAATCCTTTTGCGCGGCGATCCTCAGAATCCAGTAGGCGCAATTATCACCGCAATTTGAGGCGTTATATATATTCTGCGGCATAAAGTACATAAGCAGTAGCGTTTTGGTGCCGCTGGATAGTTTCTCGGGAGGAATGATGCCTAGAATCTTGGTATCGATTGCATTGGGGCCTACCACGGTGCCTTTGTCGATGGATTTTATGACCCTTTGGGCAAAGGAGTCTTGAAACCACTGGGGCGAATATACGTTATCGAAGTAAACGGACGTGTTGTAGATAACGTTTTCCATATCACCATAGTGAATTGTTAGCACGTCAGCTCCTTCGGCTTGCTGATTTGGCTTCTAGTGAGATTGATTATATCGCAGCACATGAGGCGGGCGTTATCGGCCCGCGGTAGATGTGATTGATGACCAAGGTTTGAATTTAATTTGACCATGCCCGTGCGTAGCTTGCTTTAGTGGCTTGAGTTATAGATAATAATCTTGAGCTAAGCTCCGTGTGGCGGCACGTAAAAGCTGTACTGTGCTTGGGCAGGTAAAAAGTCCAAGACGATTAGATATCCGAGAGGATATCGAGCCCGCACCGGGGAGATAAGGTGAGTCCGCGCCGGGGACTATAATTCCGGCGACAACTAGGTTTCCGTGAGGATGCCGCGGCTGACAGCCAGCAGAAAACCGCCTCTTTGATTATCAGCCGGGGTTATCCCGGCTTTTTTGATTGGGGCAGTATGGGTAGGGCTGAAGATCGGAAGGCGATAGTTGCGGAAATTAATCAGGCAGCAAAACTTTATCGCGGTTTTCTTGTCGGAAAGTCATTCATGTACGTTTTCGATGACAGGTATATCGAAGTTATTTATAAGGCCGAAAATTTCAAGCATTTAACTGGCGTAGATAGTCATTTGTCGGCTAAGCAGTTTTTCAAATTGGCATCCAGAGGAAAACTTGCTGCGTCGCAGATCGACTTTTCGAATCGCCATCCCTACGCTCTGTGTCGCAAAAAAGTCAACCATATTGTTCAGCTTGCCTCTTTTGCAACCTCCGCGTGCTTTATGCTCGAAGACATATCAACAAAATCGCAGTGCTATAAGTTTGGAACAACAGACTTGAACTTTTCCTTACTCATGAACTAAAGGGGCGGTTGTTATATTGCTGAATCTTTAAGGGACGAAGATTGTTTTTCAAAGGCCCACGATGTGCATCTGGTCACTCATATCTTTTCGAGACAGAACGATAAGAAGCTATATGATTCCCTCTTGTTTAAAGATGGTGAGTTCGATGATTCCCAGCTTCCAAGAACTATTAGGTCTCTCCTAGATCCCTCTCTTCTTGCTCATTAGAAGATTCAAAGACGCGTGCGAGCGCCCATACACTCTCTCCGCTTGCCGCATACTTAAACGATTTACGTCGACTTTTCCCGCTGTTGCAGGGATTCGATCTGTTATGAGTCTGGGCTAGGATTTGATCTTAATACGCTGATGAGTACTGCCACCAGGCATTTCCCAACCCTGTTTATTGGCTTGCCGTGTAGATCGGCGCACTCATGCCTGTTGTCTTGTTGGGCCATCATCGCCGTTGCATCCTGCTTGTTGCTCTGGCCTACCTTTGTGTTTTGTTGCACGGGCCTTCTTATGCTGTGAGTGCGGAAAGCCTGTTTATAGACAAGGTCACGTACTACGAGTCGGGCGTCTCAGAGGCTTCCGAGCCTGGACCGATGCCGACCATCTTGAATTGGACAGCTTCGCGGTCGAGGCATTTGGCGCCAGGGGGAGGCGGGCTACCGCACCATCTTTACGCCCTATGCCGAGCTGTATCACTACGAGTTCACCTCGCGCGGCAGGGAAGAGGCCAACGAGGAAAA
>NZ_JADNGN010000014.1:42787-49494 GCF_015553355.1 Collinsella aerofaciens
CGCACCATCTTTACGCCCTATGCCGAGCTGTATCACTACGAGTTCACCTCGCGCGGCAGGGAAGAGGCCAACGAGGAAAAGCTGCGCCGCTGGAAGCGCGAGCAAGCGCTGTTCATGCAGCGCTGGCCGGAGTTCTTCCTCAACGGTGATCCGTGGTTGGGGCCGAACTTATCCACTGAGAGCGAGTATTTCTCGTATTAAGGCAATGGTTTTAGGAAGTCCTTAACCTTCTTTCGCTATGAGCTTGGAAGAAAGCAACGTTGGGCTACTAGCTAAGACTAATTACGAAAGCTCGATACTTTCGCGATAAGTTTATATAAGCTTATATAACTGGATATTATTCGATATAGTCTACGATAAAAAAAGCAATGATTGACTGTTAATCGATTCCCTAGAAAGGCAAACAAGTGAGCGCCACGATATTCCATAACCCGTTTCGTCCCACTGCCGGCGCTGAGCCTCCGCGCATAATTGGTCGTGATGATATTGCCCTTGAGTTTACCGAGAGTTTGAATTCGGGAATTGGTGCACCTGCGAGGCTCATGCGCGTTGCCGGGCCAAGGGGTTCCGGAAAAACTGTTTTGCTCTGTGATCTTAGAGATCGTGCACGAGAGCTTGGCTGGAAGACGGCTATTGTTTCTGCTGGTCCCAACCTATTGCTGGACCTGAAGGATCAGATTGCAGAATCCTCCCTTGCGACCAATGCTTCAGTCGGCGTAAATGCCGGCTTTGTTTCCGCTAAATTCGACGTTGTGCCAAAAGAGTCGAGTCTTAGAAAGTTGCTTGGCTCGGCCGCAAAGTCTTCCAAGGGCCTGTTTATTGCAATAGATGAGGTGCAGGATGCCCCGATTGACGATATGCGCGCTATTGCTTCTGCTGTGCAGCTTCTAATAGGGGAGAAAGTCGATATTGCTCTCGCATTTGCCGGATTGCCCGCTGGTGTTATGGATCTAATTAACGGCAAGGCACTTACATTCTTGCGTCGTGCCCTCCCCGAAGATCTGGCGCCTATCAACCAGGTGGAGGTAGCGCTCTCTATGGGCGATAGCTTTATAGCGACTGGTTTGATCATAGAGGACGATCTGCTGTCGAGAGCCGCTAAGGCCACGAAGGGCTATGCCTATTTGGTGCAACTGGTCGGTTACTCCATTTGGCAGCGCGCCAACTTGCATCGTGTCAAAAGTGCCAACGTGAGCGAGCGCGATGTTATCGAAGGCATTGCGCTGGCAGAGGCTCGTTTTCACGATGTTGTTCATGAGCCCGCGATTTCTGGACTTGGACTCAACGATATCAAATATCTTTTGGCCATGTGCGAGGATAAGCAGCAGTCCAAATCATCTGAGATTGCTAAACGTATGGGTAAAAAGACCAATGAGGTCAGCTCTATTAGGGCTAAGCTGCTACAAAGAGAGGTTATTCAGGCTCCACAGAGGGGCTACGTGCAGTTTGCCGTGCCGGACCTAGATATCTATCTGCGAGAGAATGCCGCGGAGATTCTCGAGCGGTTCTAAATCAAGGCATGAATAGCCGCCGGTTAACTGCCTTTTTCGACTTGGCTCGCGTCCCCCCCCCGCGCGAGGACGTGCCCAAAGCGGCAATACTGATTGATTACGGAAGGGCATCTCAGGGTGCAATCGATATACTATTTGTCCAAATGAAAGGAAACCCATGCAGCTATCTGAGCAGCTTCTGCACATGACGATTCGCATCGAAGCTTCGTTGGCCTCGGGAGGTTGCTCAGTTGGAACGGGTTTCTTTTTCAAGTTCTGCGACGACGGAAAGACCTATGTGCCGGCAATCGTGACCAACAGGCACGTGGTCGAGGGCGCGTACGAGTATCGCGTCATCTTTTCGAGATCTGACGAGAACGGAAACCTGCTCAATATAAACGAGCAACTTACCATGCGGGGCTCCGAGAGCGACTGGATCGCACACCCTGACGAAAGTGTTGACCTGTGCGTCTTACCCATCGGTCCCGCACTGAATGGTTTTATCCGGGCGGGGAAGCATCTGCTTACCATACCGCTCAGCTTGGAGCTTCTGCCGACGGATAAGCAGATTCAAGACATGGGCTGTATGGACGAGGTGACCATGGTCGGATACCCCAACGGCATTTGGGATGAGGCCAACAACCTGCCGATCGTCCGTCGGGGTATCACGGCGACGCCCTATAGGTACGACTATCAGGGGCAGAAAGAGTTCCTGGTTGACATGGCGTGCTACCCGGGATCGAGCGGTTCCCCGGTCTTTCTCTACAACGAGGGTACTTATTTGGAGAACGATGCTGTGGTCATGGGCAAGAGGCTCTATCTACTTGGCATCCTTCGGGCTGTGCCCATCAGAACTCTTCTCGGAGACATCACCGTATCCACGATTGCCCACGTGAGCGTTCAGGACATGTTGAATCTCGGCATCGTCATCAAATCCGAGCGTCTGAGGGACTTCGATCCCATCGTGAGGGAACGCTTGAGCGTTTCTGGAAATTAGTATTTATTTGGCTCGCCCGCTCTGATGCCGCCCCCGCACAGCTGGTCGGCCTCGGCGTCCATCACCGCGTTCACGACCTGCTCGGCGAGGCGCCTGAGCAGCTCCTGCATGTCGATGGCGCCGTCGTCGAAACGGGGCATGGCGAGCATGTCCGGCGTCGGGTCTGATAAGATTTCCATAGCGGTCCTCGTCCTTTCCTAGAACCTGTTGTTGTGGTGATTTCAGATTCTAGGACGAGGGCCGCTCTTCGTTAAGCGGCCGCTGGGGCGTCACCCTTACACCAACATTTTCGACGCGATCGGCCGCTTCGTGGACTTCGTGCGCGACGTGTGTGCTGAGGATGCTCTGGAAGAGAATCTCCGTTTTGTGTCTGATGCCCTGGACGGTAAGTGCACGCCGCGTGAGATTATTCGCAACTACTTCCTCAAAGATTTCTACAAGGATCACTGCTCAACCTACCAGAAGCGCCCCATCTACTGGATGCTTGATTTCGGTAAGAAAAACGGCTTCAAGTGCCTTATTTACATGCATCGCTACCAGCCAGACCTGCTGGTCCGCGTACGCACTAATTATGTCCATGAACAGCAAGAACGGTACCGCACGCAGCTCGCTCACCTAGAGGAAGCCGTGGCACAAGTTGATATCTCGCAACGCGTAAAGTTGAACAAGCAGATCAAGAAGCTCAACGATCAGCTCGCTGAGACTATAACCTTTGGGGAGAAGATTCACCATTTAGCAGAACAAATGATTGCGATCGGACTGAGGGATAAGCGTGATCGATTTCGGCATCTTTACCATTGACGGGGTGAAGAGGTTCTTGTTCGACGCCCTGCGCATCGATGGGTGCGAGTTCGGAGATATGCGGCTGCGTTTTCGCAGCGACGAGGTTGGGACGTACGCCGATGTCCGGGAGAGGCTGGGGGAGTCCCTCGCCCCCGACGACCTGCTGCTGCACCTCAGGCACGTCACGGCCAACACGGATGGCTGCGCGTCCATTCGCGAGAGCGGGATTCTCGGAATCGGGGACGTGCTCTCGCGTCCTAGTGCGCTTACGCGTCTTTTCGAGGGCTGCGGGGTTCATTTCGACAAGGCGAGCCGAACCGTGTCTGTCGACGGGAGAAGGCTCAGCCTGGACCTGGTCGATGATGCCTTCCTCGGACGGGAGTCCTCGGAGCCGATAGATGGACTTCTGTACATTCTGGCGGAAGACTCCCTCGTGAACTCCTTCATCCACAAGTCGTGCATCCGGGAGTACTCCACGCTTTCGCGGTATCCCGAGGCCATATGGGCTCTGGAAGAGGTCGTCGGGCATGGGAACGAGGCGGTTTGGAGATGGAAGGACGCCGCGCGCCCATATGTTGTCGAGTTCACCGCGACTTTGAAGGAGCTCGATCTGTGTCGACTCCAGCCGGACGATGGGATGGGTTTTTGCAGGGCGGCGGTTTGAAGGAGTCCGTATTCAATAATCTGGTTTACCAGGCGCTCGGGGTCTGCGTGCGGGGTGCCCGCGAGGTTATCGCCTCCCTGCCTGCTGGCGGCGGGGTGCCCCGTCGTCGATCGTTCGGATAACCCCTCTGGATGAGTTCTGCGGCGACCCCGAAGCTGGCTTGGATTCCATGTGCGATAGGGAGGGGCGTTGTCGGATTTGCGACGAAGACGCTGTGGAGTCCCTGTCGGCGTTCCTTATCGCTAATGGGTATCTAGGGGAGGGCTTCTCGGGATAAAACGGGTTTCGTTTGGTCTAATGCGTAGGATGACCAGTTTCGTGTTGTCCCAGCAGGGAATCGCCCGACGGATCAGATTGCGGAAACATGGGGTTCCGATGCATGGGGTAGGCGAGGGGTCGTCGCCCTGATGTGCGAATGAGCTTCACCCTGCTGTCGCATTCTGTCCGTATGGATAATGGCCGGCTTAAGGTGCCGGCCTCCTACCGGAGGAGGTTGCGACGTGCGCGCGATGATCGAGATTGAGTGGATGGACGGGCTTGTGACGAAGGTGCCGGAGTTCGCTCTGGGCGACGTATTCGGTGAAAGCGTTCAGGTAGAGCTCGATTTCAAGTTCGACGACGTGTCGGAGGGCCTCTGGGTCGAGGTGCGCCATCATAAACCGGACGAGGGCTCGGATGGCGACCCGCGCGAAAGGGCCTGTACGCTGCATGCGGACTGTCACTACGGTTTGGTCGACGCGGTCGACCTCGACCGTATCTTCTGCGTTCTCTTTGAGGGGCAGCCGAGGATCTGCCGCATCGCGGGGGAGCTCGTGAACCTCTCAAGGGCCTGTGCTATGGCTCAAGGTTGACGCGCTACTGAACGTTGTCGGTGCGCAGCCTCGCGTGGCGCTCGTAGGGGAAGTCCAGGTAGGTCAGCGCGTCGGCCTCTGCCTCCTGTTACCGTTCATGGGAAATCGGTCAATTGGGAGCGCGGTGGAAATCCTGGACCGTGTTCCTACGCTACAAGACCTAGGCTTCTTCGGTACTGCATCGGGCTCATATAGCCCAGGTCGCTCTTGCAGCGCTTGTCGCGATACCAGACCAGATAGGCGTACAGCATCTTCATGAATTCCCCCATGCCAACATCGTCCCAGCCCCTTCCGTAGAAGAGCTCCACCTTCAGCCTGCCGAAGCCCTCCGTCCTTGAATTGTCGGGTGAGCACCCCTTTCTCGATATCGAGCGCGCGAGGTCCTGGGCGGCGCATAGCCGATCCGGCCCTGCCACCGGTAGTGGCCGCCGCGGTCGCTGGCTTACGCCTTGAGGAAGCGCGCCCGGGACCTCGGCCCCTACGAGGCATCGGCATTGTGCCAGCTTCGATCGGAGGCGGGCTGCTCGAGCCTCATGACCGCATACGACCTCAAAGAGGACTTCTTCGACATCTACGACGAGCACCCGCTCTCGCGGGAGGATGTCGAGGATGCATTCGATGCGTGGAAGGCATCCATCCCCGATGGCAAGGCCTACGATCCCTTCCGGGGGCTTGCGAAGGCCGTGGAGAACCACCGCGAGTTCATATTTAACTACCGGGATTGTCCGAGCCGCATCTCGAACGGTTACACGGAATGCGCGAACCGCCTCATCAACGAGACTAACATGATGGGGCGTGGCCACTCCTTCGAGACGCTGCGCGCGCGTACGCTCTATCGCAGTTTGTCCCGTCACAGAGGTATGGCCCTACGCCTGTCATCTCGGCTGTCGGAACAGGAGTGGGTGCGGTTACCCCAAGTGTCGCTACGACGCTGCCTATCGCACCCGCCTGTCCGCGGCCCGTGAAGGGTTATGTTTCACCGCTGACGAGCTCGCCGCCATGGTCGCGATTGCGGTCCCTTTGTTTAGGCGGGGGCAGAGTTACGAGACCATATGGGCCACACATGCTGACGAGCTTCCTGTGTGCGTGCGCAGTGCCTGCTCCTATCAGGAGAGGGACAGGCGCGCCTTACCTGCTTCTCCCGCGAAAGGACCGTATGAGGAAGCGTAAGCGCAGGGATGTCGAAGGTGCTGGGCGCGACGGGGTTGACCGCACTGGCCGTACCTACGCCGAATTCGAGGCGCTCTCGCTTGCCGACAGGTCGCGCGTGGTCCAATGTGACTCCGTTGAGGGCTACGAGCGCAACACCTACGACATCCTGAGCGCACACATCGTGGCCCGGGCGTTCCAAATCTATTTGCGCAAGCGTCATGCCAGCTCCGGCAGCCATCGTTGCCTGCCTCGACCATATAGAGAGTCTCATAGGCTCTGTTGCTGCCTTCGAGGCTATCTTCGGCATCCTGCTAGTCGATTGAGGAGTCGAGTTCGATGATTGGAAGGGCCTGGAGCGCTGGTGTCTCGAAAGCGGAGCTCGGCGCTGCCGCGTGTTCTGCTGCGACGCGATGAGATCCAACCAGTAGTCGGCATGTGAGCGCAACCACGAGCAGCTCAGGCGCATTCTGCCCAAAAGCCGTAGTGGCGGTGCTCTGAGCCCCTACGACGTTGTAGTATGCTGCAGCCACGTAAACTCTTGCCCGCTTGCTGGACTCGCTGACAGGTGTCCATTCGAGCTCCTCGGAGACCTGTTGCTGTGCGGCATCGGATGATCGCTTCGGGCTGTCCCTCGACAGCGAGCTCGCCGTCTCGCCCGATAAGGGGTCATCCCCGACGGGGTGGTACCAGGCCTACGAGCGGGGCGAAGGCTCTTGGGCCGCCGGGTGTCAGTGGTAGCGTGAAACTGAACACTTGTTCAGTTTCACGCT
>NZ_JADNGN010000015.1 GCF_015553355.1 Collinsella aerofaciens
GGGTATCGGGTTCCCACATTCATCCGTACATGTACGGATGAATGTGGGAGGTGTTCGGATGAAGTCGATAATCAAGGCGTCCCAAAAAGACTGATTGGGAGCTGGGGCGTGTCGATGCGATAGTATTACGTGGTGATATTCGACAAACCGTGGGCTTCATCCGAGGGCTTTATGGAACAACACCAGCATTATCAGAGCCTGCAAGACCAGGCATACAACGCATTGCGCTCCAAGATCATCTATGCCGAGCTCAAGCCTGGCACGCGCCTTTCGGCGATTGGTCTGGAAAAGGAGACGGGAATCGGGCGCACGCCCATTCGCGAGTCCTTTGTGCGCCTGCGTGAGCAGGAGCTGGTGGAAACGCGTCCCAAAAGCGGCACTTATGTCTCAAAAATCAGCATGGAGCGCGCCGAGAACGCCTGTTTCTTGCGCGAGAAGCTCGAGAGAAGCGTGCTCATTAAATGTTGTTCGGCTGCTACGCCCGAGCAAAAGCAGCGGCTTGAGCAGATTCTTGCCGAGTCCGAGTCACTCGACCATAGCGAAACACGTCGCTTTTTCGATCTGGACAACTTGTTCCATGAGACATGTTTTGAGATTGCCGATCGTCACATGTTGTGGGATTGGATGAAGAGCATCAACACGCATTTTGAGCGATACAACTGGTTGCGTATGGTGTCGCAGGATCTGGATTGGGAGCCGATTCGTCGGCAGCATCGCCGGATTCTCGAGGCCATTAAGAGGGGCGATACCGATGCGGCGAGTTATCTGGCAGAGACGCACTTGCACCTGATGCCCGAGGAGCAGGGCCCGGTTATCGCCTTGCATCCCGACTACTTTGAGCTGCCTAAAGACTCGTCTATCTAGCCCATCATCGCATCTGCTCGAGACGTAAAAACGACGCTGCTCACCTACAGCGTTTTGCAACCGAGATTTTTAAAAAAATGCCTAAAATGGCTCAGACTGCTGACAATTGGGAAACGGGGTGCGCCATGGCGCAGATGAGAATCAAGGACATTGCCGCCGAGGCGGGCGTGAGCCCGGCCACGGTCTCGCGCTATCTCAACAACCGCCCCGGGCAGATGACCGAGGAAACCCGCGCTCGCATCGCGGCGGTTATCGAGCGCACCGGCTATCGCCCACGTGCTGCCGCGCGCAATCTGCGCAGCTCGCGCACCAACCTCATCGGTGTGATCCTGGCCGACATCGCCAACCCGTTCTCCAGCGCTATGCTCGAGGGCCTCTCCGCCAGTGCCGCCGCGCGCGGCTGCTCGCTCATGACGGCCATTAGCGGCAACGATCCCGCCAAGGAGGCCGAGTCGCTCACCAGACTTATCGATGCCGGCGTGGACGGCCTGGTCGTCAACACCTGCGGAGGCAACGACAAGGCGATCGCCGCGGCCGCGGGGCGCCTGCCCGTTGTGCTGCTCGACCGCGACGTTGCCGACGGCGGTGTCGATCTGGTGACATCTAACAACCGTGAGCTGGTCGCCGGCCTGGTAGACGCCTTGACCGCCGCTGGCAGCGAGCGCCTGTGCCTGCTCACCGAGGCAAGCGACGACAGCCCCGTGCGTCGCAAGCGCGCCGAGGCCTTTACCGACGAGCTTTTGCACCGCGGTCTTGCGGGCGAGGTCGTTACCCTGGCCGATGGCGGTGCCACGGGCGTTGGCCGTTTGGACGAGACCATCCGCGGCTATGCAGGTAAAAAGCTCGGCCTCATTGCCGTCAACGGTCTGGTCTTTCTGCGCCTGACCGAGGCACTGGCACAGCTTGGTCCCTCGCTGCCGGCAGGGCTCAAGATCGCGACGTTTGACGACTACCCCTGGAACCATGTGCTCTTTGGCGGCGTGACCACGGCCGCGCAAGACACCCTTACCATCGCCGAGCGCGTGGTCGAGCGCCTGTCCGAGCGCATCGACGTCGTCACCACCACGGTGGGTGAGGCCGCAAAGCTGGCGCCCAAACGCATCGAGATCCCCGGCCACATCGAACACCGCGCCTCGACCTCTCGCTAGTCTGTGTGATAATATATAGACAATGTCATACAGGAGGTATCCATGGCTGCGTCTGTGCTGAGTGTGCGAGTGGACTCGTCAATTAAAGACTCATTTGCTGAGCTGTGCGAAGAGCTTGGCATGACTTCGTCTGTTGCGGTCAATATGTTTATGAGGCAGATGCTGCGCGAGCGCTCTCTGCCGTTTGTTCCTTCACTTGGTAAAAGCTCTGCGAGCGAAAGCGCCGCGACGGGCATTTTGGATACTGCCCAGATTGAGTCCGCCGTCCGCGAGGCGGCCAGCTCGATTCCCGCCATCAAAACCGTGATTCTTTTTGGTTCGTATGCCCGTGGCGAGGCTCATGCCGATAGTGATATTGACTTGCGTCTCGAAGTCGATCGCGAGCAGGGCTTTGGTCTTTTCGCGCTGTCGGCATTTGGTGAGGCGGTGCGCAAAGAAACCGGGAGGCAGGTCGACCTCGTCTCGAGTGACTGTCTTGATGACGATCTTGCCGCGGCGATCGAGCGCGAAGGAGTGATCCTTTATGATCGCGCGTAAGTCAGACTGCCTTCGCGCCCAAGAGGTTTTGGAGGCCATCTCCGAAACGAACGAGCGCATCAAGGTTTTTGATATCACCGAGGATCAGTTTCTGCATGCGAATGACGTGCGGACAAGGGCGTTGGCGGACTCCCTTTTGATGTGTGCGCTTAGGGTGACGGAAGAGGCGGGCAAGTTGTCAGAACGCTCGCAGCGGCTTCATCCCGAAATTGAATGGCGTGGAATTATCGGCATGAGAAATTATCTTGCGCATGATTACGGCAATGTCGACCGCTCGGTTGTTTGGGATGCAGTGACGATGGAGTTCCCTGCGCTGGAACGAGCCTGTAGGCAAATTGTCTCCGAATCTGAACGATAGTCACTTGTCATATCTGCCTGTTCGCACACGTTTTTTGAGCGCTTGATACGCTTTAACCCTGCGGAAACATTTTTCTGCGATAGTATCTGCGATATAGACCAGTCGAAACCCGCCCGAAAGAAAGGGGAGCGACATGAACCAGCAGAACATCGATTACGTACTCCGCTCCGTAGAGCAGCGTGACATCCGCTTTGTGCGTTTGTGGTTTGTCGACATTCTCGGCCGCCTCAAGAACTTTGCCATTAGCCCCGAGGACCTTGAGGTCGCTTTTGAGGAGGGTATTGGCTTTGACGGCTCCGCCATCGAGGGCTTTGCCACGCCCGAGGAAGCCGACATGCTCGCATTCCCCGATGCTTCGACCTTCCAGATTCTGCCGTGGCGCCCGAGCCACAACGGCGTCGCTCGCGTGTTCTGCGACGTGTGCACTCCCGATTGCAAGCCGTTTGCCGGCGACCCGCGCGATGCCCTGCGCCGCATGTTCCGCAAGGCCGAGAAGGCCGGCTATCTGCTCAACGTGGGCGCCGAGCTGGAGTATTACTATTTCCCCGACGAGCACACCCCCGAGCCGCTCGACAACGTGGGCTACTTCGATCTTTCGGTAAGCGATGCCGCCCGCGACCTGCGTCGCAACACGGTCCTCACGCTCGAGAAGATGTCCGTGCCCGTGGAGTACACCTTCCACGCCGCCGGCCGCTCGCAGCACGGCATGAGTCTGCGCCACGCCGAGGCCCTGAGCATGTCCGACGCCATCACCACGGCCAAACTCATCATTAAGCAGCAGGCCTACGAGAGCGGTTGCCACGCCTCCTTTATGCCCAAGCCGTTGGCGGGCGAGGACGGCAGCGCCATGTTCCTGTGCCAGTCGCTATTCGACCACGACGGCAACAACGTCTTTTGGGGCGAGGACGACGAGAAGTATCACCTCTCCGATATCGCCAAGCACTACATGGCCGGCATTCTGGCACACGCGCGCGAGATCAGCGCTATTACTAACCCCACGGTCAACTCGTACAAGCGCATCACCACGGGCGGCGATTCCGTGCCGCAGTACGCCACGTGGGGCCTGCGCAACCGCGCGAGCATGGTCCGCATTCCGGTCTACAAGCCCGGCAAGCAGCTGTCCACGCGCATCGAGCTTCGTAGCCCCGACCCCATGGCCAACCCGTACCTGGTCAACGCCGTCACGCTGGCGGCTGGTCTGGACGGCATCGAGCGCAAGCTGGAACTCCCGCCCGAGGCAACGGCCGAGACGCTCAAGCTTACCGACCGTCAGATGCTCGAGGCCGGCTACACGCCGCTGCCGCGCTCGCTCAAAGAGGCGCTCGACGTGTTTGAGGACTCGCAGTTTATGAAGGATGCCCTCGGCGAGCACATCCACAGTTTCTTCCTTAAAAAGAAGCGCGACGAGTGGCATAAGTTTGAGTCTACGATCACCGAGTGGGAGATTAAGCACTACCTGGCGAACTCCTAATCGCGCTGGCTTGTTTCAGTACGATTGAGCTCATTTCCTTGGAGGCCGATATGTCCGATAAGAGTGCCCTGTTCATGGCGCGCACGACGCGCTTCCACGAGTTTGCCCGCAGCTTGACGACCACCCTGGGTGTCGAGGTGAGCCTGGCAACCCCCGATTCGCCGACTGCAGCGCACGACTTTGACCTGCTGATTCTCGATTCCGATGGCATCCGCAGCGACCGTATCGATCAGATTGCCAAGTGGCTTGACGACCGCGGCGGCGTCCCCATGTTGGTGATCGTCGACGACGAGGCGCTCGGTACCTTGCGCCTGCCCAATCACGCGCATGCCGACTTTGTATGCCCCACGGCGACACCCAACGAGCTCAAGGCTCGTGCGCAGCGCCTGATGGGCGAGGAGGAGACCGTCACCGCCGACGATGTGCTCAACATCGATAACCTCGAGATTAACCTGGCTACCTACCAGGTGACGCTCGATGATGAGCCCATCGACCTGACGCTGATGGAGTACTCGCTGCTGAGCTTTTTGGCGACGCACCCCAACCGCGCCTACAGCCGCGAGGTGCTGCTGCACCGCGTGTGGGGCTTTGAGTACTGCGGTGGCACGCGCACCGTCGATGTGCACATTCGACGCATCCGCTCCAAGGTAGGCCCGCAGATCGCGGCACACATCACCACCGTCCGCGGCGTGGGCTATCTGTTTAAGGACTAGATTTCCACCACAAAGGGGACAGGCACCTTTGTGGTGGTTTTGCCGTAGGCCGGGTCCTTTCGGGTCTGCAGCAGAACTTAAGCCTTCCTAAAAGATTGCGTTCTCATACACGTTCGCCCGCATATTGGGGTACAACTCAACGTGAACAATGATGGCCCGCCACATGTTTGGCGGGCCTTTGGTTATTTGACGAAAGGATCGCAGCTATGAGCGAGTACGATTCCCAGCGTCCCCAGGATGCGGGCAACGCCGGCGAGACCCAGCAGCAGCCGCGTGTGCAGGTGGAGTCGACGCCTGCCGGTAGCAACATTCCCTATGTGCAGGCCTACGACACGCAGACCGGCCAGCCGCTGGGCGGTCAGCAGGTTGTAAACAAGCACACGGTGGTCAAGACCAAGACTAAAAAGCTGCCGATCTTTATTACGGCACTCGCCGGCTGTGCCTGCGGCGCCCTGCTGGTCATTGCGCTCATTATGAGCGGCACGCTCGATATCGGCGGCGGCAAGAATGCCGTGACGGCGGGTGCTTCGGGTTCGTCGACGCAAAAGATCACGATCGACTCCGAGGACACCACGCTGGCCGAGGCCGTTTCTGCCAAGGCCCTGCCCTCCGTCGTTTCCATCACCGCCACTTCGAGCGGTAGCCAGAATGGCTCGCTTTCGCAGTCTGCCGACGAGTCGGATAGCTCGGGCAGTGTCGGTTCGGGCGTGGTGCTCGATACCGAGGGCCACATCCTCACCAACAACCACGTGGTCGATGCCTATGACCAGTACGTGGTGACCATGGACGACGGCACCACCTACGAGGCCGAGTTCGTGGGCAACGACGCCTCGAGCGACTTGGCCGTCATCAAGCTCAAGGACGCCGACGCCTCCAAGCTTACGCCGATCGAAATTGGCGACTCCTCCAAGCTCAACGTTGGCGAGTGGGTTATGGCGATCGGCTCGCCGTTCGGCAACGAGCAGTCTGTCTCCACGGGCATTGTGTCGGCGCTGTATCGCTCCACGGCCATGAGCTCTACCAGCGGTAACACTATCTACGCCAACATGATTCAGACCGATGCCGCCATCAACCCGGGCAACTCCGGCGGCGCGCTCGTCAACGACAACGGTGAGCTGGTGGGCATCAACTCGCTCATCGAGAGCTACTCGGGCTCCAGCTCGGGTGTTGGCTTTGCCATTCCGGTCAATTACGCCAAGAACATTGCCGACCAGATCATCGACGGCAAGACGCCGGTGCATCCGTACATGGGAGCTACGCTTTCGAGCGTCAATGCGCTTAACGCCCGCACCAACAAGCTGAGCACCGATAGCGGCGCGTATGTGGCGAGCGTCGTTGAGGATGGTCCTGCCGCCAAGGCCGGCATTCAGGAGGGCGATGTCATTACCAAGCTGGGCGACGACGAGATTACGAGCGCCGATGGCCTGATCATCGCGCTGCGCAGCCACGAGGTGGGCGAGAAAGTCGAAATCACGCTCATGCGCGGCAAGGAAGAGAAGAAGGTCACCGTCGAGCTGGGCTCCGATGAAGAGTTGCAGAACCAGCAGCAGGACGACAGCGCGACCGACACCGGCAACGGCGGTATTACCGACGAGCAGCTGCGCCAGTACCTGGAGGAGCTGCTAGGCCAGCAGGGCCAGGGTCAAGGCTACGGCCAGGGCTACTAGCGAGCCGTTTCGCTCATACCGATGCCAGAGGGGCTGTCCCGCCAAGTGTGGGACAGCCCCTCTTTTCTTATTGATCCGTTGGGGACGGAGGAAAACGGATCGCTTGGGGCTGACAAGAGGCCTGGTCCGGAATGGTCTGGACAGTTAGTTCAGATACGTATAAATCTGGGGCAGCTTGGGATGCGTTTTGAGCACTTTTTGATTGGGATGGGGCTCGAATGGGTGTTTGGAAGGGAGAACGGGACGTTTACATGGTCTCGAGGAGCCCAAATTAGTTGAAACAGGGGTGTTCGTGCCTGATTCAGCTCTAGGATTTATACGTATCTGAACTAACTGTCCACTCCAGTCTGGCGGCTGCCGATTCGGTGCGGTTCGAGACCGCTATTCGGTCTCATTGCGACCGGTGGTACTCTAGTATCCGTTTGAAATCGAGCGAAGGAGTGCCGCTATGGAGCAATCGAGGCTGTTTGGTGACGGCGTGGACATCGATACCGAAACGCCCGCGAGCGCGGATGCCACCGCACCGGTCGACGCCCGTGCCCAGGCGGCAGCGCGTGCGGCCGAGTTGCGCCACGAGCTCGATTACCACGCCTATCGCTACTACATGCTCGATGCGCCCGAGATCACGGACGCCGCCTTTGACAAAATGCTCGTTGAGCTGCAGGAAATCGAGGCGACCTACCCCGACCTGGTGACGCCCGACAGCTATACTCAGCGCGTAGGTGGCTACGTGAGCGAGCAGTTTACGCCGGTCACGCACATGGCACGCATGTATTCCATGGACGATGCCATGGACCTGGACGAGCTCGACGCGTGGCTCCAACGCACCGAGGATGCGCTCGGCGCCGGTAGCGTCACCTATACCTGCGAGCTCAAGATCGACGGCCTGGGCGTGGCCCTTACCTACCAAAACGGCACCTTCGTACGTGCGGCCACACGTGGCGATGGCACCACGGGCGAGGACGTGTCGCTCAACGTGCGCACCATCAAGGATGTGCCCATGCACCTGTCCGAGCCAGCGCTTGTCCACATGGGCGCCGACCGCGAGCGCACCATTGAGGTGCGCGGCGAGGTCTATATGCCCAAGGGCAGCTTTGTGCGCCTGAACGACGAGGCCGATGCCGAGGGCCGCGACCCCTTCGCCAACCCGCGCAACGCCGCCGCCGGCAGCCTGCGCCAAAAAGACCCCAAGGTCACGGCGCGCCGCGATCTGGCCACCTTTATCTACGCCATCGCCGATACCGACCCGCTGCACGTCCACAGCCAGCGCGAGTTCCTCGATTGGTTGCGTAGCGCCGGCTTTAGCGTCAACCCCAACGTGGCTCGTTGCGCCACACCGGCCGAGGTCCACGAGTTCTGTGCCCAGGCGCTCGAGCACCGCGGCGACCTGGACTACGACATCGACGGCGTGGTCGTAAAGGTCGATAGCTTTCAGCAGCAGCTCGACCTGGGCTTTACCGCCCGTGCGCCGCGCTGGGCCATTGCCTTTAAGTTCCCGCCCGAGGAAAAGCAGACCGTCTTGCGCGAAATTCGCATCCAGGTGGGCCGCACCGGTGTACTCACGCCGGTCGCCGAGTTCGACCCGGTGACGGTCGCCGGCTCTACCATCGCGCGCGCCACGCTGCACAACATCGACGAGATCCGCCGCAAAAACGTGCGCGAGGGCGACACCATCATCGTGCACAAGGCAGGCGACGTAATCCCGGAGGTCGTAGGCCCGGTGCTCGACAAGCGCCCGGCCGATTCGGTCGACTGGCACATGCCCGAGGTCTGTCCCGTGTGCGGCAGTCCCGTGGTCCACGAGGACGGCGAGGTTGCCTACCGTTGCGTGTCCATCGACTGCCCGGCGCAGCTCAAGGAGCGTCTGCTCCACTGGGTGAGCCGCGGCTGCATGGACGTTGACGGCCTGGGTGACGAGATCGTCGACAAGATGATCGCCGCCGGCCTGATCCACGACGTCGCCGACTTCTACCAGCTCACGGTCGACGATATCGCCGGGCTAGACACGGGGCGTACCTATGCCAGCTCCAACAGCAAAAAGGGCGTCAAGAAGGGCGACCCCATTCCGGTAGGCCTTAAGACGGCCGAGAAAATCATCGCCGAGCTCAACAAGTCCAAGAGCCAGCCGCTCGGTCGCGTGCTGTTTGCCCTGGGCATCCGCCACGTGGGCAAGAGCGTGGGCGAGGTTATCGCCGAGCGATTCCTGTCGATTGACAAGCTCATCTTGGCGAGCGAAGAGGATATTGCCGAGTGCGAGGGCATCGGTCCCAAGATTGCGGCGAGCGTCAAGCAGTTCCTGGCCGTGCCCGAGAACCTTGCCGTGCTGGAGCGCCTGCGTCAGGCTGGTCTGTCGCTCGAGGTCGACCTGGGCGCCGCGCACGCGCAAGCCGCAGCCGATGCTGGCGTGGCGGGCGAGCTTGCTGATGCGCAGCCGCTCGCGGGCCTGACCTTCGTGCTCACCGGCACGCTCGTCAACCGCACGCGCGACGAGGCGGGCGCGGCGCTCAAGGTGCTTGGCGCCAAGGTCTCGGGCAGTGTTTCAAAGAAGACGAGCTATCTGGTCGCCGGCCCCAAAGCGGGCTCCAAGCTCACCAAGGCCGAGCAGCTGGGCGTACCCGTGCTGGACGAGGACGCACTCGAGCAAATCTTGGCTACTGGTCAGGTGCCCCAGGCTTAGTGCATCGATAACCAAATTGAAGAACCGACCGGAAAGCATGATGCCTTCCGGTCGGTTCTTATTTGGACGGGGCAACCGGCACCGTGATCTGCGTTACGTAGGTCGCGGGGTCGTCGCTGACGATATTGTCGATGAGGGCGATCCTGCGAACCGGTGCCACCCCAGAGCGATAAGAGATTCATGCAGGGCAGAGGGACCTCACAATGACGGTTCTCCATTGCGGCGGTCTTTATATATAAACATTAACATTAACGTGTATATTTAGCAGTGAAGATATATGTTGAGAGGAGCAGTTATGGTTACCGTCGCGTTTTCGGAACTGCGCCAAAACCTTACGCAGGTGGCCGAAAAGGTTGCCAATGAGGGCGAGGAGGTTGTGGTCTTCAAGCGGAGCAAGCCGTTGTTCAAGATCGTGCCGCTCGACTATGAAAGCCCCGTTGCGGTGGAATATGACGCTGCCCAGGAGCGTGGGGGCGCAAAACCGACGTGCGGCACGGGCAAGCCCAAGTGCGACGTGGGTACGATGTGGCATCCCAAGATCACCTGGAAGGAGATCCGCGAGATGCTTGCGGAGAATGAGGACTACCAGGAGTATCTCGATATCGTGGCTAACATGCCAAAGGGAACGCCGCTCGATACGATGACGGTTGAAGATGAAAAGCGCGTCGCGAGGGAGCGCTACCTATGAGGGCATTTCTCGATACCAGTTTTCTGCTTGATTGCGTGCTTCCGGGCCGGCCGGAGCACGCAGCGGCGCAAACGATCAAGGGGCTCGTTGACGTGGGACTTATCGAGGGTGTTGTTTCGGCCTGCTCTCTCAAGGACGCGTACTACATTCTCACTAAACAGGCAGGCGAGGCGCGCGCCCGCGAGGTAGTGCGCGACTGTCTTAAGAGCTACTCGGTAGAGCCTCTCGACCAAGAAGCTTGTTTTACCTCCGCCTATTCCGATGAGCCGGACTTTGAGGACGGCTGTATCCGTGCAATGGCCGAGCGTGCCGGCGTGGACTTTATCATCACGCGTGACCGCGCCGCTTTTGTGCGCTCGACCATCAAGACCTTCTCGCCTGCAGAGTTCATCCGTGCGTTTCCGATTCCGGAGGAGTAAAACCGCCATATCGGGGACTGTCCTCGACATGGTAGTTCTCCTGTAGCCGACGCTCGTTAGCTGAGCTATACTTCATAATTATGTACACAATTATGTTAGGAGTGTGCCATGCCTGTTTGCGTTCCAATTAAAGATATGCGGGACACCGCGAAATTCTCGGAGCTCGTTGAAACTACTACTGGTCCAGTGACTGTTACAAAAAACGGCTATAGCAAATTTGTTGTACTTCGATCCGAGGACTACGACCTCATGGTTCAGGAACAGGCTAAGGCTCGCCTGATGGCTCGTATAGCTGTGGCCGAGCGGGAGCGTGCTGCCGGCACGGCGCGTGATGCCTTTGAGGCCCTCGATGACCTTGAGGCAAAATATGGCCTATAACGTCAAGATTCTGCCTACAGCTGAACAAGAAGTTGACGATATTGTTGATTATCTATTGGGGCATGGTATTTTTACCGCCCGGCACTTTCTTGATAAATACCGTAGTCAGCTCCAGCTTCTTCAAAGTGGTGTAGTTGACTACGGCTTATCGAAGTTACCCGAGCTTGCAGTGCTTGGTTACCATGCTTGCCTCGTTAATTCTTATGTAATGCTTTATTACTACGATAACGAGGACGTTGTGATTGCCCATGTTTTTCACCAAAGCCAAGATTATGCCGCATTGGTGATATCTAGAAATCGATTCGAGTTGCTGGATGATGATTAGTAAGAACCGCCTGGAAGCGCGATGCCTTCCGGGCGGTTCTTACTTTGCAGGGACAACCGGCACCGTGATCTGCGTCACGTAGGTTGTGGGGTCGTCGCTGATGATGTCGTCGATCAGGGCGATTTCGCGTTGCCCCGCTACGCTGCCAACTTGTCAAAAGCCCCGCGCCGGTTGAGCACGGTAAACGCGACAACACAGATGACTGCCGACAAAATCGATCCGCACGGCGAAGCGATGCCCATGGGAAACAACGTATCGGAATAGGCGTTCGACAGTAGCCACGCGCCGGGCACGCGAATGAGCGCCACGGCCAGCACGTTGTGCGCAAAGCCGATGTAGCTCTTGCCGTATGCAGCGAAAAAGCCGCTAAAGCAAATGTGGATGCCGGCAAAAATTGCGTCGAAAATGTAGCTGCGCATATAGCCGGTGCCGGCGGCGACCACCGCGGGGTCCTTGGCAAAAAAGCCAATAAACGCCGGCGCCACCAGCCACATCAGCACCGTGATCAGGCAACCGTACACCACCGAGATCGTCATGGCGTCCTTGAGCACCTGACGCGCGCGGTCGCCCTTGCCCGCGCCGGCATTCTGCGCCGTGAGCGCGCTGACGGTGGCGCCCATGGAACTCGGCACAATGAACAAAAAGCTGATCATCTTCTCGACCAGGCCCACGGCGGCGGCGTCGACGAGCCCTCGGTGGTTGGCGATGACGGTGATAAACATAAACGCCACCTGGATGCAGCCGTCCTGCACGGCCACGGGCACGCCGATCTTAAGAATACTACCGAGCACCTCGGGCTGGGGGCGCAGGTCGCTGCGCTTAACATGGATGTTCGTGCGGCGGCTCCTGAGCCACACGAGCGCGAGGGCAACACTGGCCGTCTGGGCGGTTACCGTGCCGAGCGCCGCGCCCACGGGGCCGAGTCCCATGTGGCCGATAAACAGAAAATCGAGCGCGATGTTGATGATGCACGCCACGCCAATCACGTACATGGGCGAGCGCGAATCGCCCAGGCCGCGAAAGATGGCCGAGAGAATGTTGTATGCGGCGATAAACGGAATGCCGACAAAGCAGATACGCAGGTAGGCGGCGGTGCCTTCGACTGCCTCGGGCGGCGTGCCAATGAGCGCTACAACCTGCGGACACAATGCAAACAGGACAGCAGCCAGCACCACCGAGACGCCCATAAAGAGCGTAATGGTGTTGCCGATGGCGGTCTCGGCGCGGTCGAAGCGACGCGAACCCACGGCGTGGCCGACGATGACCGTCGTTCCCATGGCTAGGCCCACGAGCGTCACGGTAATGATATAGAGCGTCTGAGCGCCATTGCCCACGGCGGTGATGCCGGCAGCGCCGCTAAACTGCCCCATCATGTACAGATCGGCCATGCCGTAGAGCATCTGCAAAAAGTACGAGAGCATATAGGGCAGGGCAAAGACCGCGATGGTCTTGAGGACATTGCCGTGTGTGAGGTCGTGTTCCATGGGCGGGGCACTTTCTGGCTCGGTTCGTTTAGCTACCAGTGTAGTGAAAACCCTACAACGATTGTAGAGTCAAGGTTTGTGTTGGTAGTGGGGCGAAAAAGGTCACGCTTCGAGCACGATGCCTTGATCTCTCCGTGCCCCTCACCTCGACTCAAACCATCACAACATTCGACGTTTTTTGCCAAAAACGGGAAAAGCATCGAATGTTGTGATGGTTTTTCTGCCACTCGACCGGGTGGAATCGCTTTCTTACGCACGAAGGTGTGCGGACCCGTGGGCAGGGGAATAAGGTTGGTTATCCGACTCCATTGGAGGGCTCATGGACCTGCCGATCGTCCTGTCCCATAAGACTGCCTGGCTGTACCACAACGTGGCGCGCCCGTCCGAGCCGCTCTCGCGAGCAAGCAGCCTATACGATGAGGACTCGCTTGCTAACGAGGCGGAGCCGACCGCGAGCCTGCCCAAATTGGGACTTGATGCCAAAGGGCTGAGGGCTTCAACGGCAGTTGGGATCGTTGCCGACTATCTGGTTTCGCTTGGTATTCCACGAGAAGAGCTCGATCATATCGACACGCTCGTCAACTTCGATTTTGAGCGCTCGACGCCGGCTGGATTTAGGTGCCACGTGTTTGGAGCGCCGGTACCTCCAGGCCATCTTATCGAGGTGGCAGAAGGCCTTCTGGTGGTTGATGAGGTCATGTGCTTTGTCCAAGCGGGTTCGTGGATGAGTGAGTCCGAGCAGCTGGAATATGGGTATGAAATCTGCGCCCGATACCATTTGAATCACCTGTCGACAGGCGACTATATCGAGATGGGGCAGAGGTATACCGTTGCCGACTTGATCGCTTATTGCAATGAGAACCGATCTCGTCAGGGGGCTATACGCGCGGCCGCCGCGCTCAAGCGCGTGCACGATGGCGCGCGGTCGCCCATGGAGACGGCCACCGCAATCATGGTTGTAGCAAAACGTTCCCAGGGCGGGCTGGGATACGCCAAGATCGAGCTCAACCATCGGGTCGATGTTCCCAGCGAGTTCAAGTATCTCGCAAAGGCCGGGTATTTCGAGATTGACGTATATGCGCCTGCGAGCGGTACGGGGATTGAATACAACGGCTCGGATCATCTTGATAAACAGCGCAGCGCGTCGGATGCGGAGCGTATGACCGTGCTGAGCGCGCTGGGCTTTAGGATGATCGTCCTCACCGGGACTCAGTTTGCCCACCAGCTGCAATTGCACCGGGCGATGAACGCCATCGCGCTCGCTATGGGTCTCAAGTGCGACCGAAGCGAAGCGTTCCAGAAACGTCAAAATGACCTGCGAGAATTCGTGATTCGGCACTGGGACGGCGGCCTTTAGGGGCGCTTTGGTCCTTCTGCGGGGTGCCGTGGGCAGGCAAACCATCACAACATTCGACGTTTTTTGCCAAAAACGGGAAAAGCATCGAATGTTGTGATGGTTTGCATGTTGAGGATGGGCTTGGTTAGTTCGTCTTGCTCGAAGCGGCCTGTCCTGTCGTACGGGTGTCGGCATGATTCTCTCGTGGGGTATTATGTTTTCCGAAGAATAAAAATGCCGCGTGAGGGGAGGGCTGCGTGGACGGGCGCGTGCAACATGACGGCTTTGGCCGCGATATCAACTACCTGCGCATTGCCGTTACCGACAAGTGCAATTTCCGCTGCATCTATTGCATGCCGGCCGATGGCGTGGCGCCCCGCGCGCACGACGAGCTGCTCAGCGCCGAGGAAATCGCCCGCTTTGTGCGCTTGGTGGCGGGGGAGGGCATTCGCCGCGTGCGTCTGACGGGCGGCGAGCCGCTGGTCAGCCGCCGTATTATTCCGCTCATTCGCGACATCCGCGCGATCCCGCAGATCGAGGATATCTCGCTCACCACCAACGGCGCCCTGCTGCCCAAGCTGGCGCCGCAGCTCAAAGAGGCGGGACTTAACCGCGTTAACATCTCGCTCGACACGCTCGACCCTACGCTCTTTGAAAAGATCACACGCCTGGGTCGGCTCGAGCAGACCATGGCAGGCATCGACGCGGCACTGGCTTGGGGCTTTGGGCCCGTTAAGGTCAACTGCGTTGTTGTGCGCCGGCTCAACCAGGATGTGGCGGCCCTCGCGCGGCTTACGCTCGACCGTCCCATCCACCTGCGCTTTATCGAATACATGCCCATCGGTGACGAGCGCACGAGCTCGCATTGCGCTGTGGACCCGCATGCGCCCGCGCTCAATCCCGAGTTGTGGGACGCGAGCGATACCGTGCCGAGCGATGAGCTGCGGGCGCGCATCAATGCCGGGGCCGCCGCGGCGGGGCTGGGCGAGCTCGAGCCGCTCGACATCAACGACGCTCCTGCCGGCGCGGGCCCTGCGCGCTATTGGCGCTTTCCGGGCGCGGCGGGAACGGTTGGCTTTATTAGCGCCATGTCCAACCATTTTTGTGCGAATTGCAACCGCCTGCGCCTGACGGCCGATGGCAACGTGCGTCCGTGCCTGTTCAGCGATGCCGAGTATTCGGTGCGTGAGGCGCTGCGCCGTGGTGATGATATGCAGGTACTTTCGATTTGGCGCCATGCCGTGGCCCACAAACCGCAGGAACACGCGATAATTGAGGGCACGCAACGATTTATGTCTCAAATCGGAGGATGATCATATGGCCAAGAGCAGGTACGCCGATGCCACCAAGGCCGCTCGCAGGGCCGCGATGTCTGCCCACAAAGTCACGGCTGCGGACAGCGATGCCGTTGCAGGCGCGCAGCCGGCTGCCAGCGCTGCCACCGAGCCCGCCCGTGACGCCCGTCGCGACAAGCTGACGCACGTGGACGCCAAGGGCGAGGTACGCATGGTCGACGTGTCCGACAAGGCCGAGACCCATCGCATCGCCATCGCCGAGGGCACCATCCTCATGCATCCCGAGACGCAGGCCATGGTGCTGCAGGACCGCGCCAAAAAGGGCGACGTGCTTGCCTGCGCACGCGTGGCGGGCATCATGGCCATCAAGCGCACGAGCGACATCATTCCCATGTGCCATCCGTTGCTCATTACCAAGAGCAAGTGCGACATTGTGCCCATCGCTCCGGCGGGGACGCCGGCCGAGGACGTGCCCGAGGGCTGGGCGCCGGCGCGCGCGGACGGGCAGGTTGGCTTTCACGTACTGGTTACGGCCGGCGTGACGGGCAAGACGGGTATCGAGATGGAGGCGTTGACCGGCGCGAGTGCCGCGTGCCTAACCATCTACGACATGTGCAAGGCCGTCGATCGCGGCATGGAGATCGTCGACGTGCGCCTGCTGCACAAGGAGGGCGGCCGCTCGGGCGTGTGGGACCGCGCAGAGCGTCAGGCCGCTGCCGTTGAGGCCGTGGCCGCTGACGGTGCCGCGCCCGCGAGCACGCCCGTCGCCATCGCGCCCGCAGCTCCGGCCCCGGCCGTCCCCGCGATCGCGTTTATCGGCTACCAAAACTCGGGCAAGACCACACTTGTCGAGAAGGTTATCGCCGAGCTCACCCGCCGCGGCCTGCGCGTGGGTTCGCTCAAGCATCACGGGCATCACGGCTTTGATATCGATGTACCCGCTAAGGACACCTGGCGTCATCACCAAGCGGGATCCAAGCACGTGGGGCTCATCTGCGCCACGCGCTGGGCGGAGTACGCCGATACGCGCGAGGAGGACGAGATGCCCGCGCGCGAGCTGCTGTCGCGCTACAACGATGTCGACGTGGTGATCATCGAGGGTTACAAGACCGAGGGCTTCGACAACATCGTGGTCGCGCGCTCCGGTGTCGACCGTCTGCGCGGCAAGAGCTCGCTCGACCTGGTCGACGGTCACACGCTGGCCCTTGCCTGCAACGAGGCCCTGGCGCGTCAGGCCTTCGACGCAGGCTTTGCGACCCGAGCCGTCAACATCAACGACGCCCGAGCCATCTGTGATCTTATCCAAGACCATCTTTAAGGCTCGACGCTGCGCCGGCCCCAAGCACCCCATCTCGCCCCTCAAGCCGTCGCTCGCGTACCAAAGTACGCGTCGCTCCTCTTTCGGGGCGACCTGGGGCACTTGGAACCGGCTCGCTGCGCTGCCATAACATGCCAAAAAGGGACAGGTTAATTTCGGCAGGTTTTATCTGGGCAAACGTCACTTCCACCACAAAGGGGCCAGGCACCTTTGTGGTGGTTTTTGCTTTGGTAGATGTGTGGGACATGCCTTACAATCTACCAAGTGGTTCATGACGGGCGGAAAACGGAGAGAAGGGGCTTGATGCGTCCTTAATGTTTCATGCGGATAGATTGATTTGACAGACGGTGGTGAATGCCCGCCGCCCGTATTCGCATGAAACAAGGAGTCTCCATGCTCGCCTCTCTTTTCTCAAAGCCTCAATCATCGCTGTCCGTGCAGGCCAAGCGCCTGGTGGCGATGCGCTTTCTCATCTACACCGGTTTTCAGACCAGCTACTTTATCGGCGTCATCGGAACGCTCACCTATGCGGACGATGCCTCGGTCGTCGCAACATCGCTGGCCGTCCTTTTTATGAACGTTTTCGTGATCCTGGGGTCCTTTGCGGGTGGAGCGGCGCTCGACGCTTTGGGCCCGCGCCGCCATTTTTTGCTGAGCATCGTCGGCGCGCTGACAACCGGCGCGGCAATTCTCGCCTTTGGCAGCGCGACCGAAACAGTCCTTGCCGGCGCGGTGCTCCTGGGCTTTGTGATGGGGTTTGCCCAGCCCATCGCCACGTCCTATCCGGCCTACCTCACCGACGATCCTGTCGAGCTCAAAGACATCAACTCCGCCATCGCCATGTTTTCAAACGTGAGTATCATCGTTGGCCCCACACTGGGCGGCTTTGTCGCGGCGACTGCGTCGTCGCGCGCGGTGTTCGTGCTCATGATGATCTTTACCGTACTGGCGCTCGTCGCCGGTTGGGGCTTTAGGCAAAGTGCAGGTCAGGCCGCCACACACGAAGGCAAACCCGCAATCGGCGACATCACGTCGGATAAGGTCAGCCAAAGCCCCGACCCCAACACATCTTCCCGCGCAACCTTCGCGACCAGCATCAAGACGGTCTTTACCAACAGCGCCCTCGCCCTGCTGTTCTGCATTATTTTCCTTTCAAACTTTGGCTACGGCGCCTTCGACCCGCTGGAGTCGTTCTTCTACCGCGATGTCCTGCACGTCGGTGTCGAATGGATGGGCTGGCTCTCGTCGGCCTCGGGCGTGGGCGCGGTGCTGGGCGCCGTGGCCGCGCTCCGTTTGCCGCCGCACTTGGTTAACCTTAAAACGCTGCTCGTGGCACTTATGTCCGTGGGCCTGGGAAGTCTGCTCTATGTGGGGACGCCGTACGTGGGCGTAGCCCTTGTCGGCCAGATTGTCCTTGGCGTGGCCTGGGGCGTCGTCAACCCGCTCCACAACACGATCGTGCAAACGACGGCTCCGCTCGAGCAGCTCGGTCGCGTCAACTCGGTCATGGGCTTTGGCAACATGTTCGCCGGCGTGGCCCCGCTGGCGATTGCCCCGTGGCTGGCGGCGACGTTTGGTGTGCAGCAGACGCTCATCGGGGCGGGCATGGTCGTGACGACGGTTCCCGCGGCGTTGCTGCTGTTTGGTCGCTGGCACTTGGATCGTGCCGCAAAGCCGTAAAAACCATCACAACATTCAGCGAAAATCGCGATTTTGCCGAAAAAAGTCGAATGATGTGATGGTTTGCGCTCCGGCCAGGTCACCCTTCGGGTTCGGCCACCACAAAGGGGCCAGGCTCCTTTGTGGTGGTTTTTGCTTTGACAGGTCGCGCCTGTGCCTTGGTATACCATGTACGCCGTTCACGAATACACCCCACACCGCCGCACAACCCAGAAAGGCCCCCATGGACACCACCTTCAGCCACATCAAAGCCGTGTTCTGCGATATCGACGGCACGCTGCTCACGAGCCAGCACACGGTGTCTCCGCGCACCGTGGCGGCGATTCGCGCCCTGCGCGAGCGCGGCGTGCTCTTTGGCCTGTGCACCGGGCGCGACGCCCACGCGACCGAGGCCATGTACGAGCTCTGGGGTATCGAAGGCCTGGTAGACGTGATGGTGGGCTGCGGTGGCGCCGAGGTCATCGACCGCGCGCACGACATCAACGAGCCTAGCTATCCGCTGCCGGGCGAGACCATCGCGCGCATCTGCAAGCACATGGCGGACCTTCCGGCAACGCCCGTCTGCCCCCGAGACGGCGTGTTCTACGTGCCCGAGAGCAACGCGTGCGTCGAGCACCTGTCGCGCGTCGACGGCGTGCCCTACCAGGTGGTCGATTTTGCCGAGTTCTTGCGCGAGCCGCAGCCCAAGGTGATGTTTACCATGGCGCCCGAGGTAATGCCGCGGGTGATTGAGCGGGCGTCGACGTTTGCCGATGACACTGTTAAGGCGGCGGCTCTGCAAACCACGCAGCGGCTCTACGAGTTCATGGATCCGCGCGTGTCCAAGACGCGCGGCCTTGTGCGCGTGGCGGAGCTCAACGACATGGAGCTCCAGGACATCTGCGTGTTTGGCGATGCGGACAACGACACCTGCATGGTGGCTGACGCCGGTGTGGGCGTGGCCATGGCAAATGGCAGCGATGCCACCCGTGCCGCCGCCGATTTTGTAACCGCGAGCAACGACAAAGACGGCATCGCGATCTTTATCGAGGAACACTTGCTGTAGCGTTGGGGCAGAACCACCGCAAAGGGGACAGGTGCCTTTGTGGTGGCCTCAGGCGATTTGGGCGAATTGATACCGAAAATCTGTGTGAAAATTCAAATATTGTTGTCTGAACACCATGCTTCAAACCACCGATGGGTTTAAGATATTCTCATCAGTTTGGTAGGATATTCCTCTCGGTAAATGTCCTACCGCTCATGGTCGCTTTCGACTGTTCACAGGATGCTTGCTCTTGAGCAAAATGTTGTGCAAATTAATCTAATGCCATTAAAAAATGGATAGGCAACTAAATTACCAGTAGAAACAAAAAATAAATAGCGAATAAACGAAGGTAAATCTGAGAAAATGTCAAGAGAATTGAGAATTCGCTACAAAATTGTCGGTTTTGTTGCTCAGATGTTCAAACAATCGTTACAATATGGATTACTAAACGTGCGCAATTACAGGTTGCGCAGATACGTTTGATTGTGAAAGAGCAAGATCGCGGTCTCTTGGGGAGGAGACATCGATGAAAGCGAATTCAGACAAATCTAAGCAGAACAATAAAGCGGCACATCGTGTGCTAGCAGGTGTTTTGTGCGGAGCTTCCGTTTTGAGCCTGGTACTGTCGCTCGTTATGCCCCCGATCTCGCAGGCCATCGCCAGCGACACCCAGACAGTTTCTACCGAGGAAACTGTAATGGGGTGCTCAAAGTGAAGAAGTTCGCCGCATGTAGCTTTATGGCAACTGTTCTCGTTGCAAGCACGCTGCTGTCCCCGTTCAGCGCGGCCACCTCTGCGAGCGCGGCTACCACTGTGAACAAGGGCATCTACAAGCCCACGCCTATCGGCATCGGTACGAATATCGATGTCTCTACCCCCGATCCCGGCGTGGCCACCTACGTCGGCCGCGACATGTACATCGGTGGTAAACCGAGCAACACTAAAACTCTTGATGCGAGCAACGCCCCCGCCGGCTCATATGCCGCTGAGGCGGAGGGCCTTACCGTGGTCCGTGGCAAGCTTGCCATGAATCCACTCAAAGAGAGCTGGCCCTATGAAGGTATTGGCGCTGGTTTCCGCTTTGGCACCGTTGGTTTTGGTTCCCAGTTCCGTCCTGTCGACGGCAGCACCGTGCTTGCGGTGGCTGGAATCGACAGTGCGATCACCAACATGAGCGTTGGTTACAGCGGCGACTTGCCGGGGAAGACTACCGTTGGCGCTTGGAACAAAGGCGCTTGGGTCGGCAAAGCGAGAACGGCTGACTCCGCTGGCTATGACTACACCGCGAAGATCGCCGGTCCCATTACCTATTGGAATACTAATAACGGGCGCCAGTCTGTGGTGAAAACCCAGGGTTATTGGTACGCGGGCGAGAACGCTCAGGACAGTACTCTGTTCAACCAAGTTAACTTCCTCAAGGACATTAATGGCAAGGATTATTCGAATTACAGCGGAGAGACAGGCTATCTCAACACGCTTTCTAATCAGTTGAATTCGTTTGCGAAGACGGGCAAAGTGAGCTACGGCGTTGCTCCGGCGTGCGATAAGGACAACCGCTACATCATCAACAAGTACAACAATACGGATTGTAGCTATGGCCTGGTGTTTGATGGGTCGTATAAGACCATCAATGAGGACTGCGCCGATACGTCGCTCAATGGTAAGCAATTCAAGAATAGCGAGCGTCTTATCACGTTTAAGGGCGACAACACCTCTATGCAGCAGGTGTTCACCATCGATGCTTCTCAGCTGAGCAATACATACAACAACGAGTATTATCGTGGCGTTGATTTCGCATTCGAGGACATTCCCGAGGGCGCCTCGGTTGTTGTGAACGTTACCGGATCTTCGAATATTGAGTTCCACAATGGCTGGCGCTTTTGGTGGAACGGCATCGAGATTTCGCGTGGTTACGAAACTCAATATTCCGGCAAGGCACTGGGTGAAGCATACGCGACGGCTTCCCAGTCCATCATGTGGAACTTTGTCGATACGCAAAGCCTTACCATTCGGGGCGGCATCGCGGGAGAGGACCGCGCGGACTGGGAATACGATGGCGCAACTACCGGTGCCAAGTGGACTGACGACGATCCTGCGGCGGCTATGATCGGATCGATTCTCGTTCCCAACGGAAGCTTCGACGACCATGTGACCACCAATGGTCGTGTGTACGCCGGCGCCGATTTCTCAATGAACAGCCCGAAGGTTGCCGCAGCATTTGGTGAGGGTAACTCGGCTTCCGTTATCGATATGGACCAGGAGCGTCACAACTTCCCGTGGTCTGGCTCGTATACACCGGACGGTTCCTCCATTGCATGGAGCAAGGTCGACGCTGCGGATGGTACTAAGCTGCTTCCCGGTTCCTCGTGGACGATATACGGCACTGTCAAAGATGCCAAGAACGGGACGGGTCCCATCGTTACGGTAACGGATGGCGCTGCCAACGATTACGCTTCTACTGATGGCAAGCTTCAGTTCAACTATTTGAACCAGAAGGCCGATCCGAGTAAGGAGATCTCGGATTCTAATCCGGCATTCACCTATTACATCAAAGAGGAGACGGCGCCGGAGGGTTACCAGGTTTCGGACAAGATCTACTACGCAACCATGAACAATGCTGGTGAGTCGGTGAACTATGTCCAGGGCTACGTGGATGAGAACGGGAACGAGGTTCCGTTCACACCTTCTAACACCACGGGTGCCATCGCCAACACCAAGATCACCGGTACGGTGTCTTGGGCCAAGGTGGAGAAGGACGATGCAGAACACACTCCTTTGGCTGGTTCCGAGTGGAAGCTTGCGAAACTGGGTGCCGATGGCTTGACTGAGGCGCAGTCCTGGACCGTGAGTGACCAATCGACTCCGAGCGAAACCACTTGGGCCGATACCGACGCCAAGGATGGCAAGTTCACATTGGCCGATTTGCTGCCGGGCACGTACACGCTCACGGAGACCCAGGCTCCGTTTGGCTACGAACTGAACAAGAACACCTACAAGTTCACGGTGGACAGCACAAGCGGCTCCATTACGTGGATCGAGAACGAGCAGCCGAACATCGTTGATGGCATTACGTACATCTCCGACTCGTGCTCCGTTACGTCCGTGAAAATCCCGGTGATTAAATCCGTCCGTAATACGGACTGGCCGAAGGATTCCAGCGGTAAATACGTTGCGTTCGACTTCAGCATCGAGGCTACGGGGCCAAATAAGGATAGCGCTCCTATGCCTGACTCGAAGACTATTTCCGTCGCTCCCGCAGACTCCACCAAGGTCAACGACATCGAGGCATCTTTTGGCGAAATCTCGTTCTCCAAAGAGTACCTCGCCACGAACGACGCTTCGAACCCGACGGGCGCCAAGACTTACACCTACACGGTGAAGGAGGTCGCGCCCGACGCCGATGCCATCGACAAGCTCCGCTACTCCAAGGCCGAGTACCAAGTGGCCGTCACCGTGAAAGCCGTCTTGGACGAGAAGACCGGCAAGTACACCGGCCTCACCACCTCCACCACGGTCACGCAGGTGAAGGACGACATGGGCAATACTGTGAGTAACACCATCGGCAAGGACGCCGAGCCCAACGCCATCCCCGCCTCCACCTTCACCAACGTGAAAGTCCTCACGGACCTCCCGCTCACCGGCGCGGGTTGGACCGAGAACTCCATGCTCCTCGTGGGCGCCGGTCTCATGCTTCTGGGCGGTATCGCCGCGGGAGCGTATTGGATCGCTACAAAGCGCCGCTAGGACGATTCGTCTGATGGCGCATGTAGATAGATGCTTATGAATGTCGGGCTTATTTCTGAAAGGGGAATCATGAACCGATTAGTACAAAAGCTGATCGCCGGCGCCGCCGCCGTAGCGATCGCCGTAACCGGCCTGGTGGGTGGAGCGCCCACGGCCAAGGCTGCGCCAGTCTACAGCATTACGATCAACAAGCAGTCGACGGATGCTGCCGATCACACGTTCAACGGCTGGCAGCTTGCCGAGCTGAAGGACGTTGTTGTTGGCAATGACAAGTCGATTGCCTATACGATTGATACCACCGATGCGCTCGTGAGCACCATCGAGGGCGCGATGAACTTCAATGCTGTCATTGATGGGACGGGCGATGCCCGGAACGTGCTTACTGCCTACAAGCAGGACAAGAACTTCTTTGTGTCCGAGGGCAACGCGTCGAACAACCCTATGGGCTTCCTGATCATGCGGGTGTTTAGCAATAGCGGAGCCCCTAACCTCTCCTCGCCTTGGAACAATGATGCCGCGCTGCGCACCTTTGCCCAGAACCTCGAGGACCAGACCTTCCCTGGTACTCCTGCTGCAACCGAGTTCACCACGTCTACGGCCGGCAACGCCAATGTGAAAACCTTTAACGTCCCGGGTATCTGGTTCCTGAAGGACGTTACCAATCCCGCTGCGGACAAGGAGTCCTTCTCGCTGCCCATCATTACGCCGACGAGCATTGCGGGCACCGATGTCGATGACACCGTTACCGTGAAGAACGTGATTCCGACCATCTCTAAGCATCTTGCCAATGCTGACGGCACCTACAACTATGAGCCGTCCTTCTCCGTGGGCGACACCGTGTACTACACGCTTGAGACTACCGTTCCGTACTACACCGGCTATTCGACCAAACGTGTGTTCAAGATCAACGACACTGCTAGTTCTGCCATTTCTTCGATTGTCGGTAACGTCGCCACGGGCGTAAAGGTTGAATCGGTCAAGGTTGGAGACGTTACTCTTAAGGTGAGTAGCGACTACAGTGTTTCCTATGCTGCCACTTCTGATACCGATAGTAAGTACGCCGGAGGTGTAGATACCGTCATCGACCTTGGCAACTACGTGAACCAGGTTGCGGACGCTACTGCGCTGAACGAGGGCGCAAAGGTGACCGTACTGGTGAGTGCTACCCTTGATGCAGATGCCAAGCTTTCTGACTCCACCGCCATCCAGGGCAACCCCAACAAGGACTCACTTACCTGGTCGCACAACCCCAACAACATCTCCGATGAGCAGACCATTCCTGGTAACGAGGTGAATGTCTACTCCTATAAGTTCAACATCGTGAAGACCGCCAAGGACATGACCACTAAGCTCTCGGGTGCTAAGTTCACGATCAAGGCGGGAAGCAGCTATCTCGGTTACGAGAACGGCGCATGGAAGACCCTGACCACGACTCCGACTAAGGATACTCAGGGTGGTGCCGAAGTTGGCGTGTTCGCCACCGACGATGGCGTCATCAACTTTAATGGTCTCGACGCTGGCACGTATGAGATCGAGGAGATCGTTCCTCCCAATGGTTACACCGCCGTCTCCCTGCCGAAGTTCACCTTTACGGTATCCGCTACGGTGAAGTCCGACGATCCCGAGGGCCAGAAGACCATCACTGCTGTCTCTTATGCCAAGGACGCTACCGATCCTCGCGTCTCCGTTGAGAACTCGACCATCAAGATTTGGAACGCCAAGAACCTCACCGAGCTGCCCTTGACCGGTGACCTGGGCATCAAGGTTTTCATCACCGTGGGCGTGCTGCTCATGGCTGCTGGCGCCGCCTTTGCCCTGAGTGCACGTATGCGCTCTTAATTCCCTAGCTTGATGACGCGGCGAGCGGGCGATCGTCGTCTCCTATCAGCGCCCGTGCGCCGCGTTCTCACATTCCCTTTCGCCGCACCCCGTCGCGCTTGGACCCGCGGCGGGGTGTGGTGCATTAACCGTGTCCTCGCACCCACACCCCCGGAGGTGAACCACATGAAGGCAATCAAGCCCGTATCGACGATGCGCACGCCGAGCGTCGGTTCGAACCCGGCTTCCCCCAGCCGACGTAAACCGCCCCTCGCCCTGCGCCTGCTTTCCCTTCTGTGCTTTGTCGCCGGCTTTGTTATCGTGGCCACGCCCCTCGCCCTGCGCGCCATGTCCCAGGCCGAGCAGACGGCCGCAGTTACCGCGGCCGCCAACACGGTTGATGGCTGGCCCTATCCGAAGGCGGAGGAGGCCCTCGCGGCCGCGCGCGCCTACAACGAGCAGTTGGCCGCCGGCGGTCAGGACGTTATCGGCGAGGTCGTGGATCCGTTCGGTAGTACCTCCGGCGCCTCCACCGCCTCTGGCTCTGAGGATTCCATCGCCTCGCAAGATACAACCTACCAGGGGCTTCTTAACGCGGGATCGGGCCTTATGTGCTCGGTGCGCATTCCCAAGATCGACGTGAACCTGCCCGTGTACCACGGCACCTCTACCGAGGTGCTCGCTGCGGGCGCCGGCCACCTATATGGAACATCGCTGCCCGTGGGCGGCGCGAGCACGCACGCCGTGCTTACCGGCCACCGCGGCGTGCCAGGCTCGCTCCTGTTCACGCGCTTGGATGAGCTGCAGGTTGGCGACTCGTTTTACATCGAGGTGATGGGCGAGGAACTGGGTTACAAGATCGACCGCATAGACGTGATTACGCCCGACGACGATTCCAAGTTGCGCGTGACCGCCGGCGAGGACCGCGTGACGCTCATGACCTGCACGCCCTACGGCGTGAACTCGCACCGCCTGCTCGTATCGGGCGTGCGTGCGGAGATTCCGAATGAGGTGCCCGTGCCCGAGGACGCGCAGGGCATCAACACCACCGCGGTGGCGCTGGGCGTTTTGGGCGCGCTGCTGGCGATTGTTGTGGGTCTCGTTGCGGCCGGGCACGTGCGCAAGAAGCGGCGCGCGGCGCAGCGTGCTGCCGTTGCCGCCGCGGTGACGCTGGACGCCGGCGCGGCTGCTGGCGAAGGCGGAAACGGGTGGACCGCGGGAGCCTCCAGGCCTGCGGTCCCCTTCTCCTCCTCTGCTTCAGCCTCCTCGGCTTCCCCCGATTCCGATGCTGATTCTCCCGAGTATCGCGGGCGACACCTGCGCTAGCGCCCGCGTTGGTGCTCAATATCGCTCGAAGTGCAGCGCCTTCGCTCGCTTCCTGGTCATTTGCCAGAACCGCGGCGCTATCCCGAACATGCCGTACGACGCGATGGTCGAGCTTCCCGCCTACATCGGCAAGAACGGCCCCGAGGTCATCTCGCGCGACAACATCCCGCTGTTCCAGCAGGGCCTCATGATGCAGCAGCTCAACTCCGAGAAGCTCGTGGTCGAGGCGTGCATCGAGGGTTCGTATGAGAAGGCGCTCAAGGCGTTCACGCTCAACAAGACCGTGCCGTCCATGACGGTCGCCAAGGAGATTCTCGACGACATGATCGAGGCCAACAAGGATTTCTGGCCTGAGCTTAAGTAACGAGGCCTTCGACGGCCCGACTGCGAACGGTTCGCAGCGGCCTTTGAGGTCCATAGGCTCCCCCTGGGGTCCATCCTAGGGGGGAGCCTCTCAGAAGCGCCCCGAGGGGCGCTTCTTGTGTATATGGAGGCAAAAGGGATATACAGTCTTCATATACGGCCTCCTTTTAGTAGGGTCGATTTCTCCGGTTGATTTCTGATCTCAGCTGAACATACTGAGCGGATAGGCCGTTCCCGCAGTTAGCCGAAAGCCCCCGGGGTCCCTCCCGGGCTCCGGGGCGGCATTTTCCCAGTTGAAGGAACGGTGGAGATGTGTTTCGGTGGGTCCGGTGGCCATGCTCCGCTCTCCGCCCGGCACCTCTTCCAAGGGAACCGACGAGGGCGCCGGCGCCCAGTATGTCTAAGTGAACGGTTCTTTGGGCAATACTGCTTATGATTTTACGACTGATGATAAGGGCGAAATCAGCGTCAAGGGCCTCGATGCTGGCGCTTACACGGTCGAGGAGACCCATACGCTCCCCGGCTATAACACCGTGCCCAAATTCACGTTCACCATTACTGCCACGGGTCTTAATCAGAATGAGGGCGAGAATACGTTGACGGTGACCACATCCAAGAATGGTTCTGGTCTCGTCACCAATTCCTCTTCTGGTGGCGGCACCGTTACCCTTACCGTCAAGAACAAGAAGGGCTCTAACCTTCCCCTCACCGGTCTCAACGGCGTGACCTTCACTTGGATCGCTGGTGGCGCGGTGCTGTGCATCGGCGTGGCGCACCTCATCCGCAGCCGTAAGCAGGCTGAGGAGTCCGAGCACGAGTAACGCTCGCTCACCCATCACTTTGGCAGGTGGGATGTGATGGCCATGAGACTTGCGGACACTTTTCTCGTCCATCCACGTTCTTGCTTTGCCATTCTCTTTTTGGGGCAGACTCCGCACTGGAGTCTGCCCCGTTTTTTTGGACAACGCAGCCAGCCTCCACCGTCCGATGCGGACTCATCCGTCATCGCGTTTCTTGACTCGTATGAGGTTCGGTTTAAGGTCCGTAGGCGCACGCGCGGTGCGGACGGTAGAAGGCATTTGCGCCGCAACAAGCGCAAATAAGAATGCCCGGGGTTAGAGGCCCGGGCATTTAACAAAACCAGAAAACTAGGCCGCCCGCGCTCCCAAACATTTACGCGGGGTGCGTCGTTTTCTATTGACATTGTATCCCGAATCGCCCCGCCGATCCGGGACATTTTGAAAACTCAAATGCTGGCCTACGCACGAAAGGAATCTCGTTAATTCCGAAAATTATGTATAATTCCAATTAAAAATGGAATCAAACGAAAACGATGGAAATGAACGAAGCGCTAATCTACTTACAAGAAGCACTAGGCCTCTCCGCCAAGACCAAAACTTGGCCTGGATCCGCACGCTTGCCGCTGCATCTGCGGGCGATTGAGGTCCGCGCTGTTGACGCAAACGGTTTTTCGTTTTTGCTTGCAAGTTTGCCTACGGGCGTCGGGCTTCCCGAGGCTAAGAGAGTCTATAGCCAGCTAGCCTTGCGCGCGGAGACTCCTGTTGTCGTTTCGTTTCCTGATGCCGATGCACGTCAGCGCAAAGCATTGGTCGCACAAGGGATTCCCTTTGTCTGCCCAGGTAGACAGGCTTTTCTTCCATTTATGGGCACAGCCTGCACGGAGAGGGGCGGTGCCCGCTTTCGCAATCACGCGACCAAGATGTCACCCAACGCGCAGGCTGCCGCAATTTGGGGAGCAGCCCAGGAGCCATATCGTCCCTATGACCTTTGTCGTGCGCTTGGGATCTCGGCAAGCCGTGCGAGTGAGGCCATAACCGAGCTTGTCGACAGGGGGCTCGCGAGGCGCGAGCGTCGCGAGCGGCGTGTCGTCGTGCTCCCTATCGCCGTCGATCTTTTGCTCAGCGAGCACATGGCAGAGCTCTCCTCGCCTGTCTCGAAGGTCTTTTTTGCAAGGAAGACGCCGCAGATCGACTATCTTGTTGACGCCGGGGAGACGGCGCTCGCTGCGCGTTCGATGCTCGCTGTGCCGGGCATGGAACAAAAGGCCGTCTTAAGAAGTGCATGGCGTCAACTGAGCGACCTCGAAGTCGCAGACGGGGAGTTGCCGGATAACGAAACGGCGATGATCCAAGTGTGGCGCTATGCGCCCGTGTTTGCCGACTCCTCCCGCGTCGATGACATTTCGCTTGCGCTATCTTTGGCGGCAATCGACGATGAGCGAATTCAGCTCGAAGTCGATCGCATGTTTGGAAAGGAATATCCATGGCAAGAAGCGCTGTAGAAGGTCTCCAAGAATTTCAGCAGCATATGCAAAAAGCTGCAGGATCGTATGCCCTTATCGGCGGCACGGCATGTGACATTTTGCTCGCGGAGGCGGGACTTCCGTTTAGGATGACTCACGATTTTGATGTTGTAATTGTCGCCGATGACCGGTTGCCTCAGACGGCAGAAGCTATATGGACTTTGGTGCATGATGGCGGTTACCGCTGCGGCTGGGGCGAAGGCAAAGGCTCATGTTTTTATCGGTTTACAGAGCCTAAGAGGCCGGGTTACCCCCGTATGATCGAACTCTTTGCGAAGTGCCCCGACTTTCTAAAGGGTCGTGCGGGGATTGATGTGGCACCAATTCACGTTGATGAAAACATAAGCAGTCTTTCGGCAATTTTGTTGGACGATGCTTACTACGGCTTGTTCCTTCAGGGAATCCGGACCGTAGGCGGCGTTTCGGTCCTGGGTACAGAATACATTGTCCCGTTCAAAGCGAAGGCGTATCTCGACCTAAAAGCTAGAAGGGAAGCGGGGGAGAACGTTGATTCGAATAAGGTAAAAAAGCATAAACGCGATGCGCTGAGGCTTGCTCAGCTGCTTGGCGAGTCGGAAGGCGTCGACCTGCGCGGAGAACTGAAGGACGATATGCTTGCGTTTGTTAAAGATTGCGAGGTGGGCGACGTCAATCTGAAACAGATTGGGGTTGCGGGCGTAACGATGGCGCAGTTGCTCGAGACGATGAAAGCAACATATGGCTTGATTGGTTGAGTGGGGTTACGTGGCCCGGACGGTGCAGTCTAGTTGCGTTGTCCGGCGCATGAGCTCGCTAATCGGGTATTATTTGTTTAGACAACTTGAGTTGTAGAGGAGTGACCGGCGATGGTGCAGGGCGCCAAACATATGAAGAGCAATAACGCCGCGGCCAACGGTGGCTCAAGCCCTCAGCCCAAACCTCAACAAAAGCCCAAGCGCCGCCGCAAGCGGCTGCCGCGCTGGGCCGACCGTCTCATCACCATCGTCATCATCCTTATCGGCGTGGGCCTTATGACCTGGCCGTGGATCTTGGACCGGCTCGAGGCCTCGGGCGTGTTCAACCAGATCAGCACGGTGTCCAGCACCGTGGACGCGCTGTCTGCCGAGGAGCGCGAGCGCATCCTGCTCCAGGCGCGCTCCTTTAACGAGCAGCTGGCGGGCGAGGCCACCGAGCTTCCCGCCGACCAGATCGAGCCCTACGCCCAGCAGCTCATCTTTGACCGTGACCCCATGATGAGTTGGGTCGAGATCCCCTCCATCGACGTGAGCATGCCTATCTACCACGGCACGAGCGAGGAAGTCCTTATGGCGGGCGTCGGCCACCTGGAGGGCACGAGCCTGCCGGTGGGCGGCACCTCGACGCATTGCGTGCTCACCGCGCACTCGGGCATGCGCAACCTGAGTATGTTCGACGACATCCATTCGCTGGAGCCCGGCGACCTGGTGCTGCTGCACACCATGAACAAGACGCTCGCCTACAAGATGGTGAACTCCGAGGTCGTGCTGCCCGAGGAGATGGAGTCGCTGACCATCGAGCCCGGCGCCGACAAGGTGACGCTCGTCACCTGCACGCCCTACGGCGTGAACGACCATCGCCTGTTGGTGCACTGCGTGCGCACCAAGTACGACAAGAAGGACGTCGACAAGCAAAAGTCGCTGGCCGGCCGCCACTGGGGCAAGCGCGAGTTTGCCGTGCTCATCGTGGTCATAGCCATTGTGCTGTTGCTGCTGGACATCGTGATCCACGCGGTCCGCAAGCGCCGCAAGGCCAAGGCCTCGGCATAAGGCATCGTTCAGAACCGCCACAAAGGGGACAGGCACCTTTGTGGTGGTCGGGACTTCCAAACCATCACAACATTCGATGAAAATCTCGATTTTGGCGAAAAGCGTCGAATGTTGTGATGGTTTTCGTTATGGACGGTGCGGTTTCGCTGCAGAACCGACAGCCCGCCGCCTGCCAGCCCGCCGCCCTCGTTACGTTTTCGCTGCATTTGGGTAAAGCGCCTGCTCCAAGCCGGCGTTGCCTTGTATACTAGAGCGGTTTATCTGTTATGCGGAAGGGAGCGCCTATGGCACTCAGCGAGAAAGACGTGCGCGGCATCGCCGAGTACGCAAAGATCGCACTGACCGATGACGAGCTCACCCAGATGACGTCCTACATGAACGACGCCGTCCAGATGCTCGAGCCCGTCCTGCAATATGACTTGCCCGACGTGGAGCCCACGTTCCATCCCATCGGAAGCCTGTCCAACGTGATGGGCGATGACCTGCGCGAGCCCGAGCGCGACCTGCCGCTCGACGTCGCGCTCGAAAACGCCGGCAGCGCGCGCGACCGCTACTTCCGCGTGCCGTCCATTTTGGGAGAGGGGGAGAGCGAGTAATGGCACAGAGCTTCGATTCCCTTACCGCCGCCCAGATTGCCGCGGGCGTTGCCGCCGGCGACTTTACCGCTACCGAGGTGGCCCAGGCCTCTCTTGCCGCCATCGAGGCGCGCGAGGGCGGGGTCCAGGCATTCCTGCAGGTGGCGCCCGAGCTTGCGCTCGAGGCTGCTGCGCGCGTGGATGCCGACCGTGCCGCAGGCAAGCCGCTGCCCCCGCTCGCGGGCGTGCCGCTGGCCATTAAGGACAACATGAACCTCGTGGGCACGCGCACCACCTGCGCTTCTCGCATGCTCGAGAACTACCAGAGCGTCTACACCGCCACCTGCGTCCAGCGCATGCTCGATGCCGGCTGCCTGCCCATGGGCAAGGCCAACATGGACGAGTTTGCCTTTGGCAGCTCCACCGAGAGCTCGGCGTTCCACCGCACCAACAACCCCTGGGATACCGAGCGCGTGCCCGGCGGTTCCTCGGGCGGCTCCGCTGCAGCCGTCGCCGCGGGCGAAGTCGCGCTCTCGCTGGGCTCGGACACCGGCGGTTCCATTCGCCAGCCGGCGTCGCTGTGCGGCGTGGTGGGCTTTAAGCCCACGTATGGCGCCGTGAGCCGTTACGGCGTGGTTGCCTTTGGCTCGTCGCTCGACCAGGTGGGGCCCTTTGGCCGCACGGTCGAGGATGTCGCGCTGGCCATGAACGCGCTTACCGGCGCGGGCCACGATCCATACGACTGCACCAGCCAGGATTGCGCCGTCGACTTTACCGAGCATCTCAACGACAGCATCGAGGGCAAGCGCGTGGGCATCATCCCCGCGTTTATGGAGGCCGAGGGCCTGACGCCCGAGGTCAAGGCCGCTGTTCAGCGCGCCGCCCAGGAGTTGCAGAACCAGGGCGCCGAGCTGGTCGAGGTCGACCTGCCGCACCTGGACGCCGCTATCGCCGCATACTACGTCATCGGCCCGGCCGAGGCGTTCTCCAACCTGGCTCGTTTCGACGGCATTCGCTACGGCTACCAGGAGGAGGGCTGCGTCAACCTGTCCGACCAGAGCTCGCTTTCGCGCGCCCACGGCTTTGGCGCCGAGGCCAAGCGCCGTCAGATGCTCGGCGCCTACCTGCTGAGCTCGGGCGTGTACGACAAGTACTACTACGCTGCGCAAAAGGCCCGCACGCTCATCACGCAGGACTACGACGCCGCGTATGCCAAGGTGGACACCATCCTCATGCCCGCCTCGCCGCGCACGGCCTTTAAGTTTGGCGAGATCAGCGACCCCACGCAGATGTACCTTTCGGACCTGTACACCATTTCGCTCAACATTTGCGGCAACGGCGGTATCTCGGTGCCGCTGGGCTTGGGCGAGGATACTCAGTTGCCCGTTTCTGCCCAGCTGGTTGGTCCGGCCTTTAAGGACCGTCAGCTGCTCACGTTTGCCCGCGCCCTGGAGCGCGGCTTTGCCGATGCCGCCACGGGTGCGCCCGCGCTTTCCGTCGCGCCCGATTTTGCCGGGAAGGGAGGCGAGCTGTAATGAAGGAGCTTTCCGAGGTCCTGCAGGATTGGGAGGCCGTGATCGGCCTGGAGATCCATACCGAGCTCACCGCACTCGATACCAAGATGTTCTGCAACTGCAAGCTCAGCCACGATGACGAGCCCAACGCAAACGTGTGCCCGGTGTGCCTGGGCCTGCCCGGCGCCCTGCCGGTGCCTAACAAGCGCGCCATCGAGAGCATCGTCAAGGCCGGCCTTGCCACCAACTGCGAGATCCAGCGTCACTCGATGTTCTACCGCAAGCACTACTTCTATCCCGACATGGCCAAGAACTTCCAGACCACGCAGGGTCCGGTCGCCTTTGCCATGTACGGTCACCTTGATCTGGATGTGACCGGTCGCGGTGCCGCCGAGCGCCCCGACTGCGCGTTTGGCGAGGCCGAGGCTCAGAGCCTGGCGAGCGCCTCGGCCAACGCCGAGGGCCTGTCCACGTCCATGACGTCGACCATGCGCGAGGGCAATCAGCGCGCCGGCCATCTGGCCAGCTACGACGCGTCCAACCTGCAGATGCCCGAGCGCCGCGAGGACGGTTCCTACACGGTGCCCATCCGCATTCTGCGCATCCACATGGAGGAGGATGCCGCCAAGATGGTGCACGTGGGCGGTGCCGAGGGCCGCATCACCGCCGCGGCCGAGTCGCTCGTCGACTACAACCGCTGCGGCACGCCTTTGATTGAGCTCGTGACTGAGCCCGACTTGCGTACGCCCGAGGAAGCGCGTCTGTTTATGGAAAAGCTCCGTCGCATCTTTGTGACGCTGGGCATTTCGGACTGCTCCATGGAGAAGGGCTCCATGCGCTGCGACGGCAACGTGTCGCTGCGTCGCCGCGGCGAGACCAAGCTGGGCACCAAGACCGAGCTCAAGAACCTCAACTCGTTCAAGGGCCTGCACGACGGCCTTGCCTACGAGATTTGCCGCCAGGCCGAGGTACTCGAGGAGGGCGGCATCATCTATCAGGAGACCCGCCACTGGGAGCCCAGCCGCAAGCGCACCGTGGTCATGCGTGTGAAGGAGACGGCCGACGACTATCGTCTGTTCCCCGACCCCGATCTGGCGCCGTTCGATCTGGACGATGAGTTCATCGACCGTTGCCGAGGCGAGATCCCCGAGCTGCCCGATGCCAAGCGTGCCCGTTTTGAGACTGACTTTGGCATTAAGGCGGCCGATGCCGAGCAGATCGCCGGCGACCCCGAGTTTGCTGACTTCTTTGAGGCCGCCGCTGCCGGTATGGCTGGCAAGGAGGCCCAGACGGTCGCAAACTTGCTGGTGAACGAGATGATCGCCTACCTTAAGGGCGCGGGCGTGTCGCTCGTCGAGTCCGGCATCGCGCCGGCTCAGGTGGCAGCGCTGGCCAAGCTGCTGGCGACCGATGCCATCAGCTCCAACCAGGCGCACGAGGTCTTTGAGGCTATGGCTCAGACCGGCGACGACCCCAACAAGATCGTCGACGAGCGCGGTATGCGTCAGGTGAGCGATGCCGGCGCGCTGCAACCGATCGTGGACGAGGTGCTGGCTAACTGTGCCGATCAGGCGCAGCAGTATCGCGACGGCAACCAGAAGGTCATCGGCTTTTTGGTGGGCCAGTGCATGAAGGCGAGCCGCGGCAAGGGCAACCCGAAGCTCTTCAACGAGTTGCTGAGAACGTCGCTCTCATAAGCGGAGCCCGGGAGCCCCGGCAGGGCGGGTGCTTCCTCAAAATTTCAAACAGTCCTGCGCAAGATGAAGGCCACATTAAGTGGCCTTCTTTGCGTGCGGAACTTATTTTGAGCAAGCACCCGCCCTGCCGGGGCTCCCGGGTTCTGGCAACGACTCGGCCGTTCGGGTCAGGTGGGGCTGAATGGAATAGAGTGAATGGGCGCGCCGTTGGCGCGTCCATTTTTGTGCGGGTGACAAAGGGACTGTCCCTTTGTCACATTGCAATAAATGTGATGAAAGTGTGGCGAAATGAACTTAAAACTTCCGTAAATGTGATAAATGTCACGTTTTACCTAGGGTAAAATGTGGGAAATATCACGTTTACGGAAGTTTCTTTGCGGGAGGTTCGGCCATGCAGCGAGATATCATTGCCAAGCTTAACGCTTGGAAAGCGTCAGAATATCGTAAGCCGCTTATCCTTAAGGGGGCGCGCCAGGTTGGAAAGACGTGGGCGCTTAAGGAGTTCGGCCGAACCTCGTACATCAATTATGTGTATCTGACGCTCGAGGAGCCGTCGCCTGGGGTACAGAGCGAGTACGCTCAGTTTTTCGAAGGTACGCGCGATCCTCGACGGATCATCTCAAATCTTTCCCTGGCACTTGGACAGCCTATCGATCCTGGCGAGACGCTGCTTATTATTGATGAGATCCAGGATTGTCCTTCTGCAGTCGGTGCCCTTAAATACTTCTGTGACGAGGCCCCCGAGTATCACGTCGCATGCGCAGGGTCTTTGTTGGGCGTTCGCTTGTCCCGTGAGACCAGCGCTTTTCCGGTGGGAAAGGTCGAGTTCATGGAGATGCGCCCCATGAGCTTTTCCGAGTTTCTGAAAGCCGAGGGCGCTGCAAACTACGACGAATACCTTGGCGGCCTGGATCAGATCGAGACAGTGCCCGATTTCTTCCATGTCCGTCTCGTCGAGCATCTTCGTCGTTATTTTGCATGCGGCGGCATGCCAGAGGCTCTTGGCCGGTGGGCGGAGACGGGCGATATCGTTCAGGTCGATAAGGTGTTGTCTGATCTCTTGGATTCCTACGAGCGCGATTTTGCCAAGCATGGTGGCCGTGCGCAGTTCGCCAAGCTTTCGCAAATATGGAACTCGATTCCAGCTCAGTTGGCGCGCGAGAACAAAAAGTTCGTTTGGGGTGCGGTGCGCGAGGGGGCTCGTGCTCGAGAATACGAGGATGCTCTGGAATGGCTTGCCGATGCTGGGCTCATCACGGCGGTTCGCCTTAATGCTGCCGGTGGTGTGCCGCTCTCTGCGTACGATGACCTCAAGGCATTTAAAGTCTACTGTCTTGATGTCGGCTTGCTGCGCCGCATGGCAAGGCTGGATGCGTCCGCTTTTGCCATCTCGGATGCGCTATTTTCGGAGTTCAAAGGTTCGTTCGCCGAGAACTATGTGCTTCAGGCATTACTTTCACAGTTAGATGCTGCTCCGCGTTATTGGACAAACGAGAAGCCGAAGCACGAAGTCGATTTTTTGATTCAAGTCGGAAACGAAATCGTTCCCGTCGAGGTCAAATCGGGAGAGGTCGTTCATTCCAAGAGCCTTAAGTACTATGCCGACAAGCATGCGGAGACGACTCCATTGAGGGTCCGCTACTCACTTAAGAACCTAAAGCTCGACGACGGGGTGCTCAACATTCCGTTGTATTTGGCTGATCGATCTGTCCCTCTTATCAAAAAGGCGCTTGATTGTGCGCATCTTGACGTTTAGATCCTGGGTGAGCTGACGGGCGGCGGCTAATTAATCGCTCCGTTACGGCCAGGGAGCTTGGGCCTTAGCGATGCTTGCTTCGCCAAGCGGTGGGGGTGGTGCCGGTGTGTTGTTTGAAGGCTTGGGTGAAGGCGGCCTGTTGAGGGTAGCCTAGACGCTCTGCTACCTGCGCTATCGTGAGCGCGCTATCGGCCAAAAGGTCCTGCGCCCGCTCCATACGGCGTCTGCGAATGTAGGTGCCCAGGGACTCGCCAGTTTGGGCCTTAAAGGTGGCGCATAGTTTGGAGCGGCTTGTGTAGAGCCTCTCGGCCACCTCGTTGATACCCACACGTCTGCCTTTGTCGAGCGCGCGCTCAATCATTGCCGTTGCTTCTTCGGCAATGGTTATGCTGACGCGTGTGTCTGCCGCCTGCCGCGCCTGCTTGTGGGCCGCGCGCGAACAGGCGAGCTCCGCGACCATGGTCTCCACGATGCCCTGCATATAGACGTGTCCGCCTAGGGTGTGAGCGCGGTCCTCGTTAATCCGGCGCAGCGTGTGGCAGATGGCAGACGTCGCCTCCTCGTGCCATGGCTCGGCAAACGCCTCAAAGATTCCCGCGAACTCGGTGGGATAGCGGTGCTCCAGTTCGTCAAAATATCCAGGCAAAAAGAGCACCGAGCGCGAGTGATAGAGCTCCCCCGCAAACAGCGGGCTTAATTCCTCGCCACAGTTATCTTGGATAAAGCTGCAAACGGCATTGTTTGGCCACGGTCCATGCAATGGTTTGAGGTTCGCGGGCGTTATGCCAGCCTCGGGCATGCATGTAAGTGTGGGCGCGCTGACCTCGCTCACGCAGGCATATGGCTCGGGTGTGTATTCGGCCAGGTACATATCGTGCGTCGGGGTGATGAAATGCTCCATGACGATGCAGGCAGGGGAGAGGGGCATGATCCATGCGCGTCCGTGCGCCCGATCGTTTGCCACCTCGCCGGTAAGGACAGCGCCCTTGCCGGAAAGCTCCAGGCCAAACTGCTCAAACTGTGGTGCGTAGAGCTCGGTTATGTCGGTCGCTGCCCGCCGTATTTGCAAAAGCGTCCCTTTCCTTTGCAGAAACGTCCACGCCTGGCTTGATTGTGAGCCATGGCTAACACATCAATGATAAGATGATTGAGGTTAACTCTCAAGCCGTTAGAAAGGAATCTCATGGCAAAGGGATCAAAAAGGGAAGGTGGAGGCATCGGCGAGTTGCTCGCGTATGCCGGTGACCGTAAATTCCTAACGTATTTGGGCATGGCGCTCTCGGCGCTCTCGCAGCTGCTGAGCTTTGGCCCGTACGTGTGCATTTGGCTTGTCGCTCGCGACCTGATCGCCGTGGCGCCCAACTGGAGCGAAGCCACTAACATCGCGATGTACGGTTGGTGGGCCGTGGGGTTTGCGCTGGCAAGCATCGTAGCTTATTTCGTGGGGCTCATGTGCACGCACCTGTCTGCGTTTCGCTGCGCGTCCAATATCCGCAAGACTACGAGCGAGCACCTGCTTAAGCTGCCGCTCGGCTACTTTGACACGCACGCCACCGGTGAGCTGCGCCGTATTGTAGACGGATGCGCCGCCTCCACCGAGACCCTGCTCGCGCACATGCTGCCCGATATCGCCGGCGCCGCCGCCATGGTCGTGGGCTTGCTCGTGCTGCTTTTCGCCCTCGATTGGCGCTTGGGCGCGGCATGCCTTATCTCGGTCGTCGTTTCGTTTGGCGCCATGGCCACCATGATGAGCGGCGAAGGCGCCGAGTTCATGAAGGCCTACATGGGAGCGCTGGTCAAGATGAACAAGACCGGCACCGAATACGTACGCGGCATCCCCGTGGTCAAGGTGTTTCAGCAGACGGTCTACTCCTTTAAGGCCTTCCACGATGCAATCGCCGAATACGCCGACATGGCGCAAAACTATGCGGGCACGTTCTGCCGAGGTCCGCAGGTACTCAACCTTACCGCGCTCAATGGTCTTGTGGCATTCCTGTTGCCCGTGGCGTTGCTGTTGGCGCCAGGCGAGACGGACTTCGCGCATTTTATGACCAACTTCACGTTTTACGCGATATTTTCGGCCGTGGTACCGACGGCCATGACCAAGCTCATGTTTGTGGGCGAGGCCTCTCAGATGAGTGCCGATTCGTTGGCTCGTATTCGAAGCGTCATGGATTCCAAGCAGCTTTCCGTGCCCGCACAACCCAAGCACCCTGCCGGCGGCGACGTGCGATTTGAGGACGTGAGCTTTACGTACGAAGGTGCCGAAGCACCTGCCGTTAGCCATGTAAGTTTCAGCGTTTCCGCTGGTAGCACCCTCGCCCTGGTGGGTCCCTCTGGTGGCGGTAAGTCAACCTGCGCAAGCCTGATCCCGCGTTTTTGGGATGTTTCCTCGGGTCGAGTGCTCGTAGGCGGTGTGGACGTTCGCGATATGGATCCGCACGAGCTTATGGACCAGGTCGCCTTCGTGTTCCAGACCAACCAGCTGTTCCGGCAAACACTTGCCGATAACGTGCGCGCCTCCAAGCCTACGGCTACTGACGACGAAGTGCGTGCGGCCCTCTCCGCAGCTCAGTGCGACGACATTGTGGCCAAGCTCCCACAGGGCATCAATACCATGCTCGGTGCCGGCGGAGCATATCTTTCGGGCGGCGAGGTCCAGCGCGTGGCACTCGCCCGCGCGATCCTTAAAGACGCGCCTATCGTGGTGCTCGATGAGGCTACGGCGTTTGCCGATCCCGAGAACGAGGCGCTTATCCAACGTGCTTTTAGCAAACTGGCGGCGGGTCGCACGGTCATTATGATCGCGCACCGACTCTCGACTGTAGTGGGCGCAGACCAAATCGTGGTGCTCAACCAGGGCAGCGTGCAGGAGTCGGGTACCCATGCCGAGTTGCTGTCCCAAAATGGCCTGTATGCCAAGATGTGGGCCGAGTACGAACAGGCCGCGAGCTGGAAAATCACTGCAGCGACCGCGGATGCCACCGTCACGAAGGGAGGCGAGGCCTAAATGTTCGCCTCATTCCAAAAGAAGTATTTCCTATCCGATAAAGGCGTCGCCGGCGTAAAACGCGGCATTTTCTGGACCACGCTCACCAATCTCATCACCATGGCCGGCATGGGCTTTTTATTCCAGGTTATGGCCGGCTTTGTCGAGCATCTCGTCAGCGGGGCTGACCTGCCGGATGCCCTGCCGATCGTGGGCGGCCTCCTGGTCTTTTTCGTGTTGCTCTTTGCCTCTAACTGGCAGCAGTATTACTACACCTACTGCATCTTTTACGAGGAGTGCGGCAAGCAGCGTATGGAGATTGCCGAGCGCTTGCGCAAACTGCCGCTGTCGTTTTTTGGTCGTCGTGATCTGGCCGATTTAACCGAGACCATCATGGGCGACGTCCAGGCCATGGAGCACGCCTACAGCCACGTGCTGGGAGAGCTTTGGGGTGCCATCATCGCAAGCGCCATTGTCTTCGTGGCATCGCTGTTCTTTTGCTGGCAGCTGGCGATTGCGGCGTTTTGGAGCGTTCCCGTGGCCTTTGCCGTGTTGTATCTAACACGCGGCCCCATGACTCCGGTGTTTGATCGCGTGCGTGCCGAGAAGGTCAAGGTTACCGAGGCTATTCAAGAGACGCTCGACTGCGTTCGCGAGATTCGCGCCACCAACCAGGAGGCCCATTATCTTGAGGGACTCAACGCCGTGATCGATGCCGAGGAGCGCGAGACCACCAAGGGCGAGCTCGTTAACGGGCTTTTGGTCAACTCCGCCTTTGCCATCCTGCGTCTGGGCATTGCCACCACGCTGGTCACGGGCGCCGCGATGGTCGCCTCCGGGCAGGTCGACTTTTTGGTGTTGTTTGCCTTCCTGCTTATGGTGAGCCGTATCTATGCGCCCTTTGACCAGGCATTAATGTTAATGTCCGAGCTGTTTGCCGCCGAGTCGTCTGCCAAGCGCATGCGTTCCATCATGGAAGAGCCTGTGGCGCGGGGCAGCGAGAACTTTGAGCCTGCGGGCCACGATGTGGTGTTCGATCACGTGGCATTTGGCTATGGTGCGGGCGAGGACGGCCGCGCCGGCGAGAAAGTTCTTACCGATGTGAGCTTTACCGCCAAGGAAGGCGAAGTTACGGCGCTGGTCGGTCCTTCGGGTTCCGGTAAGTCTACGGTGAGCCGCCTGGCCGCGCGCTTTTGGGATGCCACTGCGGGCAAGGTTACCGTGGGCGGTGTGGATGTTGCGGGCGTCGACCCCGAGGTGCTCCTGCGCGACTACGCCATTGTGTTCCAAGACGTGTTGCTCTTTGACGACACGGTGATGGGAAACATCCGCCTCGGGCGTCGTGACGCCACCGATGAGGAAGTGCTTGCGGCCGCGCGTGCCGCTAACTGCGACGAGTTCGTGAACCGCATGCCGCAGGGCTACGACACCATGATCGGCGAGAACGGCTCCAAACTCTCCGGTGGCGAGCGCCAGCGCATCTCCATCGCCCGCGCGCTGCTCAAAGATGCGCCCATCGTGCTGTTGGACGAGGCGACGGCGAGCTTGGACGTGGAGAACGAGACCGTGGTTCAGCAGGCACTCTCCCGTCTGCTCGCAGGTAAGACGGTTATCGTTATTGCCCACCGTATGCGTACGGTGGAAAATGCCGACAAAATCGTTGTACTCAAGGATGGTGTGGTCGCCGAGCAGGACACTCCGGCGCAGCTCAAGGCGGCAGGTGGAGAATTCGCCCGCATGGTTGCGCTGCAAAAGGAAGCGGCGGACTGGCGGCTATAGGAATGTGACAAAGGGACAATCCCTTTGTCATATTGAGTTCATCCCCATAGTTTCCAAAAAGTTAGCCATTGTTTACCAAATAGTTATACTAAACTATTTTCAAAAGCGTGCTCGAGCAAACTAATGAACTCGGGTGCTAAGGCACCATGCCGCGCTTGTGCGGCAAAAGGGAGAAGCAACATGAAGAAGTCGACGTTTAACACCCTGCTTGTCGGTGGCGGTTTTCTGCTTGGTACGGCCGGCATCAAGCTGCTCACCAGCGCTCCGGTAAAGAACGCCTGCGTGCAGGGCATCGCGTGCGGTATGCGCGTCAAGAACTGCTACCAGGACATGGTCGAGCAGGCCAAGGCCAATGTCGATGACATGGTTGCCGAGGCTGCCTACATCACCCAGAGCGAGGCCGCTGCTGACGAGGCAGCCGAGTAACGCTCCCAGGCACAAACTATGAGATTCTCGATTATCAGCGAGATCCCCGGCAGGACCCGTCTTCAATTGGCGGGTCCTGTGCCAGAGAGCGATCTCGATGCACTTCTTAAGCTTGGCGGCGACATCGATGGCGTGCACAAGGTGCGCGTTTATGGCCGTATTGGCCAGATGGCGCTGGAGTACGACGAGCCGCGCCGCGCAAGCGTGCTCGACGCCCTAGGCGCACTCGATGCTCAAGCTATCGCCGATGCCAAGTCGGGCTACGTGATGCAACTCGAGCCGCGCAAGCACAAACTCGTTATGGACCTGGCGACACTTATCGGCGCCCACTACGCGCGCCGCTGGTTCCTGCCTACGCCGCTGCGTGCCATCTTTGTCGTGGCCGGTTACATGGCATTTTTGCGCGCTGCCCTTCATGAGCTGGCGCAGCCGCGCCTGACCGTTCCTGTGCTCGACGCTTCGGCCATCGGCATTTCGTTCGTCAAGCGTGATGTCGACACCGCGGGCCAGACGATGTTCCTGCTCAACGTGGGCGAGCTGCTCGAGGACTACACCCGCGCCATGAGCGAAAACGAGCTCATCAACTCGCTGCTCGATGTTCCCGACAAGGCGCAAAAGGTCGTCGGCGATACGGAGGTAAGCGTTGCTGCGACCGAGCTCGAGCCCGGCGATCTGGTCGCCGTGCGCACCGGCATGTCCATCTGCATTGACGGCGTGGTCGAGCAGGGGAGCGCCATGGTCAACCAGGCGACCCTGACCGGCGAACCGCTGGCCGTCGAGCGCAGCGTGGGCGACGACGTGTTCGCCGGCACCGTCGTGGAGGACGGCAGCATCTTGGTGCGCGTGCGCGCCAACACGGCGCAGACCAAGCTCCGCTCAATCGTCTCGCTCGTGCAGACGGCCGACTCACTCAAGTCCGAGGGCCAGTCGCATATGGAGGACCTCGCCAACAAGATCGTCCCGTGGAACTTCCTGCTCGCGGGCCTGGTCGCGCTCACTACGCGCAGCCTCATCAAGACCTCGGCGGCGCTGATGGTCGACTACTCGTGCGCGCTCAAGCTCACGGGTTCCGTTGCCGTCATGACTGCCATGAGCGACGCCGCCAAGATGGGCGTCATGGTCAAGGGCGCGAAGTACTTTGAGTCGTTTGCCAAGGCCGATACCATTGTCTTTGATAAGACCGGTACGCTGACCGAGGCCCAGCCGCGCCTAGCTTGCGTGCTCACCACCGATAGCTGGAGTGAGGACGAGATTCTGCGCCTTTCCGCTTGCTTGGAGGAGCATTTCCCGCATCCGGTGGCACGCGCCGTGGTCAATGCGGCGCGCGAGCGCGGGCTCGAGCACCGCGAGCGCCATGCCGCCGTCGAGTACATCGTGGCGCACGGCATCGCTTCGTCCATCGAAGGGCGTCGCGCCATCATCGGTTCGGCGCACTTTGTATTCGAGGATGAGGGTGCGCAGCTCGAGTCCAACATTAAGGAGCAAATCGAGTCCCAGATGCAGGGCCTGTCGCCGCTGTATCTGGCGGTCGACGGTACCGTTGTGGGTGTGCTCGGTATCGAGGACCCGCTTAAGCCCGGGGTCCGCGAGGCCATCGCCGACCTGCATGCGTTGGGCGTTAAGCACGTGGTCATGCTCACGGGCGACTCGGAGCGCACAGCCGAGCGCATTGCTCGCGAGGCAGGTGTCGACGAGTTTAAGGCCGAGCTGCTGCCCGAGGACAAGTACGCGTATGTGGAGCGCATTAAGGGCGAGGGGCGCCACGTTGCCATGGTGGGCGACGGCGTCAACGATTCGCCGGCGCTCGGTTTGGCCGACGTGGGGCTGGCAATGGGTGGTGGAAGCGACATTGCCAAGGAGGTCGCCGATATCATCCTGACCGATACGGATCTCGCCGCGATCGTGCGCCTGCGCCGCATGAGTCAGGGGCTTATCGACCGTCTGACGAGTTCGTATTCCAAGGTGATGCTCACCAACTCGGCGCTGTTGGCATTGGGTATTACCGGCATGATTACTCCGCAGGCGTCGTCGCTGCTGCACAACGGCTCAACGATCGCCTACAGCCTGGGCAACGCAAAGGCTTACCTGCGCTAGCGGACGTGTTCGCCCACGTTATCTGGCCTGCGCCCAGACGGCATCGGTGTCGTCCGGACGCAGGCCTTTTGGGTTGATTTCCGATCTCAGCCGAACACATTAGGCGGACAGGCCGTTCCCGCAGCTAGCCGAACGCCCCCGAGGCC
>NZ_JADNGN010000016.1 GCF_015553355.1 Collinsella aerofaciens
GAGTACTGCGGGGTCAGCCCGTGGGAGGCCAGGGCGCCGCTGACCGGTGGACGGCACCGAGCCGTACGCTTGAACTGCGGAAGGGGGAGGCCTCGCGGCCCCCCCCCTTTTTTGCGTTTTATAGAGAGCTGTAATACAAGAACTCGCCTTCTTTTAGCTTGTCTTACTGTTTGGCTGTATTTTGAGTCCTTCTTTTGTATTTGCGCGATAATAACTCCCATTGGCGTTAGGGAGGACTTGATGTTTACCGTTTTTGTCTTGGGCAATATTGCTTCGGGTAAGTCGACTGCCTGCCGCTATCTCGAATCTCATGGCGCCATGCTTATCGATCTGGACGAGCTTGCCAAATCGCTGTATGTGCCAGGCTCCGATATCGTCAATGCCCTCGCTGAAGAATTTGGCTGGGATATTTTGGACGAGGAGGGTGGCGTTCGCCGTAACATCCTCGCTTCTCGAGCTTTTGTTTCTCCTGATGCGGTCGCGAGGCTCAATAGCATTGTGCACCCCGTTCTCATTGAGCAGCTGTCACTGAGGATTCTTGATCCGGTTTGCTGCACGGTTTCGTCCCCCCGTTATCCCTTTGCGGTTGTCGAGGTTTCTGCCCCGACTGGTTTTGAGGATGCATTTGGCTTGGCTGATGAAATTCTGGTCATCAGCGCCCCTTTAGCAGTTCGTCGCGAGCGTGCCATTCAGCGTGGCATGGAGCCATCTGATTTCGATGCCCGTTCTGCTTGCCAGCCCGATGAGTCTGCGCTGTGCAATCTCGCTACAACGGTGATTGATAATACCGCAGGCGATAATTCGCTCTTTGAGCAGCTTGACTCATGGCTTGCATGCCATGGGTTTATAGGCACTGCGAATAAGGAGGATGCCGATGCCTAAGACACGTTTCTTTGCGTGGTATCGCCTTATACCGCTGGCTGCCGTTTTTGCCTTCGGCCTTATCTCATTCGTTTACTCGTGTGCTCCTGCCGCTTTCTTTAAGCCGCTGTATCCGATTGACTACGAGGCATATGTAAAGCAATCCAGTATTTCGCATAATCTGGATCCGTATCTGGTGTGCGCTGTCATTAAGTCTGAATCGAATTGGGATCCCAAGGCCGAATCGAATCAGGGTGCTCAGGGATTGATGCAGCTGATGCCCGTGACTGCTCAGGATATGATCGCCAAGGGCCTTGTCGACGGTGACGAGTATTCGGCCGACAACCTTAACGATCCGGCTACGAATATCGAGTTTGGCTGTGCGTATCTTTCGTATCTTCTAGCGTATTTTAACGGGTCGACTGACAGTGCCATTGCCGCCTATAACGCCGGTATGGGCAATGTCGACGGATGGGCGCAGCAGAACACGTCACTCCATAATGCGATTACCTTCCCTGAAACTCAGGCTTATCTGATTCGTGTCAATAATGCCTGGGTTCGCTACAAGACCCTCTATCCCGATCAGTTCGTATAGGACTATGCCTGCCGCCTGCGTATACTGCAGATATATGAGTTAGGAGTATCCATGGCGGAATTTGAAGTTGAGCGTGTTGGAGGAGAGCTCAAACGTTTTGGCGTTGAGGGCTCTGAGGCGCCATTTAAGGTTGTATCTCCTTATGAGCCTGCAGGTTCTCAGCCTAAGGCCATTGAGTCGCTTGTGCAGGGTGTGAGGGACGGAGATCGCTATCAGGTTTTGCTGGGCGTGACTGGTTCGGGCAAGACCTTCACGATGGCTAAGACTATTGAGGCCCTGGGGAAGCCGACGCTGGTCATGGCTCCCAATAAAACGCTCGCCGCTCAGCTTGCGAGCGAGCTCAAAGAGTTCTTTCCCAACAACGCTGTGGTCTACTTTGTCTCGTACTACGACTACTATCAGCCCGAGGCGTATGTGCCGCAAAGCGATACATATATCGAGAAAGACTCCTCGATTAACGAAGAGGTCGAGATGCTGCGCCATCAGGCGACCGCGTCACTGCTCTCTCGACGCGATGTGATCGTTGTCGCATCGGTCTCGTGTATCTATGGCATTGGCTCTCCTGAGGACTATGCGGGTCTGGCTCCAAACGTCGACAAGAAGGTGCCGCTCGAGCGCGATGACTTTATCCATGCACTTATCGACATTCAATATGATCGCAATGACTATGACCTGGCACGCGGCACGTTCCGCGTGCGCGGCGATGTTGTCGACGTGTATCCGCCTTATGCCGAGCATCCGTTGCGGTTTGAGTTCTTTGGCGACGAGGTCGAGCTGATTGCCGAGATCGATGAGGTCACCGGAGAGATGCTTCGTGAGTACGAGGCCATCCCCGTATGGCCGGCATCGCACTACGTGACCGAGAAGCCGAAGGTCAAGGCGGCTCTGAAATCGATCAGCGAAGAGTGCGAGAAGCGCGTGGCGGAGCTCAAGGCGACCGACAAGTTGCTTGAGGCGCAGCGTCTGCAGCAGCGCACCGATTATGATCTTGAGATGCTCGAGACGATGGGCTTTTGCAACGGCATCGAGAACTACTCGCGTCATCTGGACGGTCGCAAGCCGGGTGAGCCGCCGTTTACCCTGATCGATTACTTTCCTAAGGACATGCTCTGTATCATCGACGAGAGCCATGTGACGGTGCCGCAGATCCGCGGCATGCATGAAGGCGACCGCTCGCGTAAGGTAACGCTGGTGGAACACGGTTTTCGCCTGCCCTCGGCACTCGATAATCGCCCGCTTCGTTTCGATGAGTTTGAGGCAAGGATACCCCAGTTTATCTATGTTTCGGCCACGCCGGGCGACTACGAGCTGCGGGTGAGCCAAAACGACGTGGAGCAGATTATTCGTCCGACCGGTCTGCTCGACCCCAAGATCGATGTGCGTCCGGTTCGTGGGCAGATTGACGATCTTGAGGACGAGATTCGCGAGCGCGTTGCCCGCAAGGAGCGCGTGCTGGTGACCACGCTCACCAAGCGCATGGCCGAGGACCTGACCGACCATCTGCTTGATGCCGGCATTAAGGTCAATTACATGCACTCCGATACAGCGACGATGGACCGTGTCGAGATCCTGCGAACGCTGCGCGAGGGCAAGATCGATGTTCTCGTTGGCATCAACCTGCTTCGCGAGGGCCTAGACCTTCCCGAGGTCTCACTGGTGGCAATTCTCGATGCCGATAAGGAAGGCTTCTTGCGCAACCGCCGTTCGCTGATTCAGACGATTGGCCGCGCGGCCCGTAACGCCGATGGCGAAGTCATCATGTATGCGGACGTTGTGACCGATTCGATGAAAGAGGCCATCGAGGAGACGCAGCGCCGTCGCGAGATTCAGATGGCATATAACGAAGAGCATGGCATTGTGCCCAAGACGGTGCGCAAGGCCATCAACGACATCTCAAGTTTTATTGCCGAGGCCGAAAAAACCGTGGGTTCCAAGGGGCGCTCGAAGGGCGACTCTCTTGGCCATGGCGCATTCTATACGCCCGATGAGTCGGGCGAGGGTGGCGTGCCGGAAACGGTGGCGTCCGAGCAGACACTTGCGGGGCAGTTGGAAGAACTGCCGCATGACGAGCTTGTGCGGATCGTCGAAACCATGGAAGAGGATATGCGTAACGCTTCTGCCGCCATGGACTTTGAGGAGGCGGCGCGCCTGCGCGATGCCGTCGTTCAGATTCGGGCGATGCTCGAGGGTGCGTCTGAGGACGAGACGATTGAGCGCTTACGTTCGCAGGCCCGCAAGGGTTCCATGTTCGCATCGGGCAGAAAACGCCAGGGTGCACGGTTTAAGAAATAGCGAACAGGCCCCGAGTTCCCTGTGGAGCTCGGGGCATGCGTCTTTTGCGCGCTGGAATTCGTGCGTTAGAGGTCTGCGATCAGGGCTTCGGCACAACGGATGCCGTCGGTGGCGGCGCTCATGATGCCGCCGGCATATCCAGCTCCCTCACCACAAGGGTAGAGGCCCGGGGTCGACACGGCATGGCACGTTCGGTCTCGGGTGACGGTGACCGGTGAGCTCGAACGAGTCTCCACGCCGGTAAGAACGGCGTCGGGGCGGTCGTAGCCGCGTAGCTTTTTTCCGAGTAGGGGAAGTCCCAGGCGGAGCGACTCGACGATATGCTGCGGCAGGGCTTCGTCAATTGCCGTCCAGGTCACACCGAGCGGATAGGTGGGCTTTACCTTTCCGGGCGCCTTGCTGGCACGTCTTGCGAGGAAATCTCCGACGAGCTGTGCCGGTGCGTTCCAGTTGGAACCGCCCAGGCGATAGGCGGCCGCCTCACAGGCACGCTGGAGCTCGATGCCGGCGAGCGGGTCATCGTTGGGAAGGTCCTCGGGTGTGACGTTAACGAGCAGGGCGGCATTTGCGTTGCGTCCGTCGCGGGCATTGAGGCTGGCCCCGTTGACGCACAGGTGGCCCTGCTCGGAAGAGGCGGCGACAACCTGCCCGCCGGGACACATACAAAACGAGAACACGCTGCGGCCGTTGGAAAGATGGGCAACAAGTTTGTAGGGGGCTGCTCCGAGGGCAGGATGTCCCGCCGAGGCTCCATATTGGGCTCGGTCGATGTCGCGCTGCGGATGCTCGATGCGAACGCCCATGGCAAAGGTCTTTTGTGCGAGGGCCACGTTGTGGTCCTTAAGGAGCTCAAAAATATCGCGAGCAGAATGCCCGCAGGCGAGGATGAGGTGCTTTGTCTCGATTGACTCGTAAGCGGCGTCTTGGGACGATTGGACATCAATACCAGTGATGGCGCCAGACACGTCGATGCGAATGTCGACGAGCTTCGTTCGATAACGGACGACACCTCCGAGCAGCTCGATGCGCTGGGATATAGCGGTGACAACCGTGGGAAGGATGTCGGAGCCAATGTGCGGCTTGGCATCCCACAGAATATCGCGGGGCGCACCCGCCTCGACGAAGGTTTCGAGGATAAGGCGATGGGCGGGATTTTTTGTTCCCGTATTGAGCTTGCCGTCCGAGAAGGTCCCCGCGCCGCCCAGACCAAACTGGATATTGCTCTCGGGGTCGAGGATGCGCTCCTTTAGAAAGAGGTCGATCGCCCGCGAGCAGCGAAATGCCGGGTCGCCGCGCTCGATGAGCAAGGGCTTAAGACCTGCTTCGGCGAGCGTAAGCGCAGCGAAAAGGCCGGCGCATCCGGCGCCGACAACGACAGGGCGTTCTTGAGGTGCGTCGGAGGCGGGGGAGGGGAATGAAGGCTCATCGTCTTCTATCGCGCGTACGCGCGAGCGGTCACGCTCGGCAACGCTGTCGACCGCTTCTCGCTCGAGGTGGGGACTAGTCAGCTCAACACGAAAGCTCAGGATAAAATGGACGTCTCGTTTTTTGCGAGCGTCGATTGACTTGCGGTGGAGCTCGATGGACTTGATCTCTGAGTCCTTGCAACGTAGGATGCGCTTGGCGACTCGCTTGCCAACAATGAGACAGGCATTTTCATCGCCGGCTTCATCGAGCGACGCGTTGACTTGGGTGATTTCAATCATCGAGGTCTCCTTAGAGGCAAGAAAGAGGCCGTCCGGTATCCCAGACGGCCCGAATGCGTTTTTGATTATAGACTGCGCGGCTACAGGCTGCTTGCAGCGCGAATGCCCGAGAGCCAGGCCCACGCAAGGTTAAAGCCTCCGCAATCGGCGTCGATGTCGAGCGCTTCGCCGCAGACGTAAAGCGGGGCGTCGACAACGCTGCGCGCGCGTAGACTGGGTGTTGAGATGCTCTCGACAGATACGCCACCACGCGTGACCTGCGCCGAGCGCTCATCGGTCGTCCCCTCGGCAAACAGCTTAAAGTGCTTGAGGATCGAGACCAGATGGATGACATCGTTGGAGCCTGGATGGCACTGCTCGAACGCTGTGCAGACGACGCGGGAGAGTTGCGGGGCGAGCATGCCGTCGAGCCAACGGGGATCGCGGGGTGAAAAGCGGCCGAGCAGTTCAACGCGTCGGTTGAGCGTATCGAGCAGCTCGTCTTTGGAGAGGTCGGGGAAAACGTCGAGCAGGATCGTATCGCCGTGCTGGATACGACGAGAGAGGTTGAAGACAGCGACGCCCGAGATACCGAAGGTTCGAAACAGCACTTCACCGTCTTCGTGCCAGAGCTCATTATGATTGCGGGCGAGCGTCAAGCAGGCGCGGACGCGCAGGCCATCCAACGTCTCGAGTGCCGCCCGATCGCCAACGACCGTTGCCGATACGGGGCAGAGGATGGGGCGCAGCGAAGTGAGGGGGAGGCGAAACGTATCGGCGATACCGGTGGGGTTGCCGCCCGTAGCGATAATTACGGCATGTGCCTGCAGGGCTTCGTTCTTGCGAGGGACATCGGCGAGCGCTTTCCGAAGCGAGCGGAGCTCCGATTTTCGGCCATCGTGCTTTTTTGCCTTGAGCGCCCGCGCTGGACGGTCTATTTGGAGTGCCCAGCCTTCAGAAGCTTTGTGCGCTGAGGCAACGTTGGCTCCACAGATTAAGGTGATACCTAGGCGGTCGCAAACGTTGAGAAGCGCGTCGCGCACCGATTCGGCGCGAAGGGAGCGCGGGTACAGCCGGCCTTCCTCGGAGGTTGTCATGATGCCCAGCGAGGAGAAGAAACCCATAAGCTCTTGTTCGGGCTGGGGGCCCATAACGGATTCGACGAATGCGGGGTGGTTATACCGCTGAGGATCAATCGATTCGTTGGAGAGGTTGCAACGGCCGTTACCGGTCGCAAGGAGCTTGAGGCCGCAGGCGACATCGCGCTCAACGATGCAGACGCTTTTGCCAGCGCGTGCGGCCGTAATGGCGGCGGCGAGGCCTGAAGCCCCGCCGCCGATTACCAAGACGTCATAGAGGGCGCTCGCGTTCACTTAGGCCTCGTCGGTCTCGTGCGGGGTAATAGCCTCGACGGCAGAGACTGCCTTGGGCAACATGCCATCGGGCAGCGCGGTCTCGACCTCGCCCTTATCGCAGGCCTCGGCGAGTGCCGGATTAATGGGAAGCTGGCCCAAGATGTCGAGGTTATAGCGCTCTGCGACCTCGGGGAGCTTGCTCTTGCCAAAGACCCCGATCTTCTTGCCGCAGTCGGGGCACTCAATATAGCTCATGTTCTCGACAATGCCCAGAATGGGGACGTTCATCTTCTCGGCCATGTTGACCGCCTTGGCGACGATCATCGAGACCAGATCCTGCGGGCTCGTGACGATGACGATGCCGTCGACCGGCAGCGACTGGAAGACGGTGAGCGCGACGTCGCCTGTTCCCGGAGGCATGTCGACCAGCAGGTAGTCGATGGGGCCCCACGAGGTCTCGCTCCAGAACTGCCTAATGGCGCCTGCGATGACCGGACCGCGCCAAAGGACGGGGTCGGTCTCGTTTTGGAGCAGCAGGTTGGAGCTCATGACCTTGACGCCGTGCTCGGAGATTTCGGGCAGCATAAGGTTGCCAAGGGCATGGACGTGGCGTCCACTCATACCGAACATCTTGGGGATAGAGGGACCGGTGATGTCGGCATCGAGGACGCCGACCTTGTGGCCGTGACGGGCAAGCTCGGTGGCGATGGCACCGGTGACAAATGACTTGCCGACACCGCCCTTGCCGGAAAGCACGGCGATGACGCGCTTGACCTCGGACAGCGTGTTCTCCTCAAATTGCGACGGCGACGTTTGTCCGCCGGCGGCCTGTGCGTGTTCGCAACCCATGTATGACTCCTTTGTATATGCTGGGGCCGGGGCCCCGCGATGTGACACGAGCGTCATTGTACCCTCGTTTGCGAGCGGGAGTCATTTGCGATGCGTTTGGGCCGAGCGTGCTTGCAATACGATGGGCCCAAGCGAATGGGCGGGCTTACTGAACTTTGCTGGCGAACTCGAGGTATTGCATGCGCTGCAGCTTGTCGATCGTCGAGGCGTAGGGGCTGTCTTCCGATTCCAAGTCGTAGCGCAGCCCGTCGGCACCGAGATAGCCGGCGACATTGATGGTGGGCACATCTGACCTTGTCGCAAGCAGGGCCTTTTGGTAATTGGTGAGCGGGGCGCCGATCTTATTAAGGGTAATGGCTGCAATCTCGTTTGCCCCGACGGTGTCGTAGACGTTGAGCTCGGTATTGCCGGCGATCTCATAGTTAGCCCAGACGAGATATGTCGACTGATAGATACGGAAAGCGTGGCTTGCCGTATCTTCCTGAGGGTACAGCTCGTCGTTGAGAGTCGTTGCGGCGCTCGGCTGATGGTCGCCAAAAAAGACAAGAACAACCGGTCTGCCGATGTTGCGGAGCTCGTTGATAAAGTACTCGAGGTCCCGGTCGGATGCGTTGATGCAGGTGAGATAGGTGTTGAGCGCGCTGTTGGCGCCTTCGCTGGCTCCCTCGACCCAATAGTTTGTCAGACCCTCGGCGGGAACGGTGCCATAGTCGTAGCCGCCGTGATTTTGCATCGTGACGTCAAAGATGAACTGCGGGGCTTCGTCGGTTCTAAGCAGGTCGAGTATCTTGTCGTAGGTGGCGTAGTCGCATACGCCGGCATGGTAACAGGGCGCACCTTCGAAATCGCCGATTGAAAGAAAGTCTCCAAAGCCCAGCTGCTGATAGATTTTATCTCGATGGTAGTTGACGGGGTTTTGCGGGTGCATAGCGGTAGCGGTATACCCAAGCTCCTTAAGGTCCTTTGCCAGGCTGTTGACGCCATTCATCTGATACAGCTGATAGGGGATTTTGCCTAATCCGACAAAGGCCGTTGTCGCTCCGGTCAAAAATTCGAATTCGGAGTTCGCCGTTCCGCCACCGGCGACCGAAGCGAGCATGGTGCCGCGAACAAGTGTGTCGGGAAGCGAGTTGTAGAATGCGGGGCCGGTGTACCCGGCCGCCTGGAGCTGCTCAAAGCACGAAAGGTCGCTAAAACTCTCGTTCATGACGGCAACAATCGTCGGCTTGATTTCATTGAACTGGGCAACGGCCGCCGCGCGCTGCTCGCTCGAGCCATACGTGCTGTCGTAGGTGGCGGCGAGCTCCTGCTCGATGCTCTGCGCCTCATCGGGCGTATAGTCTTCGGGCTTCTCAATGGGCAACTCGTTGACCATTTCGGTGAACGAAGTGATAAAACCCTGAGACGCATACGTGGTGATGGGCTGCCAACGGTCAAATCCAAAATTCAGCGCCTGCTCCAAGTCGATGCTGGAAAAGCCCGAGAGCCCCACAACGGTCACTAGCAGAAAAGCGCAGAGGTTAGCGGCGATTGCGGGGAACACATGGGTGGGCGTACGGAGCTTTCGCGGACGGATAAGCGAAAGAAGCCCCAGGGAAATCTCCAGCAGGGCTAGAGAGGTTACGATTCCGGCGGTAAAGGTAAACTCGTATCCCTCGCTCACTTCCATTGCGGTGCCAAGGGCCAAGATATCGCTTGGCAGGATGGCCTCACCTTTAAACGTTATGACGAAGTGCTCGGCAATGCCAAGGATGCAACAGGCGACGGGCACGAGGGCCATGACGCCTCCATGACGCTGTCCCAGCAAATAAAGGGAGAGCAGAACCGTCGCGAGCAGCCCGACGGAAAACCCGAATGAGTTGGCGGGAATGCGATAGAACGTTTCGTTACAGGCAATTTCGAGTGAAACGAACGAGAGCGCTGAAACAGCGGCGATGACAAGGATGTCACGGCAAATACAGGCAACCGTTCCCGTCGCAAGATCGGTTTGGTCGATAAGTCCCGAAACCAAGGGTTCGACAAGAAGTATGACGGCGGCAGCACCGAGCGCCGAATAAGAAAGGAGCCATAGGGAACTGTCCTCATTTACGAGCAATTGATTCGTAATCCATGCAGCTACCACGCCGAGCGGGATGAGGAGCGTCGCGCACCAAAAGACGCGGGCAATGGGCGGCTTTTCATTGTGTTTGATTGAAAAATACACGCGCACGACGACGGCGGCCACGATAAGGACGGCGATGAATATGGGCAGATTGGCCATGTCGCTCGAAGTGATTTCAAGGGGGATATCTTCGGTCATGGACGTTCCTCTGTTACGGCAAATTAAGTTCAGTATTAGATTACTGTAACCTCTCCACGGTATTTCGAGAAACAAAGCACCCGATACGCAAAGCTAAAGGTCTGCGAATCTTGTATTACGAACATCTGTGCGCGTCGAGTGCGCTAAACTCATCGGCAGTATGATTCGATGCAATAGGAGGCAAGGAGCTTCCATGTCTGATTCTTCTATCGTTATTCGCGGCGCTCGTGAGCACAACCTCCGCGATATCGATGTTTCCATTCCGCGTGACCAACTCGTGGTCATTACCGGTCTTTCTGGCTCGGGCAAGAGCTCGCTGGCATTTGACACTATCTATGCCGAGGGCCAGCGTCGATACGTCGAGAGCCTTTCGAGCTATGCGCGCCAGTTCTTGGGCCAGATGGACAAACCCGACCTGGATTCAATCGACGGCCTTTCGCCGGCGGTGTCGATCGACCAAAAGACGACGTCTAAAAACCCTCGCTCGACGGTTGGCACCGTAACCGAGATTTATGACTATCTGCGCCTGCTGTTCGCCCGTGTGGGCACCCCGCACTGTCCCGAATGCGGCCGCGTCATTGAGCGCCAGACGACCGACCAGGTTGCCGACAAAGTCTTGGCGGCGGGGGAGGGTCGCCGCGCGTTTGTGCTGGCACCGGTGGTGCGCGGGCGAAAAGGCGAGTACACCAAACTGTTTGAGGACCTTCGCGCCGAGGGCTTTAGCCGCGTGCGTGTCGACGGCGAAGTGCGCTCGCTCGACGATCCAATCGATCTGGACAAGAAGTTCAAGCACGATATCGAGGTCGTGGTCGATCGCATCGTGATCCGTGAGAACTCTCTGGGCCGTATCGCCGAGTCTGTTGAGCAGGCGACCGCGCTGGCTCACGGCAATGTAAACGTGTACATGCTGCCCGATCGTGATGCTCCCGAGGGGGCCGAGGGCGAGCTGCTGGAGTATTCGTTGGCCTTGGCGTGCCCGGAGCATGGTCACTCCATTGACGATCTTCAGCCGCGTGATTTTTCGTTCAACGCGCCCTATGGCGCGTGCCCAGAGTGCGATGGCCTGGGCTTTAAGAAGACGGTCGATGCCGAGGCCCTAATCGAAGACCCCTCGAAGTCGATCGCCGACGGGGTTTTTGGCAGCCTGTTTGGCAACTCTAACTACTATCCGCAGATTTTCGCTGCGGTCTGCAAACACTTTAAGGTGAGCGTCGATACGCCGTGGGAGGATCTGCCTCCGCGGGTGCGTCGCGCGTTTTTAGACGGCATGGGCGACCAGAAGATTTCGGTCGACTATCAAAAGCTCGATGGGCGCCGCAGCCAGTGGGACACCAAGTTCTCGGGTGTGCGCAATATCCTGTACGAGCGCTATACCGAGACGACGAATGAGAACACCAAGGCGCGCTTGGAGAAGTACATCCGCGAGGAGCCGTGCTCGAGTTGCCATGGTGCTCGTCTGCGCCCCGAGATGCTCGCCGTTACCGTAGGCGGTAAGTCCATTTACGAGGTCTGCTGCCTATCGTGCCGCGAGTCGCTCGAGTTTTTTGAGGGCCTGGAACTCACCGAGCGCCAACAGTTTATCGGCGGCCGTATCGTCAAGGAAATCCTGGAGCGCCTGCGTTTTCTGGTCGATGTCGGACTCGACTATCTGACGCTCGATCGTGCCTCGGCGACGCTTTCCGGAGGCGAGGCCCAGCGTATTCGACTGGCAACGCAGATCGGCGCGGGTCTCATGGGCGTGCTCTATATTCTGGACGAGCCCTCGATCGGTCTTCATCAGCGCGATAACGAGCGCCTGATCAAGACGCTTGAGCGCCTACGCGATATCGGCAATACCGTTATCGTCGTCGAACACGACGAGGATACGATTCGTGCTGCCGACTATGTGATCGACATGGGCCCCGGCGCGGGCGTGAACGGCGGACACGTGGTCGCCGCGGGAACGCCTGCCGATATCATGGCGTGCCCCGATTCGATGACGGGTGCCTACCTGACCGGCAAGCGAATGATTCGGGTTCCCGATGAACGCCGCAAGCCCGGTCGCGGCTGCCTTAAGATCACGGGCGCCCGCGCCAACAATCTCAAAAACGTTACCGCCAAGATCGAGTTTGGTACGCTTACGGTTGTTACTGGCGTGTCGGGATCGGGCAAGAGCTCCCTGGTTACCGACACCATTGCGCCTGCCCTTACGAATGCCATTCACCGTTCGACGCGCCCTGTGGGTCCGTATAAGAAAATCGAGGGCATCGAGTGTATCGATAAGGTTATCGATATCGACCAGTCGCCAATTGGGCGCACGCCGCGTTCCAACCCTGCTACGTACATTGGCCTGTGGGATGATCTTCGCGCGCTGTTTGCGAGTACGCCGGAGTCGAAGGCGCGCGGCTACTCGCCGGGACGTTTCTCCTTTAACGTGAGCGGCGGTCGCTGCGAAGCATGCAAGGGCGACGGACAAATTAAGATCGAGATGCACTTCCTTCCCGATATCTATGTCCCCTGTGAGGTCTGCGGCGGCAAACGCTATAACCGCGAGACGCTTGAGGTCACCTACCGTGGTAAGACTATCTCTGACGTGCTCGACATGAGCGTCACCGAGGCGCTGGCCTTCTTTGGGAATATCCCGCAGATTAAGCGCAAGCTCCAGACGCTGTACGATGTAGGTTTGGGCTACGTGAGCCTGGGCCAGCCCGCCACGACGCTCTCGGGCGGCGAGGCGCAGCGTGTGAAGCTCGCCAAGGAGCTTCATCGACGCCAGACGGGCAAGACGTTCTATATTTTGGACGAGCCGACGACCGGCCTTCATTTTGAGGACGTCCGCCAGCTGCTCGATGTGCTGCAGCGCTTGGTCGATGCGGGCAACACGGTGCTGGTGATTGAACACAACCTTGATGTCATCAAGGTTGCCGACCGCCTGATCGATATGGGCCCCGAGGGCGGTAACGGCGGCGGAACCGTCGTGGTTTCGGGCACACCGGAGCAGGTTGCGGACTGTCCGCAGAGTTATACGGGCAAGTTTTTGGCGCCGTTGCTCAGGCGTGACCGGGAGCGTCAGGCTCAACTTAATGCTCAATAAATAGGCGATTCAGTTTATGGGCGCCATCGACTCCTTGTGATTCGATGGCGCTTGCTGTGTCGAAGTGACGTATGCAGCCGAATTGGACATATACTTAATCCTTGCGTCCGAATGCGAGGGAAAGGATATGCCATGGCAAAGGCTGTAAAGACGCCAAAAACCAATGCGATGCGCGAGCTGGAAAGCGCCGGCATTTCCTATGTTCTACATACGTACGAAGACGATGGTGATGAGTCGGCGGGCCTGGGGGTCGCGATTTCGGAGCAGCTTGGCGAGGAGCCCGGTCAAGGATTTAAGACCTTGGTCTGTGTGACGCCGTCCAACGACCATGTTGTGTGCTGCATCCCTGTTGCCGACGAGCTCGATCTAAAGTCCGCCGCGCGTGCCGCGGGGGAGAAGTCCTTGGCCATGATGCATGTGAAGGATTTGCTTGCGGCGACTGGCTACGTTCGCGGCGGCTGCAGTCCGGTCGGTATGAAAAAACGCTACCGGACGCTCATTGATGAAACATGTGTCCTTTGGGATACCATTTTTATTTCGGGAGGCAAGCGTGGTTATCAGCTCGAGCTTGCACCTGATGATTTAATTGCATTTTGCGGGGCGACAGTTGCCGCGATTACGAGAGAGGACTGAGCGATGCCGCAGGAAGAATTGAAGCGCGGAGCTCATTTTGCAGAAGAATCTGCGCCTCAGACACCCTCATCCGAAGCTTCTTCGTCGCGAGATGACACTGACGACATGGGCTCGTCGGACTACTCCACGGTTGGTCGTTCCGCCGGGCTTATGACCATCCTGACCATCGTGTCTCGCGTCACCGGTTTTATCCGCACGTGGGCAATGGCGGCCGCTATCGGCATGTCGCTACTCTCGTCCTCCTATCAGGTCGCCAACAACCTGCCGAATATGCTCTACGAACTCGTGATGGGCGGCATGCTCGTGACGGCGTTTTTGCCCGTGTACATGGGCGTGAGGCGTGAGCAGGGTCGCGAGGCCTCGAACGAGTACGTGGGCAACCTGCTTGGCATTCTGCTTTTGGTGCTGGGTGGCATTTCGTTGTTGGGGACCGTGTTCGCCCCGGGCTTTATCTGGACGCAATCGTTCCTTTCGGGTGACGGCGGCAGCATGGATACCGCTGCGTTCATGTTCCGTTTCTTTGCCATCCAGATTCTGTTTTATGGTTTGGGCTCGGTGTTTTCGGGCGTTCTCAACGCGCACCGCGACTACTTCTGGTCGACGTTTGCCCCGGTCCTCAACAATGTGATCGTCATTGCGAGCTTTATGGGTTTTGCGCCCGTGTCCGCACAGTTTGGCGAACGTGCCGGCATCATCTTGATTGCGGCCGGTACGACCCTCGGTGTTTTTGTTCAGATGGCATGTCAGATCCCCGCGCTTGGCAAGCACGGCGTGCATCCCCATATCCATATCGACTTTAAGGACCCCGCACTGCGCCAGACGATTGCGCTCGGTATCCCGACGCTGCTCGCCACGGTGTGCATGTTTGTCTCGACTTCTATCACCAACGCTGCCGCGCTGGTGGTCCAGCCCGAGACTGGTCCTTCCGTCATCGCCTATGCGCGCCTGTGGTACACGCTGCCCTACGCGCTGATTGCCGCCTCGCTTTCGACGGCGCTCTATACCGAGCTCTCTCACGACGCACAGGAGAAGGATTACGACAGCGTTCGCACGGGCATTTCGCGTGGCGTCGCCCAGATGCTGTTCTTCCTGATTCCGTTCGCGCTGTACCTGATTGTCTTCGCGCGTCCGCTCAACATGATTTACTGTGCCGGCAAGTTTGATGAGTCCGGCGTGGCGCTGGTGTCCGAGTTCCTTGTCTACCTGGCGTTCTCGCTGCCGCTCTACGGCGTGGTCGTGCTGATGCAGAAGAGCTTCTCTGCCTTGCTCGACATGAAGCCCTATAGCCGCTATTGTCTGTATTCCGCCATCGGCCAGGCCGGTTCGGTTCTGCTGTTTGGCGTTGTGCTGGGCTTCGGTATGCCGGCAATCGCGCTTTCGTATGTCGTCGACTACGTGATCTTGGTCGGTTGCTCGCTGTGGTGGCTGCGTCGTCGTCTGCGTGGTCTTCAGGTTAAATCTATCCTGCATGGCGGTTTCTTTGGCCTTTTGCTCGGTGGCCTGGGTGCTGCCGCAGGCGCCGGCGTCATGCGGGCGCTTGAGCACTTTGTCGGGGCACTTGGCGGCTCGATTCTGATTACTCTTGGCTACGTTTGCGTTGCGGGTGTCGTCTCGCTTGCTGTTACCTTTGGCCTTGCCGTCGTCCTTAAGATGCCCGAGGTCTCGGCGCTGATTCGTCGCAAGTAGGTGCGCGTGGCCGGTCACGACAACATTCCAACGCTTGCCGAGCAGGTTTCGCGCGTTCCCACGCAGCCCGGCTGCTACCTTTGGAAAGACGCCAAGGGCGATGTCATCTACGTGGGCAAGGCGAAAAACCTGCGCGCCCGTATGCGTCAGTACGTGACGCTGCAGGACGAGCGCCAGAAGATCCCGCTGATGATGCAGCTGGTGGCGAGCTTTGACTATATCGTGGTGGAGACCGAGCACGAGGCGTTGGTGCTCGAGCGCAATTTGATTGGTCAGTACCATCCGTACTTTAATGTCGACCTCAAGGATGACAAGAGCTACCCCTTTATCGCCATTACAAAGGGCGACCTGTATCCCGCTATCAAATACACGCGTGAGCGTCATAAGCCGGGAACGCGCTATTTTGGACCTTATACCGATAGCCGCGCGGCACGTGAGACGATAGATACGCTGCGCAAGGTTATCCCCATCTGCTCCGCATCCTGTGCGGAGTGGCGTCGTTGTCGCCGTATCGTCGAGTCCCACAAGGGCGAGGAAGACATCGTCAATATGATTTGCGCGCAAAACGGGCGCCCCTGCTTCGACTATCATGTCGGGCGCGGCCCGGGTGCGTGTGTCGGCGCGATTTCCCCGGCAGACTATGCCAAGAACGTCAAACGTGTCGAACGTTTTTTGTCGGGCCATCGCAAGGACGTCGTCGACGAGCTGACATCCGAGATGACGGAGGCCGCCGAGGCGCTCGATTTTGAGCGTGCCGCCCGCGTCAAACGTCGTTTGGAGGTCATCAGGGGTCTGGACGACCGTCAGCAAGTCGTTTTTCCCTCCAGTGTCGATATCGATGTCATCGGTTTCTATCGCGAGGAGACCATCTCCGCCGCTTGCGTCTTCGTCGTTCGCGAGGGCCGAACAGTTCGCACCTGCGAGTTCATTCTCGACAAGGGTCTTGATGTTGACGAGGAAGAGCTCCAGTCGGGCTTTCTTAAGCGCTATTACGACGAGACGGCTGATATTCCAGCTGAGGTCAACCTTTCCGTCGAGCTTGAGGATGCGGAGGCGCTGGGGGAGTGGCTTGCGGGCAAGCGTGAGCGTTCCTGCCATCTCCATAGGCCGCAGCGTGGCGAAAAGCACCGTCTACTCGATATGGCATCCAAAAATGCGCGCCATGCCCTCATGCGCTACATGATGCGAACGGGGTACGCTGACGACCGCACCAATCAAGCGCTCATGGAGCTCGAAAGTGCGTTGGCGCTGCCATCGCCGCCGTTGCGTATCGAGTGCTTCGATATCTCTACACTGCATGGCACCTTTACGGTCGCTTCGATGGTGGTATTTACCAACGGACGCGCCGACAAGAGTCAGTACCGTCGTTTTAAAATTCAGGCCGAATTGGACGAGGCAAACGACTTCGTGTCGATGTCCGAGGTTTTGGGACGACGCTATGCTCCCGAGCGCATGGCTGACGAGCGCTTTGGCTCGCGCCCCGATTTGCTCGTTGTCGATGGCGGTAAGCCGCAATTGACCGCTGCGATCAAGCAACTTGAGGCTCTTGGGCTCGATATACCAGTTTGTGGCTTGGCAAAGGCCGATGAGGAGGTTTTCGTGCCTTGGGACGAGACTCCCGTCGTGCTGCCGACCGGGTCCGCGTCGCTCTATCTAATTAAACAGGTGCGCGATGAATCGCACCGTTTTGCCATCACGTTCCATCGCGAATTGCGCGACAAGGCCATGACGGTTTCGGTACTCGATGACGTTCCAGGCGTGGGACCCACCAGAAAACGTGCCCTTATGCGCCATTTTGGCTCGATGAAGCGTTTGCGCGCGGCGAGCGAGCAAGAGATCGCGGAAGTTCGCGGCATACCTGCCGATGTTGCCAAGGCGGTCCACGAGGCGCTCGTTGCATGGAATGCCGAGCGCGCCGAGGCGGCGGTTGGCCATTCCGATAGCTAAACACGAGCCTAAACAACTGATATACATGATTGCGCGATTTTCAACCATTTATTTCGCCATGATTGCCCGCTGGTTTCGGGTTTTATTAACGCTAAAACGTTTGACTAACCCAAGCGAAACCCCTGCTATCCTGCGGGTTGACGAAGACTGATATCTCACCTCGCCGATACATACTGTCTGGCGAATCGTTTGTCAACGAATTCGGTGAACGGTAGTAAATACCGTTCAAGCGTATGTATGTATCGGTCGCCGAGCGCGGCACCTCAGTTGGGCTCGTCGGTAGGTAAGGTATATATCGTCCGCAAGTTGCGCGGGGGCACGTCTAGGTGCTCCCGGGTAAGATTCTCTATTGATAGGAGAAGACATGGCCATCATCAACAAGGGTATGTCCAGGCGTTCGTTCCTCGGCCTCACCGGCAGCGTCGCTGCTGTCGCAGGGCTTGGTCTCACCGGCTGCGGTGGCAACTCCAGCGACGAGGGTTCCGCTTCCGGTTCCACCGATTCCGCCAACCGTGGCGGCGGCGTGATCACCGCTGGTTCCGCTTACGCTCCGTCCAGCTTCGATCCCGCCAGCACCGGCTCCGCTGTGGGCCTGGGTGCTAACTGGCACGTCGTCGAGGGCCTCTACGGCATCGATTACCACGACTACAGCACCTTCAACGAGCTCGCCACCGACGATCCCAAGTCTGTGGACGACACCACTTTCGAGGTCACCATCCGCAAGGGCGCCAAGTTCTCCGATGGCACCGAGGTCACCGCTGACGATGTCGTTGCCTCCTACACCGCTTGCGCCGCTTCCGCTACCTATGCTCCGTTCTTCCAGCCCTTCGAGTCCATCGAGGCCAAGGACGCCAGCACCGTGACGGTCAAGACCAAGGTCCCCAACTTCTCCCTGCTCAAGGATCGTCTGGCCATCGTCCGCGTTACCCCGGCCACCCAGACCGAGGAGGATCGCGCCAAGCAGCCGATCGGCTCCGGCCCCTGGATGTACGACTCTATCTCCGATACCGAGATCACCCTGGTTCCCAACCCCGAGTACAACGGTGAGTATGCTGCCGAGGATAAGAAGATCCAGTACAGCATCCTGACCGACCCCACCGCTCGCGTTACCGCTCAGCAGGAGGGCTCCACGCTCGTTATGGAGCTCGTTACCGCTGACGCCGTCGACCAGCTCGAGAGCGCCGGCTGCAAGATCGATAACGTTCAGGGTTTCGGCACCCGCTTCATCATGTTCAACGTCGCCAAGGAGCCTTGGAACAACGTCAAGGTCCGTCAGGCTGTCATGTATGCGCTCGACACCGAGAAGATGGTCAGCAACACCTTCGCCGGCCTTGCCACCGCTGCCAGCTGCTACCTGCCCAAGAGCTTCACCAACTATCATGAGGCTTCCACGGTGTACAAGACCGACGCCAAGAAGGCTAAGAAGCTCATCGAGGAGTCCGGCATCACCCCGGGTGCCATCACCCTGCGCACCACCGACAACGAGCAGATTAAGGGCATGGCCGCCCAGGTCAAGAACGACCTCGACGCTCTCGGCTTCGATGTGACCATCCAGACCGATACCTCGCCGGCCACCTACGCTGCCATCGACGGCGGCGAGGCCTACGATATCCTCCTTGCCCCTGGCGATCCGTCCTGCTTCGGCGCCGACCCCGACCTGCTGCTCAACTGGTGGTACGGCGACAACGTCTGGATGCAGACCCGTTGCCCGTGGAAGGAGTCCGCTGAGTGGCAGAAGCTCCACAGTCTCATGGACGAGGCTCTTGCCGCCGAGGGCGACGAGCAGCAGAAGAAGTGGAACGAGTGCTTCGACATCATTGCCGACAACGCCGTTCTGTACCCTGTTGTCCACGTCAAGACCGTCTCCGCTTCCTGGGACGATCCGTCCACTGCGCCCAACGGCGAGGCCCTCGATGGCTTCAAGGGCATCGGCACGACGAGCATGTCCTTCAGGGGCGTTGCGACCGTCAAGGCGTAAGACTCGCTTGAGTCTGTATGCAGGATGTCGGTCGTTGGGACCGTATCCTCATAGTTGAAACAAAGACCCGGGCGACAACGATGTCGCTCGGGTCTTGTAATGAGTATCCGTACTCATATACCAGTTGGTCCTACCGACAAAAGAAAGGGGAGAGAACGTGAACAACTTGCTACGTTTGATTGGAAGGCGTCTTGTGGCGCTGCCGATCATGGCATTGGGCGTCACCGTCCTGGTGTTCTTCCTTATGTCGTTCTCCAAGACCGACCCCGCCTACACGGCGTTGGGTGACGGTGCCTCGCCCGAGGCGGTTGCCGAGTACCATGAGAAGTATGGTCTGGACGACCCCTGGCCCGTGCGCTACGTGCGCTATATGGGCGATTTGATTCATGGCGACATGGGCACCTATGGTGCTGCTCGCAACTCCGTTGCCAAGCGCATCTCCACGGCCCTGCCCGTCACGATGCAGCTGACCTTCATCGGTCTTGCCATCGGTGCGGTCGTTTCGTTTTTGCTCGGCGTCATCGCGGCACTGTATCGCGACAAATGGCCGGACCAAGTGATCCGCGTCTTTTCCATCGCCGGCTTGGCAACCCCGTCGTTCTGGCTTGCCGTTCTGTTGATCCTGCTGTTCTCTTCCTACCTTAAGGTGCTCCCGGCATCGGGTGCTCTGCCTCACTTCACCACGAATCCGGTTGGCTATCTGGGACGTATGATCATGCCCGCTATCGCCTTGGCATTTCCGCTGACGGGCCAGATGACTCGTATCGTGCGTACCGCCATGGTCGAGGAGCTCGACAAGGACTATGTCCGTATGGCTCGCGGCGCCGGCGTTCCCGAGAAGGTTGTCGTCGGCATCAACGTTCTTCGCAATGCGCTGATCACCCCGGTCACCACCCTCGGTCTTAAGATCGGTTACCTCATGGGCGGCGCCGTCGTCATCGAGGTTATCTTCAACCTCCCCGGCATGGGCACCGCGATTCTGCAGGGCGTTCAGGGCAACGAGGCGAACCTGGTTCAGGGCGTCGTTATCGTCGTTGCTCTTGCCTTCATCATCATCAACATCGTGGTTGACATGCTCTACCTGCTCATCAACCCGCGCATCAGGACGGTGTAGATTATGGTAAAGATTCGAGAGAAGCAAACCGAGCAGCTCGAGAAGGCTGCCTCCAAGGGGCTCAAGCTCGGTGGCTGGAAGAAGATGACGCTGTCTTCTAAGATTGCCGCCGTCGTGCTGGTGCTGGTCGCCCTGACTGCGATTCTGGCGCCCCTTCTTGCCCCCTATAGCCCGGTCGAGATTTTTACGGCTCGCCAGGCTCCCGGCAACGGATTTATCTTCGGTACCGACGATAAGGGTCGCGACATTCTGTCGCGTATGCTCTACGGTGGTCGTTACTCGCTGATTATCGGCTTTGGCGCCACTGCCATGGCTCTGGTCTGCGGCTCGGTCGTGGGCGCCCTTGCGGCGGTTTCGCGTAAGGCCGTCTCCGAGACGATCATGCGTATCCTGGACATCATCATGTCCATCCCGGGCATCGCCCTCGCTGCCGTCTTCGTCTCCATCCTGGGCAACTCCGTGCCGTCGATCATCTTCGCCATCGGCTTTATGTACACTCCGCAGATTGCCCGTATCGTGCGCGCCAACATCGTGTCCGAGTACGGCGAGGACTATGTCCGCGCGGTCATCGTTTCCGGCGCCAAGGCTCCGTGGATTTTGATCAAGCATGTTCTGCGTAACTGCATCGCCCCGATCATGGTCTTCACCGTTACCCTGGTCGCCGACGCCATCATCTTCGAGGCCTCGCTGACCTTCATCGGCGCTGGTATCCAGGAGCCCACCGCTACCTGGGGCAACATCCTCGCCGACGCCCGCGGCGGTGTGCTCGCCGGCCGTTGGTGGCAGGCGCTGTTCCCGGGCCTGGCCATCATGATCACCTGCCTGGCGCTCAACATCCTCTCCGAGGGCATTACCGACGCCATGGCCGCTGCTCCCTCCGCCGCCCTGGATCCCACCGATTCCTCCAGGCGCCGCGAGGCCGACCTGCTGGTCTCCGACCCCGTTCGCGCCTACAAGGAGCAGGCCCAGTCCCTCTCCGCTCGCCTTGGCGCCCTGCGCGATGTCGAGCTCAAGCGTGAAGATCGCCATGTGCCCGACGAGTCTGTCGAACCGATTCTCTCGGTCCGTGACTTCTGCATTCAGTTTGAGCATCACGGTGATATCAACGTCGTCGACCATGTCAACTTTGACGTCCGCCCTGGTCAGACTATGGGCCTGGTGGGCGAGTCCGGTTGCGGTAAGTCCATCACCACGCTGGCCATCATGGGCCTGACCGACGATGACGAGCACCTTTCCGGCGAGGTCCTCTGGGAGGGCCGTGACCTGCTCAAGATGAGCAAGAAGGAGTGGTTCGGCCTCCGCGGTACCGATATCGCTATGGTCTATCAGGATGCCCTGTCCTCGCTCAACCCCTCCATGCTCATCTCTGCCCAGATGAAGCAGCTCACCAAGCGCGGCGGAACCCGCAGCGCCGAGGAGCTCCTGGAGCTCGTCGGCCTCGACCCCAAGCGTACGCTCGAGAGCTACCCGCACGAGCTTTCCGGTGGCCAGCGTCAGCGTGTTCTGATTGCTATGGCCCTTACCCGCGACCCCAAGCTGGTCATCTGCGACGAGCCCACGACCGCTCTGGACGTTACCGTCCAGAAGCAGGTCATCAAGCTGCTCAACGACCTTCAGGCCAAGCTCGGCTTTGCCATGATCTTCGTCTCGCATGACCTGGCGCTGGTCGCCGAGGTCGCCCATAACATCACGGTGATGTACGCCGGTCAGGTTATCGAGCAGGCGCCCACCAAGGAGCTGCTCACCAACCCGATCCACGAGTACACCCGCGGTCTTCTGGGTTCCGTTCTGTCCATCGAGAGCGGTTCGGGCCGCCTGCACCAGGTGCCCGGCGCCGTTCCGAGCCCGCGCGATTTCCCCAAGGGCGATCGCTTCGCGCCCCGCTCGAGCCATCCGCGTATTGGCCTGGACACCCGTCCGGTCTTCAAGCGCGTGCCCGGCACCGAGCACTTCTATTCCGAGCTCCCCGACGAGGTGCTCAAGGCAAATGGTTTGACCCCTCACGCGGAGGTGATGTAGATGAGCGAGACCGCAGTCAACGGCGTCGAGCCGATCATCTTCCTTGATGACGTCCACGTCACCTTTAGGACCCGTACCGGCTCGATTCTGCACCCTAACCTGGTTCACGCCGTCCAGGGTGTAACGATTAGGCTCATGCCCGGTCAGACGATCGGCATCGTCGGCGAGTCCGGTTGCGGTAAGTCCACCACCGCCAACGTCATGTGCGGCCTGCAGGCCCCCACGAGCGGCAAGGTCTACTTTAAGGGCAAGGACGTTACCAAACGTACCGCCGAGGACCGTCGCCACATGGGTCGCGTCATCTCGGTCGTGTTCCAGAACCCGGCCACGGCACTCAACCCCCGCATGGTCGTTCGCGAGCAACTGCTCGACCCCATGCGCGTCCACAACCTGGGTACCGAGGCCGAGCAGGAGAAGCGCGTCAAGGAGCTCTTGGAGCTCACCGGTCTGCCCAGCTCCGCCGCCGAGGTTCTTCCCGGCCAGCTTTCGGGCGGCCAGCGCCAGCGCGTCGCAATTGCCCGTGCCCTGTCGCTGAACCCCGATGCCATCATCGCCGACGAGCCCACCTCGGCTCTGGACGTTTCGGTCCGCGCGCAAATTCTGAACCTGCTGACCGACCTTAAGAAGGAGCTCGGCCTGGCCATGGTGTTCATCAGCCATGACATCCAGACGGTCCGCTATATCTCTGACGACATCATCGTTATGAATGGCGGCAAGATCGTCGAGCAGGGCGAGGCCAAGCAGGTCTTCCAGCACCCCCAGGACCCCTACACCAAGATGCTGCTCGGCGCTGCGCCGTCGCTGCTGCATCCCAAGCTCGGCGAGTAGTCTCGCTTTCCCTCCCGTGCGCCCGGTTCCCTTGCCGGGCGCACCTCCGTTGCGATTTCGAAAGGTTGGGTTCACGAGCCATGCCAAGTGCTCAGGAGCTGCAACAGCAATTTGGTGGGTATCGGGGTGCCATGCCCCGTCCATCAGATTTCGATCTCTTTTGGAAGGACCGCATGGCCGAGGCCGACGCCGTCGGGCTTGACTATGCGATCGAGACGGCATCGGTCACCGATGCCGTGACCTGCCAGCTTTTCGACCTCTGGTATACCGGCATGTGTGGCGCTCGCCTGCATGCCAAGTACCTTAAACCCGTCTCGGACGAGCCCGTGCCATTGGTACTTCAGTTCCATGGGTATCCGGGTGCAAGCCGCAGCTGGTTTGAGCAGGCGTCGTTTGCGGGCATGGGCATGGCGCTCATCGCGCTTGACTGTCCTGGTCAGGGCGGTCCCTCCGAGGATATTGGCGGATTTGAGGGTACGACGGTCGCGGGCCATATCGTCGCCGGTATCGACGGCGATCCGGCCAACCTCTACTATGTCCGTCTGCACCAGGACATTCGCATCCTGTGCCGTATCGTCCGCGAGCTCGAGGGCATCGATCTTGCCCGTGTGTTTGTGAACGGCGCGTCGCAGGGCGGCGGTTTGGGCATTGCGACCTGTGCACTTAACAGCGAGCTTATCAATCGCGCCGCCATCCTCTATCCCTTCCTGTCGGATTTTCGCCTGGTCTGGGATTTGGATGCCGACGACATTGCCTACGAGGGCCTGCGCTATTGGTCTCGCTGGTTTGACGAGGACTCGACTCGTATCGACGAAGCCTATGCCAAACTGGCGTACTTCGATTCCAAGAACTTTGCCCCTATGGTCAAATGCCCCGTGCTGTTTGGCACCGGCACAGCCGATACCGTCTGTCCGCCAGCGACGCAGTTTGCGGTCTATAACAACCTGACCTGTGAAAAGCGTCATGAGTTCTTTGAAGGCTTTGGCCACGAGGAGATTCAGGATTTTGACGATCTGATCATTCCGTTTTTCTGCAAGGGAGGGGAGGCTCATGTCTAAGTGCGAGAGCAATGTCAATGAGCTGATTGTCTCCGACCTTGTGGGGATTCCCGGAACGGTCTCGTTAAGGCTCGCTGATTTCCGGGATTGGCGCGGTGATGCTTCTGCGGATGTTTCCGAATTAGAGATAGCCGCTTCGGACCTTGAGGTTTGCGGGCCGAGTATTACGGCGATCGATTTCGCCAATCCGTATGCCCGCTACTCCGAGGTTTCCTTTGAGCTTGGTGGCGATGTGGTCCACGCACGTTTGATCGAGCCTGCCGGTCGCGCCCGAGCATCCGAGCTCGTGCCGCTATGTCTGATGTTTCACGACATCGACCGACCCGTGCGGGGATGGCATCACATGACGAGGTTTGCGGCCATGGGATATGCCGTGCTTGCGCTGGACGATGAGGCGATTGGACCCAGCGATCTGCGGCAGGGGATTACCTCGCCTGCTTTTGTCAGGCGCGTCCGTTGGGGCTGCGCGTTGGCGGAGGTCGCGCGCAATCTTGATGGCATGGACCCCGACCGCATCTTCGCATGGGGCGAGGGCCTTGGCGGCGGTGTCGTTTTGGCGGTCTCCGCCTTGGATAAGTGCGGCCTTGCCTGCACGGCGGTTGCCAATCCGCTTCCTGGCGGCCTCGAGGCGCTGTCGTCTCGGGTGCGCGGATCGGTGCTCATGGGCACATCGCTCATGGATACCGTGAGCGATCCCAAGGATCAGTTTGCCGTATTCAACGGTCTTGAGTGTGACCGGAGACATATCATCTATGCCAAATACGCTCACGAGCGCATCAATGCGTTCGAAAACGAAGTCGTCGACTTTTTTAACCAAACGTTCTACTCGTGTTCTTTGGCCTAGACGGCCTGGACACTGCCAACAAGAGTGGGCGGCATAGGGCTGCCCACCAGACAACTAAGGAGATTCTTGTGGCAACTCAGAAATTCACCGGCGTTATCCCTCCCGTCGTTGTTCCCGATACCGAAGATCACCAGCTCGACGTTGCCTCCTTTGAGCGCAGCATCAACCGCATGATCGATGCCGGCGTCGATGGCCTGTTCTTCTTGGGATCCTCGGGCGAGGTCGTCTTCTCCACCGACGAGCGCCGTCGCCAGATTATCGCCGAGGCCGTTCGTATCGTCGACCACCGTGTGCCTGTTCTGGTCGGCATCATCGATACCGAGACCGAGCGCATGATTGAGCACGGCAAGGTCGCCCAGGAGCTGGGCGCCGATGCCCTCGTCGCCACCTGCCCGTTCTATGCCCTGCAGGGCATGACCGAGGTCGAGGAGCACTTCCGTATCCTGCACGAGGAGCTTGACCTGCCCATCTTCGCCTATGACATTCCCGTCTGCGTTCACACCAAGCTCCCCTGGAAGCTCCTTGCCAAGCTCGGCGCCGAGGGCGTCCTTGCTGGCGTCAAGGATTCCTCGGGTGATGACATCTCGTTCCGCTACCTCGTTCAGGAGAACGAGAAGAACGGCCATCCGATGAGCATTCTCACCGGTCACGAGGTTGTTGTCGACGGCGCCTACCTCGGTGGCGCCGACGGTTCCGTCCCGGGTCTCGCCAACGTTGAGCCCGAGGGCTACGTGCGTCAGTGGAAGGCCGCTCAGGCTGGTGACTGGGCTACCGTCAAGGCCGAGCAGGATCGCCTCAATGAGATTTCGCACATCTGGGATGTCACCTCGGGCGTCCAGGGCTATGCCGGTGGCGTCGGCGCCTTCAAGACCGCTATGAACCTCATGGGCATCTTCGACAGCCCGACCATGCCGCGCCCGGTGAAGGCCATGACCGGCGAGAACGTCGAGGCGATTAAGAAGGTCCTCCAGGACAACGGTCTCCTGTAAAGCTTCCCCGGGCACCCGATCTTGGGGCTCAAGCGGTCGAGCGTGACCCATTAGGTCAACGCCCGACCGCTTTCACCCCAACCTCGGGCACCCGGGAAACCTTTACCAAGCTGCGGCGATAACGCAGCCTTCATTTCCTGTAGTTGTTTTTTATCTCCTAAGGAGAGCGACATGGAGAACAAGTACGTCTGCTCTGTCGATATCGGCGGAACTAAGATCGCGACTGCCATCATGGAGTACCCGGCTGACGGCAGCGTGCCTCATCCCGTTTTTGAGGCCGAGGTTCCCACTGAGGCCCAAGAGGGCGGCGAGGCCGTCTTCCAGCGTATCGAGGCGTCCATCAAGGCTGCTCTCGAGGCGAATCCCGATGTCGAGGTCCTTGGCGTCGGCATCGGTGCCGCCGGCGTCGTCGATCCCAAGACGGGCGCCATCGCGTATGCCAACGAGATCATGCCCGGCTGGTCCGGCGTTCAGTTGGGGCCGCGCCTGCGCGAGGACCTCGGTCTTCCCGTTGCCGTCGTAGGCGACGTGCAGGCTCATGCTCTGGGTGAGGCCCACTGGGGCGTCGGCAAGGGCAAGTTCTCCGTCTTGTGTCTTGGCATCGGTACGGGCATCGGCGGCGCATATGTCGAGAACGGCCGCGTGATGCAGGGCTTCCATGGTGCTGCCGGTCATATGGGCCACATCGAGTGCTCGGCTGCCGCCGGCATTCCCTGCGCCTGCGGGCGTTCCGGCCATCTGGAGTCGGTTGCTTCGGGCACTTCCATTGGTCGTATGTACGATGAGCGCTTTGGCCGCGTCGACCCCAGCCGTCCTTCGGTCGGTCGCGATGTAAACGACCTGTGCCGCGCGGGCGACGCAAAGGCGACTGAGGTCATCCATGATGCCGGCTTTGCACTGGGCGCCAGCTTAGGCTCGCTCGCCAACATCTTGGACCCCGAGGTCATCGTGCTTTCGGGCGGCGTGATTCACCAGGGTCCCGATTGGCGTTCGCAGACGTGGAAGGATTCGGTGCACGAGGGCTATGCCAGCCAGGCGCTCGACCCGCTTCAGGACACACCGATCCTCATCGGGTCTCTGGAGGGCGACGCGCCGCTTATCGGTGCCGCTGAGCATCTTCTTGCCTCGTTGAAGTAAACGTATCTGCTGTAGGAGCCTCCCGAGACAACACGCCTCGGGAGGCTGTTCTGAGAAAGGTTACAGCCTTATGACCGTCGATCCTTTGATTCAATCCCTGAAGGGTAAGCTCGTCGTGAGCGTTCAGGCGTATATGGGCGAGCCACTTCGTACGCCCGAGACCATGGCTCAAATGTCTCGCGCTTGCGAGCTTGGCGGCGCCGCCGCCATTCGCTGTCAGGGCCTTGCCGACATTGCCGCCATTAAGGGTCGCTGTGAGATCCCCGTCATCGGCCTGTGGAAGGATGGACACGAGGGCGTTTACATCACGCCGACGCTGCGTCACGCTCGCGCCTGCGTTGCCGCGGGTGCCGATATCGTGGCGATCGATGCCACCGATCGTCCGCGTCCCGATGGCAAGACCGTCGAGGACACCTTCCGTCCGCTGCACGAGGAGGGTGTGCTCCTGATGGCGGATTGTGCCACCATCGAGGACATTCGCCGTGCTGTCGACATGGGCTTCGACCTGGTGTCCACCACGCTTTCTCATGGTGTCGCCGCCATCGACTGCACCATGGCCGACGGTCCCGATCTGCCGCTCCTGCGTCAGGCGACCGAGGAATTCCCCGGTCTTCCCATCATCTGCGAGGGCCGCGTGCACACGCCCGAGGAGGCTCGCGCCGCGATCGATGCTGGAGCTTGGGCCGTTGTCGTCGGCACCGCCATCACGCACCCCACGAGTATTACGAGTTGGTTCAAGGCTGCGCTTGAGGCGTAAGACAGGCCTCGTATCCGCTTGGGGCGGTATACTCAATATAGGCAATTGACCGCGCGGGATCCGGGTTGCTGGGTCCCGCGCTTGTTTTTGGGAGGCAGCACATGCAAAAGGGAGATGCCATGGATGCGGCGGAGCGCTCGGAGCGCATCCCTGATATCGTCATCATCACCGGAATGTCCGGATCGGGCCGCACACAGGCCATGCACGTGTTCGAGGACATGGGCTATTTTTGCATTGATAACCTGCCTCCGCGTCTCATCGCCCAGCTTGCCGAGCTCGTCGGCATCAATACGGGCGTGGGCAGGCATCTCGCCGTCACCTGCGATTTGCGTAGCCAGGGACTGTTTGACGAGTTGCTCGATGCGGTCGCCGCGCTCGAAGAACGCGAGATGAGCTGCGACATCGTGTTCCTGGAGGCTTCTGACGAGGTGCTGATTCGTCGCTACAGCGAAAATCGCCGCCGTCATCCCATTGCCAAGCCGGGGGAGACTACGGCCGATGCCATTCAGCGCGAGCGCCTTCAGCTGCAGGGCGTGCGCGATCGAGCCGATATGATTATCGACACGAGCCGTCTGCGCACCTCTGCGCTGCGCAACAAGCTACGTATGGCATTTTCCGAACTGTCCGACCAACAGCTCATGGACGTCCATGTGTTCTCGTTTGGCTTTAAGCACGGCATGCCCGTCGAGGCGGACATTATGATCGACGTTCGCTTCCTGCCCAATCCGTTCTACGATCCCGAGATGCGCACCATGACCGGCCTCGATAAGAAGGTCTCCGATTTTGTCTTAGACCATCCCAAGACCCAGGAGTTTTGGAAGGCTTGGACGCAGCTGCTCGATACGGTCATGCCGGGATATATCGCAGAGGGTAAGCCGCAGCTTTCCATTGCCATCGGCTGCACGGGTGGACAGCACCGAAGCGTTGCCATTGCCGAGGCTACGGCCCGCTACCTGGAGGGTGCTCAGTACCACGTGAGCATTTCCCATCGCGACCTGTCGCGCGCGAACACGAAAGCATAGGCCTGCATGTCGTTTACCGCCGAGGTGCGTGACGAGCTCGCGCGCTGCGAACCCGAATGTGAATACTGCGATTTGTCGACGCTTGCCGCCCTGACGCGTGTGAGCGGTACACTTTCGCTGGCCGGCTCCGGGCGGTATCGTTTGACGGTCGCGACCGAGACGGGAGCCGTCGCGCGCACGATGATCACGCTGACGCATCGCATTCTTAAGCTCAAAACGGAATTCACCGTTCGTAAATCGGTCTTGCATAAGGTCCGTAACTATCTCATTACCCTGCCCGATCAACCCGACCTGGACAAGGCTCTGGTGCTGCTGGGCATTCTAGACCGCAGGGGAGGGCTCGTTGCTGGTGTTCCCCGACACATCGTTGCCCGTCCCTGCTGCAGGCTTGCCTACATCCGCGGCGCGCTCATCGCGGGCGGCTTCGTGGCCGATCCACGCGGCGATTTTCATTTGGAGATCGCGGTGCAGGGCGAGCAATATGCTAAGGGGCTTTGCGACCTGTTGGGGCAGATTGGGGTCCATGCTCGTGTTAATGCACGGCGGGGGTCATATGCCGTGTACATTAAGAGCGCCGAGGAAATCGAGCATCTATTAAAGCTGATTGGTGCCAAGCGCAGCGTTGCCGAGATTGAGGAGGCGCGCGCGGTCAAGTTGGTTAAGAACGATGTGAACCGTCGCGTGAACGCCGAGCTCGCCAACCAGACCAGAAGCGCCGGTGCTGCCCAACATCAGCTTGCGCTTATCGATGAGCTCGAGCAGCGCGGCCTTCGCGATGCGCTTCCGGATGCCTTGGCGGTCTTTTGCGACCTGCGCGAGCGCTATCCCGATCTGTCGCTGCGTGATTTAGGGGAGATGGCTGACCCTCCCTTGTCGAAGTCGGCCCTCTACCATCGTGTTTTACGGCTTGAAAAGCTCATTGAAGCAAACGGGTAGTTTAAAGTATCGACTTATATACGGATTTAGCTGCTATTTTACTCTTTAAAACGTTTTAACGTAAATTTGATTTTCAATTTCGACTATTCTCGTGAAATTCAAGTCCAAAAAAAGGTATATTAGGCGAGTGGTTAGTTTGTGGGCCTCAACGGCGGGCGCTGTAGCTTGCGGGGGCCTTACGAAAGGAGACACAATGGCAGTAAAGGTTGCTATTAACGGCTTCGGTCGCATCGGTCGTCTGGCTTTCCGTCAGATGTTCGGTCATGAGGGCTCCGAGATTGTCGCTATCAACGACCTCACCTCTCCCGATATGCTCGCTTACCTGCTGAAGTACGACTCCACGCAGGGCAACTACGCTCGCGATCACGAGGTCGTTGCTGGCGAGGATTCCATCACCGTTGACGGCAAGGAGATCAAGATCTACAAGGAGGCCGACGCCAACAACCTGCCTTGGGGCGACCTCGACGTCGACGTCGTTCTCGAGTGCACCGGCTTCTACACCAGCAAGGCTAAGGCTCAGGCCCACATCAACGCTGGCGCCAAGAAGGTCGTCATCTCCGCTCCGGCCGGCAGCGATCTGCCCACCATCGTGTACAACGTCAACCACGAGACGCTGACCGCTGAGGACAACATCATCTCCGCTGCTTCCTGCACCACCAACTGCCTCGCCCCGATGGCCAAGGGTCTGAACGACTTCGCTCCCATCGTGTCCGGCATCATGACCACCATTCACGCCTGGACTGGCGACCAGATGCCGCTCGACGGCCCGCAGCGCAAGGGCAACAAGCGTCGTAGCCGCGCCTGCGCCGTCAACATCGTCCCCAACACCACCGGTGCTGCCAAGGCTATCGGCCTGGTTCTCCCCGAGCTCAACGGTAAGCTCATCGGTGCCGCCCAGCGCGTCCCGACGCCGACCGGCTCCATCACCAACCTCTACGCTGTCGTTGACAAGAAGGTCACCGTCGACGAGGTCAACGCCGCTATGAAGGCCTACGCTTCCACCATCTCCGAGACCTTCGGTTACAACGAGGACGACATCGTCTCCACCGACATCATCGGCGAGACCCACGGCTCCATCTTCGACGCCACTCAGACCATGTGCTCTGACCTCGGCAACGGCCAGACCCTCGTTCAGGTCACCTCTTGGTACGACAACGAGAACTCCTACACCTCTCAGATGGTCCGCACCATCAAGTACTTCGAGAAGTTCGTTGCTTAATTTAGCTTTTAGCGAATAGCTCGTTGAGCGTCTAAAGAAGGGCGCGGCCTCATAGGGCTTACACCCTAGGGTCGCGCCCTTTTTATAGGAAATCGTCTGCCGTAATGGGAGGCAGACACGTACGAAAGGTAGAAGCAAACATGGCCTTTACCAAGAAGACCGTCCGCGACATCGATGTCGACGGCAAGCGCGTTCTCGTCCGCGTTGACTTCAACGTGCCTATCAAGGATGGCGTCGTTGGCGACACCACCCGCATCAAGGCTGCCCTGCCCACCATCAACTACCTCGTTGAGCACAACGCTCGCGTCATCCTCATGAGCCACCTCGGCCGTCCCGAGGGCACCGGCTTCCAGCCTGAGCTCTCCCTTGAGCCTGTCGCCAAGAAGCTCGCTGAGCTCTCTGGTCTCGATGTTGCCTTTGTCGCCGACACCTACGGCGAGAAGGCTGCTGAGGCTGTTGCCGCCGTCGAGCCGGGCAAGGTCCTGGTTCTCGAGAACGTCCGTTTCGACAAGCGTGAGAAGAAGAACGATCCCGAGATCGCCAAGACCCTCGCTTCCTATGGTGACGTCTTCGTTCTCGATGCCTTCGGCACCGCTCACCGCGCCCAGGGTTCCGTCGTGGGCCCCGCCGCTTACCTGCCTGCCGTCGCCGGCTTCCTGCTCGAGAAGGAGGTCGACACGCTGACCGGCATCTTCGCCGAGCCCGAGCGCCCCTTCGTCGCTATCGTCGGCGGTTCCAAGGTTTCCTCCAAGATCGGCGTTCTCGATCACCTCATCGACTCCGCTGACACCCTGATCATCGGTGGCGGCATGGCCTACACCTTCTTCCTGGCTCAGGGCCTGACCGTCGGTCAGTCCCTCAAGGAAGAGGACTGGGTCGAGCGCGCCGGCGAGATGCTCAAGAAGGCCGAGGAGAAGGGCGTCAAGATCCTGCTCCCCATCGACAACCGCGTTGCCGATCACTTTGGCGAGGACGCTGTCCCCGAGGTTGTCGCTTCCGACGCTATCCCCGACGATCGTGAGGGCATGGACATCGGTCCCAAGACCGAGGAGCTCTACGCCGAGGCCGTCAAGGGCGCCAAGACCGTGTTCTGGAACGGCCCCATGGGCGTCTTCGAGTTCGACAACTTCGCTCACGGCACCCAGGCTATCGCCGAGGCCGTCGCCGAGGCCGACTGCACCTCGATCATCGGCGGTGGTGACTCTGTCGCGGCTGTCAACAAGTTCAACCTGGCCGACAAGATGAGCTGGATCTCCACCGGTGGTGGCGCTTCCATGGAGCTCGTCGAGGGTAAGGCCCTGCCCGGAGTGGAGGCGCTTCTCGATGCCTAATCGCACCCTTCTTATCGCTGGTAACTGGAAGATGAACAACGACGTCGCCGAGGCCGCCAAGCTCGCCGACGAGCTGGCTCAGGCTCTGCCCGAGGTTCCGGCTGGCGTCGAGGTGCTCGTCTGCCCTCCGACCATCGACATCACCACGGTTCATGACCGCATTCAGGCTGCCCCCATCGCCCTCGGTGCACAGAACGTGTACTGGGAGGCCAAGGGTGCCTTCACCGGTGAGTCCTCTTGCGACATGCTCAAGTCCGCTGGCTGCACCTACTGCATCATCGGTCACTCCGAGCGTCGCGACTACTTCCACGAGACCGACGAGGATCAGAACAAGAAGGCCAAGGCCCTCGTTGCCGCCGGTCTTGTTCCCGTCTTCTGCTGCGGCGAGTCCCTTGAGGTCCGCGAGGCCGACACCTATGTCGAGCACGTCGTGAACCAGGTCAAGGCTGGCCTTGCTGGTCTTGAGATCACCTGCCCCAAGCAGGTCGTCGTCGCCTACGAGCCCATCTGGGCCATTGGCACCGGCAAGACCGCTACCGCCGAGGATGCTCAGGAGGTCTGCGGCGCTATCCGTGAGACCCTCAAGGAGATGTTCGGCGAGGAGCTCGCCGACGGCATCCGCGTTCTCTATGGTGGCTCTGCCAAGCCCGGCAACATCGCTGAGCTCGTCGCCAAGCCCGACGTTGACGGCGCCCTCGTGGGCGGCGCTTCGCTCAAGGCTGCCGACTTCGCCTCTATGGTCGTCAAGGCAGGCGAGTAGGACATATGGCACAGCGTCATCTTCCTGCACTCCTGATCATCATGGACGGCTGCGGCCTGGCTCCGGCCGATGGCGAGAACGCCGTCGCCGCTGCCAAGACGCCCTTCCTTGATAGCCTGTACGAGAAGTACCCCCACACCACGCTCGGCGCTTCGGGCGAGGACGTGGGTCTTCCCGATGGCCAGATGGGTAACTCCGAGGTGGGTCACCTCAACATCGGTGCCGGCCGCATCGTGTTCCAGGAGCTTTCGCGCATCAACAACGCCATCAAGGATGGCTCCATCGCTAAGAACGAAGTCTTCGTCAAGGCTATGGACGACGTCAAGGCTGACGGCAAGACCCTCCACCTTATGGGCCTTATGAGCCCTGGCGGTGTTCATTCCCATATGAACCACGTCGAGGCTCTGGTCAAGATGGCTGCCCGGCATGGCGTCAAGACCGTTCGTGTCCACGCCTTTATGGACGGCCGCGACGTCGACCCGCAGTCCGGTGCTGGCTACATGAGCGAGTTCTGCGCCTTCCTGGCTAAGATCTCCGAGGAGACCGGTTGCGACGCTCGCGTCGCCACCGTCTCGGGCCGCTATTGGGCCATGGACCGCGACAACCGTTGGGAGCGCATCCAGCGTGCCTACGACGTCATGGTCAATGCGTCCGATGCCGATACCGACCCCGTTGCCGGCATCAAGGCCTACTACGAGAAGGATCCGCGCGGCGACGAGTTCGTCGAGCCCTTCGCTGCCCACAATGAGGGCATCCACGAGGGCGACGCGGCCATCTTCTTCAACTTCCGTCCCGACCGCGCCCGTCAGATGACCCGCGTGTTCACGGACAAGGAGTTCGACGGCTTTGAGCGCGAGCAGATCAAGCTCTCGCACTTTGTGACGATGACCGAGTACGATCCGACGTTTGACGTCGAGGTCGCCTTCCCCAAGACGTTCCCCGAGAACGTCCTGGCCGACGTTATCGCCGCCAATGGCCTGAAGCAGCTGCACACTGCCGAGACCGAGAAGTACGCCCACGTGACGTTCTTCCTCAACGGCGGCATCGAGGAGCCCAAGGAGGGCGAGGAGCGCGTGCTCGTCGCTTCCCCCAAGGTCGCTACCTACGATCTGCAGCCCGAGATGAGCGCTCCCGAGGTTACCGAGAAGCTTGTCGCCGCCATCAACGAGGATCGCGCTGATTTCTACATCGTGAACTTCGCGAACTGCGACATGGTTGGTCACACCGGTGTCTTCGACGCTGCCGTTAAGGCCGTCGAGGCTGTTGACGATGCCCTGTCCAAGGTTGTCCCGGCGATTCTCGCTAAGGGCGGCTTTGCGCTGATTACCGCCGATCACGGCAACGCCGATCACATGTTTGACGTTGTTTCCGACGGTTCCAAGCATCCGTTTACGGCTCACACCACCAACCGTGTGCCGTTCATCATCGTTGATGAGAAGGCGCAGCTCACCGGTATTGAGGACGGCCGTCTTTCCGATATCGCTCCGACCATGCTCACCATGGCTGGCATTGAGCCTTCCGCCGAGATGACGGGTCGCGTACTCGCCACCGAGGCCTAATAGAAAACAAATACCGTTTTCTAGTAAGGGGGTTGTCCACAACCGGACAACCCCCTTTTGGTGTTTCTGCCATTTCTGCCCCGTCCCCAAATGGCGGGTGGGGGAGCGTTGGGGGTTGTGGTACAGTACTGGAGTTTGAATTGTTCTATTAAGGAGCTTATCTATGGGTCCGTTCCAGATTCTTCTGTTTGTCGTTTGGGCTGTCTCTGCCGTGGCGCTGACGATTCTCGTCCTGATGCACTCCGGTAAGGGTACCGGCGTTTCGGATATGATCGCTAGCTCGCTGTATAACTCCAGCTCTGCCACGGGCGTCATGGAGCAGAACCTCGATCGCCTGACCGTCATCATGGCTGTCGTATTTGCCGTGTGTGTCGTTCTGTGCATGTTCTTCTTCCCGCAGGGCATCGTCGGCTACTAAGCATCGGCGTATATACGTTTGTAAAGGGTCCTGCATGTGCGGGGCCCTTTTTGTTTACAGACTTGTAACAGAGTCAAAATATCCCCACATACTTCGCCCAACTAAAGAAATTCTCGACCGTTAACCGGAATTAGCCCCAAATCGTGCATAAAATGCGCTACTGTATTGCAAAACGTTGGCCTGTTGTGCATAACCAGCCATAGCAGCGGGCGGCGTTTTGATGGTTCGGATCGGATTGTCTCGACATATGTCCGACTGAACATTTCTTTGTCCTATCTCATAAGGAGGATGGCATGGCTGATTCTATGTTCCACCAGCCCGTTATGGGTCGTCGCGCCTTTGTCGGCGGTACCCTTGCTGCGAGCTCCATGGCTTTTCTTGCCGCATGCGGCAAGAAGGGCGGCGACGCTTCCGGTTCTGAGTCCGGTTCGACGCTGAACTTCTACATCAACAACCCGGTCTGCATCGACCCCTACAACGTCCAGGAGGATCAGGGCACTCAGGTCGAGTACCAGCTGTTCGATGCTCTGACCTCTTACGACGCCGAGAAGGGCAAGATCGTCCCGCTGGCTTGCGAGTCCTTCGAGGCCAACGACGACGCCACCGAGTTCACCTTCAAGATCAAGAAGGCCAAGTTCCACAACGGTGACGACGTTACCTCCAAGTCCTTCAAGCTCGCTTGGGAGCGTCTGGTCAACACCAAGTCGGCCATCGCTACCGAGTACGGTCCTTCCGAGGTCTCCTATCACCTTTCCATGGTCGAGGGCTATGATGACCTGCTTGCCGGTAACGCTACCGAGCTCAGCGGTGTTACTTGCCCCGACGATGAGACCCTCGTCGTTAAGCTGTCTTCCGCTTACGCCGACTTCCCCTTCGTCGCCTCTCACCCGGCTCTGTCCCCGGTTCCCGAGTGCGCCGAGTCCGATGTTAAGAGCTTCTACCTTGCCCCGATCGGTAACGGCCCGTTCATGATGGACGGCAAGTGGGAGGATGGTCAGGAGATCAACCTCAAGAAGTTCGACGATTACTATGGCGACAAGGCCAAGATCGATGGCATCCACTTCCAGGTCATCAAGGACATGGAGACCGCCTACAAGGAGTTCCAGGCCGGTAACCTCGATATCTGCGACGTTCCCGTTGCTCAGATCGACGCTGCCAAGAAGGATCGCGGCGTGTCCAAGGACGGCTACACCATGGGCGACGGCGAGCGCATGCTGCTCGGCGCCGAGCCTTCCACCTACTACCTGACCTGCAACACCACGGCTGAGCCGTTCAACAACGCCGACCTGCGCAGGGGTATCTCCCTGGCCATTAACCGTGAGGCCATCTGCAAGACCATCTTCAAGGGTACCCGTACCCCCGCCGACGGCATTGTTCCTCCGGGCATCGATGGCTACAAGGAGGGCGCATGGGAGTTCTGCGCCTACGACGTCGACAAGGCTAACGAGTACCTCGACAAGGTTGCTCCTGCCGGTGCCAACGGCGACCGTGGCATTAGCGTGACCCTTTCCTACAACCAGGACGGTGGCCACAAGGAGATCATGGAGTCCATCATCGGCGACCTCGCCAAGGTCGGCGTTACCGCCGTCTCCGATACCCCTGAGTGGTCTGCGCTGCTCGAGCAGTACCAGAACTTCAACTATCAGTTCGGTCGTCTGGGCTGGATTGCCGACTACCCGATCATGGACAACTTCCTGTATCCGCTGTTCCACTCCGACTCCCTCGGTGGCGACAACCGCTCTGGTTACAACAACCCCGAGTTCGACGCCAAGGTCGACGAGGCTCGCACCACGGTTGACGACGAAGAGCGCGTCGCTAAGATGCAGGAGGCCGACGCAATGGTCGCTGCCGACTGCCCGGTCATCCCGGTGATGTTCTACACGCACACCATCGCCGGCTCCGATCGCATCAAGCACCTCTATGTCGATCCGCAGAAACACGCCGAGCTGGGTACCGCTGAGCTCGCCTAAGAGTTTGCAGCTTCCGTGAGGGTCAAGTATTTACGTAGACCTCATGGGAAACATACAGTTCTCCCTAACCTGGGGTAAACTGGCTGATGGTAATTTTGGGATGCCGGTCTGGCGATCGGCATCCCATTTAGGTTAATCCCTAGATAGGGGAGTGGTATGGGTAAGTACATCGTTAAACGTGTGCTTCAGTTCATCCCGGTGTTTTTGGGCGTTACGCTGATTCTGTTCGCCCTCCAGAATATCGTGCCGGGAGATCCGATCAAGCTGATCGGTGGAGACAAGGCTCTGTCCCCCGAGGTGGAGCTTCAGCTTCGCGTTCGCTATCACCTGGTCCAGACGGACGAGGACGGCAATGCGATCCTTGACGAGAACGGCGACCCCGTTCAAACGTCGCTCGTGGACCGTTACTTGTATTACATGAACGGCCTGCTTCATGGCGATCTGGGCAATTCGTACCAGCGCAAGCTGCCGGTTACGGAGATCTTTGCCCAGAAGTATCCGTATACGGTCAAACTTGCCGCGTGCGCCATCGTGCTCGAGGCAATCATGGGCATCGGTGCGGGTATCATTTCGGCGGTTAAGCGTTATTCCTTCTGGGATATTTTGGTAACGCTCACCACGTCGATTCTCGTTGCCGTCCCGGCCTTCTGGCTCGGTATGTTGCTGCAGCTGTTCTTTGGCGTCATTCTCAAGGACGCCACCGGCGGTGCATTCTCCATGCCGATCTCGGGTGCCGGCGGTTCCAGCTCTCAGTATCAGGATTGGATGCACTATGTGCTTCCGACCATTACGCTGGCTTCGGTATCGACCGCTTATGCCGCCCGCATTATGCGCTCGCAGCTGCTTGACGTCATGAACCAGGATTACATCCGTACGGCAAAGGCCAAGGGTCTCTCCAATCGCGCGATCATCATCAAGCATGCGCTTAAGAATGCACTCATCCCCGTCGTTACCTATATTGGTGTCGACTTTGGTGGCATGCTTTCGGGCGCCATCCTGACCGAGACGGTCTTTAACTGGCCCGGTATCGGCTATGAGGTCTATCGCGCCATTAGCATGCGTGACTGGCCCATCGTTATGGGCGGCGTTACGCTCATTGTCGTCGTCGTTATGGTGATCAACCTGCTCGTCGACATTAGCTATGCATTCCTCGACCCGCGCATCCGCCTTGGCGGTCCGTCGGATAAGGCCTAAGGGAGGTACGTCTCATGCAGGAAACTGATTCTCAGTCTCAGGAGCAGGCTACCGCCACCAAGGCCGCATCTGCTCCCGCCAAGTCCCGCACGCTGTGGGGCGACGCTTTTAAGCGTCTTCGTAAGAACAAGCTCGCCGTTATCGGTGTCTGCTGGATCATCATCGTCGTTGTGGTTGCCCTGACTGCAGATCTGTGGGCTAAGCCCTGGCTCGGTTCCCCGACGGCTTCCGACTCGACCACTATGGCCGAGACGTCGCTGTTGGCTCCGTGTGCAGAGCACCCGTTTGGCACCGACGCCCTTGGTCGCGACATTCTCGTCCGCGTTATCTACGGTGCGCGCGTTTCGCTGTCCGTCGGAATTATGGCCACCGCGATCTCCACGCTAATTGGTCTGGTCATGGGTGCTCTGGCCGGTTTCTACGGCGGCATCTGGGATACGATCATCATGCGCTGTGCGGACATCTTCCTGGCGTTCCCGTACGTGCTGTTCGTTGTCGCCATGATCGCCGTTATCGGCCGTGGCCTTCAGAACGTCTTTATCGCCATCGGTATTCTCGGCTGGCCTTCGATTGCGCGCGTCTTCCGATCCGCGATCCTGACGGTCAAGGAAAACGACTATGTTGACGCTGCGCGTGCGATGGGTGCATCTGATGCTCGTATCGTCGTGCGTCACATCTTCCCGAACTCCGTCGCCTCCATCGTGGTCTACGCGACCATGAACATTGGTGGTGCCATTTTGACCGAGTCCGCTCTGTCCTTCCTCGGCATGGGCGTTATTCCGCCTACGCCTTCGTGGGGCTCCATGATTCAGGACGGTCAGCAGTATCTTCTGACTGCTCCCTGGATGATGATCATGCCCGGTCTGGCAATTCTCTCGACGGTGCTCGCCTTCACCCTGCTGGGTGACGGTCTGCGCGACGCCCTCGACGTCAAGATGAAGGACGCATAAGGATGAAGAAGAACAAGAACTATGTGGACCTGAAGGACCAGCCGGTTCCCGAGGGCCAGCATCTGCTCGAGGTCGATGACCTTAAGATGTATTTCCACACCGAGGACGGCGTTGTTCGCGCTGTCGACGGTGTCTCCTACACGCTCGATCGCGGCGAGACCCTGGGTGTCGTCGGTGAGTCCGGCTCCGGCAAGTCCGTGACCGCCATGACCATCATGGGCCTTATCTCGATGCCTCCGGGAAAGATTGAGGGCGGCGACGTTCGCTACCGCGGCCGTTCTATCCTCGAGATGACCGAGGAAGAGATGCAGCACATTCGCGGTAACGATATCGCGATGATCTTCCAGGATCCTATGACCTCCCTGAACCCGGTCTACAAGATCGGCAAGCAGGTGGGCGAGGGCCTTCGTCTGCACCGTGGTTACTCCAAGCAGGAGGCGCTCAAGCGCGCCACCGAGCTTTTGGATCTCGTCGGTATTCCCGAGCCCGAGAAGCGCGTTAACGAGTATCCGCACCAGTTCTCCGGCGGTATGCGTCAGCGCGTCATGATCGCCATGGCTCTTGCCTGCGACCCCGATATTCTGATTGCCGACGAGCCCACGACTGCTCTGGACGTTACCATCCAGGCTCAGATTATTGAGCTTATGCAGGAGATGCAGGAGAAGAACGGCAACGCCATCATCATGATCACCCACGACCTGGGTGTTGTCGCCGATATGGCCGATAAGATCATGGTTATGTACGCCGGCCGTCCCGTCGAGTTCGGTACTGCTGAGGAAATCTTCTACGAGAGCCGCCATCCTTACACTTGGGGTCTTATTCGTTCCATTCCGGAGCAGGCTATCGAGGAGAAGAAGCCGCTGACGCCGATTCACGGCAACCCGCCTTCGCTCATGAACCTGCCTGAGGGCTGCGTCTTCTCTCCTCGCTGCCCCTATGCGACGGACAAGTGCCGCAAGCAGCGCCCCGAGCGCGTTGTCACCGAGTCTGGTCACTACTCTGCGTGCCACTACTCCGGTGACCCCGAGTTCCTCAAGAACGCTCCTGAGACGTCCCGTACGCGCAAGGATTCCAAGAAGGGAGGCGAGGCGTAAATGGCAGACAATAACGAGCGTACTCCGCTGCTGAAGGTCGAGCACCTCTCTAAGGAGTTCCCCGCAGAGTCCGGCATGTTCGCCAAGCGTTTTTCCAAGCGCGTCGTCTCTGCTGTAAACGACATCTCTTTTGAGATTTATCCGGGCGAGACCTTTGGTCTGGTCGGCGAGTCTGGTTGCGGTAAGTCCACCACGGGCCGCACCATCATGCGTCTGACCAAGCCGACTGCCGGTAAGGTATTCTTCCAGGGCAAAGATGTTGCCGAGATGAGCAAGCATGAGATCAAGGACATGCGTCGCGAGATGCAGTTTATCTTCCAGGATCCTTACGCTTCGCTCAATCCTCGTATGACCATCGGCGAGATCGTCTCCGAGCCCATGACCATTCACGGCGTGGGCACCAAGGAGGAGCGCATTGAGCGTGTCCGCGAGCTTCTCGACGTTGTCGGTCTGAACCCTGAGCACATTAACCGTTATCCGCACGAGTTCTCTGGCGGTCAGCGCCAGCGTGTCGGCATTGCCCGCGCATTTGCGTTGAAGCCCAAGCTGATTATCTGCGACGAGCCGGTTTCCGCTCTGGATGTGTCCATTCAGGCCCAGGTTCTGAACCTGCTCAAGGAACTTCAGGACAAGTTCGGTACGGCGTATCTGTTTATCGCCCACGACCTGTCCGTCGTGCAGCACATCTCCGATCGCGTCGCCGTTATGTATCTGGGTAAGATGGTCGAGGTTTCGGACTGGAAGACGCTTTACAGTGAGCCGCACCACCCGTACACGCAGTCGCTGCTGTCTGCTGTGCCGGTGCCCGATCCTGATATCCAGAAGACCCGTAAGCGCATCATCCTTGCCGGCGACCCGCCGTCACCGCTGGATCCGCCGACCGGTTGCCGTTTCCACACCCGCTGCCCGATCGCGCAGGGCATCTGCTCCGAGAAGCTTCCTGAGTTTAAGGAAGTCGCTCCGGGCCACTGCTGCGCGTGCCACTTCGCGGAGCCGTTCCCGATCAAGGAATCGCACATCGACCTGTAGTCGGTTGTTTGTCCGGGCCCGTGCTGGACTTAGTTTTCAGAACGTCCTCGACCATGGAAACCCCCTTATCCTGCTCCTTCGGAGCTGCGGATAAGGGGGTTTCCTG
>NZ_JADNGN010000017.1 GCF_015553355.1 Collinsella aerofaciens
TGGGACGGGGATTAAAAAATCATTAGGTACGCAATGATTTTTAAATCCCCGTCCCAGAAAAATCATTGTGGGAGAGGAGATGTTGATGAAGCCGTTGCTGTTGCACGCCTGCTGTGCGCCGTGCTCGCTGGAGCCGGTCCGCCTGCTGCGCGAGGAGGGGTTTGAGCCCACGATTTGCTGGACCAACCCCAATATTCAGCCGCGCGATGAATGGCAGCGCCGCTTGGACGAGCTGCGCCGGTGGTGTGCTGATGGCGACATCGAGCTCATTGAAGCAGGCGAGGACCGCGAGCGCTGGGAGGCCGGTGTGGCCCCGTTGGGCGCCGATCGACCCCGCCGCTGTCGTGTGTGCTATGCCTTGCGCTTGGCCGAGGCGTGCCGGGTTGCCGAGGAGCGTGGATTTGAATACGTGGGCACGACGCTCGCCGTCTCGCCGTATCAGTTGTTCGACACCTGCAATGATGTGTTGGGGCGTTTGGCTGCCGCCCGCGGGCTCACTCCGGTGATTCGCGATTTTCGCCCGTATTACCCCGAGGCGACACGCCGTTCGCGCGAGCTTGGCATGTATCGGCAAAACTACTGTGGTTGCCGATTCTCGGCCGTTGAAGCGGCCATGGACCGCGCCCGCATTCGCGACGAGCGCAAGGCTGCCAAAAAGTAGTTCATTTGGGACGTCAGCCTGCTAGGATGTAGAGCGGACTTTAACTATATAAGGAGTATCCGACGTGTCTATGCGTACCGATGATTTTGACTATAACCTTCCTGAGGAACTGATTGCCCAGGCGCCTGCCGAGCCGCGCGACTCCTGCCGCCTGTTGGTGGTGGATCGCAAGGGCTCCCGGGCGGGAACGCCGTTGGAGCACGGCGGTACCGTTGAGCACCGCATCTTCCGCGACATCATCGACTATATCGAGCCGGGCGACGTGCTCGTCATCAACAAGACGCGCGTGATGCCGGCCCGCCTGATCGGTCGCAAGGCCGGCTCGGGCGGCGTGGTCGAGACGCTGCTGCTCAAGCGCCGCGAGGATGTGGATCCGCTGGGTCACGTTTGGGAGTGCCTGGTCAAGCCGGGTAAGCGCCTGAAGCCCGGTGCTCAGATTGAGTATCGTGCGGGCGGCGCCCATGCGCCCGAGGGCGCGCCCGTGGTGCTGACGGCCGAGGTCGTCGACTTTGTTACCGATAGCCGCGGTGGCCGTCTGGTGCGCTTTGAGCCGGCCGGTTGCAATGCCGCCGGCGACCCGCGCACGCTCGACGAGGCCATCCACGCTGCCGGCCACGTGCCGCTGCCGCCCTACATTACCGATTACGAGGGCGATCCCGAGAAGTACCAGACCGTCTACGCCATGAAGGAGGAGCACTCGGCTGCCGCTCCTACGGCGGGTCTTCACTTTACTCCCGAGCTCATGGCCGCTATCGAGGCCAAGGGTGCGAAGTTTGCCGCCGTCGAGCTCGAGGTGGGTATCGATACCTTCCGTCTGGTGGAGGAGGACGACCCTACACAGCACGTGATGCACACCGAGCGCTACCACGTGTCGCAGGAGGTTGTCGACGCTGTGCATAAGGCGAAGGCCGAGGGCCATCGTGTGATCGCCGTCGGCACTACCGCAGTGCGCTCGCTCGAGAGCGCGTTTGACGCGGACGCGCCGGTGTCCGATCCGGCTGTGACGGCGCGCTATTTTGAGGGCCGCGAGGACGGGGCCGACACGCTCGGCCGCGGTGACATCGTGGTGCGCGAGAATGCGACGACGCAGCTCTACCTCATGCCCGGCTCGACCTATCACGTGGTTGACGCGCTGATCACGAACTTCCACGTGCCGCGCTCCACGCTCATGATGCTCGTAAGCGCGCTTGCCTCCCGCGACCAGATCATGGATGCCTACGCCGCCGCCATCGAGGAGCGCTACCGCTTCTTCAGCTTTGGCGACGCAATGCTCATTCAGTAGGTTACGGCGTTTTACAAACGCCGTAACCGGTCGACGCTGCGCGGGCCGCATTTGGACAATCTGACGTTCAACTTCAAGGGCGCGACCAGAAGGTCAGCGCCCTTTCGTTTCACGTCACCTTGTCTCAAATGCGACCCGCTCGCTGTCGTTGCCAAAACATCGGCGCTTCCGTTGTTGTCGCTGTAGTCATTGGGTAGTCATTGGGGACGTTCTTAAATGACTAGTCAAAGGGGACACTCTTACGGCACTTGGCACTTGGGGACGTTCCTTTTGTGCCGGCACCTGGGGACAGTCCTTATGTCAAGAGATCGGTGCAAGAGGGATAGGTTGCCTTGCGTCGATCTAAATAAGTTGCGGTGAGATAGTTCTTGAATTGGCCTTTTTGGGGCTAAACAGAAACTTTCTCACCGCAACTGAGTTGAGGCGTTTTTTGGCAGCTGGTTTACTTGCTTGCGAACAGCCAGATCAGGATGATTGCCAGAATCACGGCGACGATGCAGACGATGGCGCCAGTGAATTTGATGCGTGAGTCGCGGGTACGCTCGCGCACCGCGTCCTCGGTGGCCTCGAGCTGGGCGACTTCTTGCTCGGTCTCGGCGTGTTCGGCTTTGTCTCGGGCCAAGGATCCTGCAAGCGACTCAGTGATCTCTGGATGGTCATGCACCTCGGTCGCCTGCTCGATGATCGACTGTGCATGTGCGGCATCTGCTTGGGCGTTGGCGATGCTTTGCTCTTGGTCGCGGCGTGCCTTGTCCTCGGCGGCTATCTTCTCGCGCAGTTCGCGCTGGCGCGTCGTGGCGGCAGTTTTCGCCGTCTGCAGCTCGTCGCGCGCGGCATCGGCCTCAGTCGTCACGGCTTGGTGTGCGCGTTTGGCTTCGGCAATGGGGGCTTGAGCCTGCTCGACGGCCTGCTCGGCTGCGGCAAGCGAGTGCTCAAGGTCGGCGGTGATGCGCGGGACATCTTCTTCGGCTTTTCGCAGGGCATCTGCCGTGTCGGAGATCTGCATCGAGAGCTCGCTGGTGCGCACCGTATAGTTGGCGGGATTTGCCGAGGGATTGCGTTGCAGCTCGGCATACTCATGACGCAGCGTCTCGAGCTGGGCGCGCGTGGCGTCGACGGTTTGTTGTGCGGCCGCAATGCCGGCGTCTCGCTCGGCCTTCACCTTGTCGCGGATGCGCTTGGAATCCTCAAGACGTCGAACGAGGCGGTTGCCGGTCTCGCGAGAGCTTGCCTCGCGGGCCTCCACGGCGTCGAGCGCGGCCTTCAGGCGGAGCTCAGTCGCGTCATCCTCTGTCTTCATTTGTTCGAACTGACCCTTGAGCTCTGTCGCTTTGGCGGCGTGGGCATCACGGTCAATCTCGGCTGCCGCGGCGGCCTTTTGCGCTGTAGCAATCGCTTGGCGCTGGTCGGCGACGATCTGGTCGTAGCGGCCTGCGATATCCTGGCGCGTCTCGAGTTCCTCGGCCTGATCGGCAATGCGCTGCTCAAGTTCGGTCAGGTGGGCGCGGGCATCGGCAAGTGCCTTTTTCGCGGCGTTCATCTCGCGCATGGCCGAGGCGCCCTGGGCGATAAAGGTGCCCACGGCGTTCGCGGTGTTCGAGACAGCGGTCCCCAGATCGCGGCTCGCGGCGGGGGAGTGCGGGGCGGTCGGGCGAGTGGTGTCGGCAGCGTCCGCATCGGCAGTCTGCGGCGCGGCGATATTGCCGGTACCGCCCTCGACCACAGAAAAGCCTGCTGCGTGCGGATCGACCGCATCGGCGCCAATCGTGGGGTGCTCGAGCTGGAGAAACGAGGGCATGGTACTGCCCTGGTCGGCAACCGGAGTCTCGCCGGGCACAAAGGTCGAGGCCGCCTCGGCGGCCTCCTCTTCCTCGGCATCAATATCGGCATCGGCGACGGCGTCTTTCATCGCTTTGACGGCATCCATCATGGAGTCCATGACGGCATCGAGCTCTTCTTCCGAAGACACCTCGATGGGGCCTGCCGCCTGTGGCGCGGGGTCTGTGTCGGGTTCGGCATCGCTCGGCTCCGGCTGCTCGCTTTCGTCATGCTCGACAGTATCGTCTGTGTCTGTTGCCTTGTCCGCATCGGCGTGCGCATCTGCGGTGGCGGGCGCATCGGTGGAGGCGTCGATGCAGGTGGGAGTATCGCAGTCGTCGACGGCGTCTGCGGAATGATCAATATGCTGTTGAGTCTGGGGATCCAGCTCGTCTGTCATAGGCATGTGCTCCTCATCGTTGTTTGTCACCCTATGATAAAGTCTCGCGTCGACATCCCGCGCGCTGCAGCAAAGTTTCAAAACGTGTTCGATGGCTCGATCTGATAACAATAACTCGGCCGCTTTATCCGGTTTGTACTTGACAATCCCTTCGCCGAACGACGTGGTGCCGTTCGCCTGCTGCGGTCTTTATTTTTCACTTGAACCCGCTAAAGTTGCATTTCAGCTTTTGGCGCGTGAAGTTGGATACGCGCAGTCGGCGGGCGTGCCCGTCGCGATTTGAAAGGACTTTGTATGGGACTTTTCACTGGTAAGACCGTGATCGTCACCGGCGGCGGCAAGGCCACGCTTAAGGACGGCTCCGCTGGCTCCATCGGCTACGGCATCGATATCGCTTTTGCCAAGGAGGGCGCAAACCTCGTCATCACCGGCCGCAACGTCGCCAAGCTCGAGGCCGCCAAGGAGTCTCTCGAGGCCGAGTACGGTGTCAAGGTTCTGCCTGTTCAGGCCGATGTCTCGGCTGGTCAGGACAACGAGGCCGTCGTCCAGAACGTCATCGACAAGGCCATTGAGGAGTTCGGCCGCATCGACGCCGTCGTCAACAATGCTCAGGCTAGCGCCTCGGGCGTGACCATCGCCGATCACACCATGGATCAGTTTAACCTGGCCATTTACTCCGGTCTGTATGCTACCTATCTGTACATGCAGAAGGCCTATCCGCACCTGAAGGAGACCAAGGGCTCCGTGGTCAACTTTGCCTCGGGCGCCGGCCTGTTTGGCAACTATGGCCAGTGCAGCTATGCTGCCGCCAAGGAGGGCATCCGCGGCCTGACCCGCGTTGCCGCCAACGAGTGGGGCAAGGACGGCATCAACGTCAACATCGTGTGCCCGCTTGCTTGGACCGCTGCGCTCGAGAACTTCCAGGATGCCTATCCCGAGGCGTTCAAGGCCAACGTCCACATGCCGCCGGCTGGTCACTACGGCGACGTCGAGAAGGAAATCGGCCGCGTGGTCGTTCAGCTCTGCGGTCCCGACTTTAAGTACATGAACGGCGAGACCGTCACCCTCGAGGGTGGCATGGGCCAGCGGCCGTAGGGGTTACGTCTCAGGTTCCGCCGTTCTAACGAACGGCGGACCAGCCGACGCTGCGCGGTCACCAGAGCGACAGCTTGTCATTCAAAGAGGACGGCATGACCAGAAGGTCTATGCCGTCCTCTTTTCATGCCAATTTGTTCGCTCTGGCGACCGCTCGCTGACGTTGTCAGAGCATCGGCGTTGCCTTGGCCGTTGGAAATAATCCCAGATGTAGTCGTTGGGGACGTTCTTAAATGACTAGTCGAAAGGGACGCTCTTGCCGGCACCTGGGGACGGTCCCTAAGTGCCGGCAGATTGGGACACTTCTTTGCAAGATGGCGCTGAAGATTGTCCCCGACGACTAGTCGTTTAATGCATCAGTTTCTGTCGAGTCGGTGCTTCTTGCGGGTTGCCCGTATAATGGTTTGCGTATGAACCGCAACCAAGGAGTTCCAGTTTATGGACCAGAGCCTCTTTAAATTCGATCTGATCGCCGAGGACCCGACGACGCATGCGCGCGCCGGCGTGCTGCACACCCCGCATGGCGACATCGAGACGCCGATCTTTATGCCCGTGGGCACCAAGGCAAACGTCAAGGGCATCCCCACCGAGACCGTCAAGCAGCTCGGCGCGCAGATCGTGCTCGCCAATACCTACCACCTGTCCATGCGTCCCGGCGAGGACACCATCGCCGAGCTGGGCGGACTGCACAAGTTTATGAACTGGCATGGCCCCATCCTCACCGACTCGGGCGGCTTCCAGGTCTTCAGCCACAACGACGCCGTCAAGCTCACCGACGAGGGCGTGCGTTTTATTGTCAACGACTACGACGGTCGCCATGTGTTCTGGACGCCCGAGGACAACATGGAAATCGCCATGAAGCTCGGCTCCGATATCTGCATGCAGCTCGACCAGTGCCCGGGCTATCCCGCCACGCGCGCCTACGTTGAGCGCGCCGTTGAGCTGTCGAGCATGTGGGCCGAGCGCTGCTATAAGGCGCATGCCCGCGATGACCAGGCGCTCTTTGGCATCGTTCAGGGCGGCATGCACCTGGATCTGCGCCTGCGTTCGCTGCGCCATCTGGAGGAGTGCGGCGACTTCCCGGGCTATGGTATCGGTGGCTATTCGGTGGGCGAGGATCACGAGACCATGTTCGAGACCCTGGCGCCGCTCGTGAGCGAGTACATGCCCAAGCATAAGCCGCGCTACCTGATGGGTGTCGGCAACCCCACCACGCTCGTGCGCGGCGTGGGCGTGGGCATCGACATGTTCGACTGTGTGCTGCCGACGCGCACCGGTCGCATGGGTACGGCGTTCTCCAGTGAAGGTCGCCTTAACTTCCGTAACGCGCGCTTTGCGCACGACGACGGCCCCATCGACCCCACCTGCACCTGCCCGGTGTGCACGGGCGGCTACAGCCGCGCGCTCATCCGTCACATGGTCACGCAGAAGGAGATGCTCGGCGGTATTCTGCTGTCGATGCACAACATCTACTACCTGCTCAGCCTGATGCAGCGCGCCCGCCAGGCCATTATCGAGGGTCGTTACGGCGCGTTCGTGAGTGACTGGATGAACAGCCCTGCGGCGGTGGATTACTAAGAGCGACAGACACACTTGCAGAGCGTGGGCACGGCAATGGTCGAGCGCCAGCCGGTCGTCACATTCGCTGACACCGGTTGCGCGACCGCTGACCGATAGCTTGCAAGTGCTTGATGCATCGTGGGTACCATACCGAATAGTTGATGTTCGGGCGGGTGTTTGACGCATGGCGTCGACCCCGCCCGCTTTTCTTTTTCTCGATAGGAGTACCCATGATTAAGAATGAGAATGTCGAGGGCGAGCCTGCCTACGACGAGACGTACCGCCGCGGCCCCGTGGTCATGCGCGGCCCCATGATTCCTAAGGACAACACCTACGCCAACCTGCTGGCGCCCGAGGAGTCGACTGACTGGCTGCACACCGACCCCTGGCGCGTGCTGCGAATTCAGGCAGAGTTTGTCGATGGCTTTGGCGCACTTGCCGAGCTTGGACCTGCGGTGACCATCTTCGGTAGCGCCCGCACGCCCAAGACCGATCCGCTCTACAAGGCGGCGCGCACCGTCGGCCGCAAGATCGCGCAGCGCGGCGTGGCGGTTATCACCGGCGGCGGCCCTGGCATCATGGAAGCGGCCAACAGGGGAGCGGCGAGCGCCAACGGCAAGTCGGTCGGCTTGGGTATCGAACTGCCGCACGAGCAGGGGCTCAACAAATACGTGAACCTAGGTATGGACTTCCGCTACTTCTTTGTGCGCAAGACCATGTTCGTTAAGTACAGCTCGGGTGCCATCGTATTTCCCGGCGGCTTTGGTACGCTCGACGAGATGTTCGAGGTTCTCACGCTGGTGCAGACGCACAAGGTCAAGCGTATGCCGCTCGTGCTGGTGGGCAGCGAGTACTGGCAGGGCCTGTTCGACTGGCTCAATGGCCCGGTGATGAGCGCCGGTATGATCAGTCCGCTCGATCCGGATCTGGTACACATTACCGACGACCTCAACGAGGCCGTTGACATTGCCCTAAGTGGGCTGATGTAGGGCGAGCGTGCCCACCGCGACATGGATATGTATGGCAATCTGATGCTATCTAACGTCAGTTTGCCATCTAAACTGGGTATACTGATGTAAAAGATGAGGCGAGGAGGTCGCGTATGTCTACTGCAACGGTTAAGCCCACGACGGTTCGCATCGAAGAGGGGCTCAAGGAACAGGCGACTGAGTTCTTGGACTCAGTTGGCTTGAGTCTCAATTCGTATCTCAACCTTGCTGTTCGGCAGCTGGTAAATCAGCGAAAGATTCCTTTTGAGATTGTAGGAAGGGCGGAGGTGCCCAATGAGGCGACGAGGCGTGCCATGGTAATCGCCGAGGCTCATGAGTTGGGGATTTTGCCGGACGATAGCCCGTCATTCAACGACGCTGATGAGCTTATGTCATTTCTTGATGAGGAATAGCGATGTTCGAGATCAAAGTCGAGGCTCAATTTAAGGCGGACTACAAACGAACGATGCGCATGCATCCGCAGCTAAAGAGTGAGTTTAAAGCGGCGGTTGCAGAGCTTGTGGCTCATGGGTCGCTTCCGGCGGAGTACGGCGCCCACGAGCTCTCAAACCCGGGCGGCAATTACAACGGCCACATCGATTTCCACCTATCCGATGGCTTGGTCGATGTGGTCGTTCTGTACTTGCCGCATAAGACTAATCCTGTGATCCGACTGGTCAGAATGGGCTCGCATCAAGAACTGTTCCAGGGCCCACTGAGCTAGCCACTCGCTTTTAACTTGCGGTGGAATAGGGACTGATTGGCGGCTGATACGCCAAAAAACAGTCCCTATTCCACCGCAAGTGGTGGGGATGTCCTGCCTGTTGACGTGGCATCTGGCTTTCCCTTGTGGTTGATTTCGTCTAAGAGCTCCGCTGCGATCTCGCTGTTTTTGAACCTGATGCTGCAGTCTTCTTTCTTGGGGAAAGCTAGTAGCGGGATCGTTCCGTACCAGATAGTTTCTTCGTCAATTATCGCTGCACACAAACGTCCTTCTGCTCTAATGGCATGCTCGACGTTCATTTCTGCCAAAGTCTCGCTTGCATCTTCGCGCGGAGTCGAGGCAATGAAAAACTCAAGAGCAATCCCTCGGGCAGTGGCACCTTTGATTGCATCGCCGAGCTTTGCGAGGCAGGCGGCGGATGCGTAGGGCGCGGCAATGAAGATGCTCTTGGCGGCGCCAACGATGTCTTCAACCAGAGTCTCTACGGCATTAGCCGGTTCTATGAGAATGTTTTGATCGGACTGCTCGCTGCCTCCGGTCACGTAGACTTCGTACCCGAGCTTGGCGTAGGTCTTGAGTCTCTTCTGGTACATGCGGGCGAGCATGGGTATAGATAAATCAACGTAGTCGAATATCTCAACCCGTCGCTTGCCCTCGTGGCTTCTATGGAGCCTGCCCGCCTGCTGCGTGATGCTGCCGTCCCACGATATCGGCGTGGCAATGAGTAGAGTGTCAAGGTAGGACAGATCGAAGCCCTCGCCCAAAAGGCTTTCGGTGGCGACGATGATTCGATGTTCATGCTCGAAGCGGGGAAGACTGCTCAGTATCGTTTTTCTTTCTTTGGCGTCGATTTCCCCGGTCAGGAGAACGGGTTCGTGTCCTTGGTTTTTGAGCATCCCGAACAGCTCCTCGGCATGCTTTTTCCTATTAGTCAGCACGAGCGGATGCCGGCCGTTTGACGCAGCTTCAATAGCGTCGTTGACAATCAATTCGTTTCTAGCTGCATGCGTGCACAGCAGGTCGAGAATCTGATTGAAGTTTGCACCTGGCTCGTAGGCGGGTAGTCGAATTCCAGTAAAACGAGGCCGTACGATGCGCTGGATGCCCTGCTGAATCGCTTGCGCTTTTGGATCGATAACATAACGGAGCGGGCCGCAGAGCATGGAGAGCGCCCGCGTAAGGCCGTCGGATCGTTCGGGCGTCGCAGAAAGGCCGTATACGTATTTGGCCGGGGCGGACTTGAGAATAAGCTCGAGCTGTGGTGCGGCGGCATGGTGGCATTCGTCGCAGATAATGAGGCCGTAATTACGAACAAGGCCCTTAACTATCGGCTCTCCGGTTTGGCGGTCTTTGCCAGATAACGACTGGAATGAAGCGATGTCGACGAGGCCGCTTACGGCCATTTTGCCTCCTCCTATTTGTCCGATGACCGGAGGCTGCCTTTTGCTGATTCGTCCTTTTGGGGTTCGGACGGGCTCCCTGTTGTCCGTAATGTCGATAAATCGCTCGAGCTGGGATTTCCATTGGGTTATGAGTGCGGTTTTGGGAACGATGACGAGCGTTGGAAGACCAATGGATGCAATAAGATAAGCTCCGATGACTGTTTTACCGAAGCCTGTCGGCGCGGACATGATTCCGTCTTCGTATATGAGCATCTGATCAGCGGCGATTTGCTGCTCAGGGCGAAGGACTCCTTTAAATGCCATAACAATCGGATTACCCGATTTGCGCTCGTCTGAATAGTGGGCGGTAACGCCGGTCTCTTGAACTAGCTGCTCAAGTTGAGTTTTGCAGCCCCGGGGAATTGCAACATGACCATCTCTCAGTTCGCTAAGGTCTATGAGTCGCGGTTTGCCGAATACTGATTGATGCATGGACTGCGCGCGATAGAATGCCGGATTGGCAAATGTCGCAAGTCCGCGGATTTCCATTTGAGCTGCTGGACTCAGAGACTTCTCGGGGATGTACAGCATATCGGCTTGAATAACGGGCAGCGATGAGGGAAAGTCCCGCGATGTGAGTGGTAGTCGCTTTCGTGGTCTTTGGGCATGCCGTTTGCCCTTGTTTGCCACTGTAGTTGTTGCTGGTCCGTGCGGGTTGTTTCCAGGGGCCCCAATCAGATCTTGCACCGTCGAGCGCGGAATCAGCTGGACTTGTGATAGATAGAGCCATTGGTCGGGAAAGGGCTTGAATTGTTCGTCTACAAATACACTGTTTCCTTCACGTTGCGCCTTGCCTTGAAAGGGGAGTGCGATGAGGTTTCCGAAGCCTCCATCGGGAATAGTGGCCTGAGCGGGTAGCATTCGATCAAAGGCCTCGAACGTGATTGTCTTATTATGCGCCGCAGCTTCGGTTATGAGGCAACTTCCAAACTCTCGGGCAGCCTTTGCGCTGATTGGCTCGAGGAAGAAAAACCAGATGTGGGCGCCGTTGCCGGACCTTGAGCGCTCAACGGCGGCGTTAATGCCCCGTCGTATTGCAACAAGCCGTACGGCATTTGTTGCCTCTTTCCAGTCCGCTTTGTCAAAATCGATGACGAGAACTTTCGTGTTGCAGTTCCTATCGAGAACATATTGCCCGAGGACATCGCGGAACCGGTCATCGTTGCCTTTAAAGTGAGCAATGATTGCGGCATCGCTTAATTCCGGGAAGACGCGATTGCTGCATTCTACGCATTTAACTCTTTGATGGGCTGCTTTGGGGCAAATTCCTGGCTCCCACTCATTAGCACAAGCAGGCGTATAGCCAATGCCCCCGTCCTTTCTGCGATATCCATGAGCGTAAACATCTTTGCGCCCGGTAAAGAGACTGCGAAAGAGCTCGAGTTTATCGCGTGCTGGGCTCGCGCTGGTGACGATGCCCTCGATTTGCGCTCGTTCATCGAACAAAGCGCCAGCTTCTTCCCACTCTTCTAGCGTTGCGTAGCGTACGTCTGAACCGTTGTTGCAAATGACGATTTGTCGGTGTTGGTCCGATATATGTGTGATCGTCTGATCGTATTTAAATTGTGCGGTCCCAAAGAGGGCGTATTGATGCATGGCGTTGCCCATTTGAATGCCGTCCTTGTATTGGAGTTGTTGAGACGAGGGTACGGCATTACGGCTTTTTGGGATATGTAATTTCGATTCAAGTTTGCTAATGGCAAGGGATTATTCTGCGAGCGGCTTTCGGTCGATGCCAAGGCGCGCGACGGCCCTTGATAATCAGGGTTTGCGGTCATATAGGTAGCCGGAGGCGTAAAGAGCGGACCTCATTCAGACCCGGTGGGCAAAAAATGGCAAATATGAGTACTGTTGCTCGGTTAGTCTCATATCATTTGAGAAGTATCTAAGACCAATTGACTGAGTTTTAGTATATTCACCCCTCTAAACACGACGATTCGGGGCTTTATGGAGCTTGAAATCGGTGGAAGCGGGCAATTTCAGCGACATTTTGCTGTTACTAAATTTATGACAGTACTCATATTTGCCATTTTTTGCCCACCGGGTACCGCTAGGGGCTAGTCGAAGCTCCCCCAAACAGCTGGGAATGCGCCGATCGTCAGCATATCTTGTATATGGATGGCTCAGCAAAAGAAGTTGCGGTGGAATGGGGATTGATTTGCGGCTGATAAGCCAAAAACAGTCCCTATTTCACCGCAACTGATGTGGGTGTCCCTAGCGAGTTGGCTGGTAGCGGGGGCAGTAGCTGATGGCGATGGCGTCGACGCCTACGTGGGTGGCGATGGTGCAGCCGATGGGGCCGGTGCCGGCGTCTACGTAGTCCTGGCCTGCGAGCGCTTGGTTGACGAGCTCCTGCTCCTCGGCAGCGCCGGTCGTGAGCACGCGCACGCTGGAGCCCGGATGCTCGGTCAAAAATGCGAGGCAATCGGCCATGGTGTTGGCGACGATGCGCTTGGCGCCGCGGCCCTTTTTGATGGCCTTGATCTCGCCCGATTTCCATTCCGGCGAAACGGCCAGGCGAATGTTGAGCATCTGCGTCAGCTGGCCGGCGAGTTTGGGCGCGCGGCCGTTCTTAACGAGGTTTTCGAGCGTGCGGGGAATCAGCAGCAGGTGGGCGTCGGACAGCGTCGCGCGGATCTGCGTCTCGGTCTCGTCCAGGCTGCGGCCGTCCTCGCGCATGGCGAGCGCGTACTCCACCAGCAGGCCCTCGGCGCCCGAGCCGGTGCGCGAATCGATGCAGCGCACGTCGAGCTCGTGGGTATCGGCTGTCAGGCTGGCGTTGGCATAGCAGGCGGACCACTCGCTGCACAGCGAGATAAAGATGGCGCTGTCGTGGCCGTCAGCGAGCACGCGATCAAAGAGCGCCTTGAACTCACCGGCGCTCGGCTGCGAGGTGTGCGGTAGCTGCTCGGAGCCTGCCATGCGGGCGACGTACTCCTCGGCGGTGATCTGCACCTGGTCGAGCAGGTCCTCGCCTTCGATAATCACATGCAGTGGAATCACGTAAATGCCGAGCTCTTGGGCGCGGGCGGGGGAGATGTCCGACGTGGAGTCGGTTATGATGGCAAAAGACATAATTGCACCTTTCGTTGGGGCGTTTGCGCGCCGCCTTCTGAGAGCAAAGTGCGACAAGTATAGTAGAGTCGTTCCACATTACTAGGTTCAATTGTTGAATAGTCAACAGTTTGAAGTGTCGGTGTGGAAATCGTCAACTGGGGAAGAGGAATGCCGATGGAGGCACTGGAGATATGCAGGCGGCCGGTCGTGTTGTTTGATTTCGATGGCACGGTGGCCGATACGGGCCGGGCGGTGATGACCTCGACGCGCAAGACGCTGGCTGCGCGCGGGTTTTCGGAGGCGCAGATGGGTGACCTGCGCCGCATGATCGGGCCGCCCCTGTGGAAGAGCTTCCACGACTTTTACGGCTTCTCGCGCGAGGAATCGCTTGTGGTGGCCGACGAGTACCGTGCCTTTTTTGATGAGCTGGGACCGGAGGAATATCCCATGTTCGACGGGATCCCCGAACTGCTGGATGGCCTTGTCGCGCAGGGGCATCGCTTGGCCGTGGCAACGTCACGCATGGAGGCGAAGTGTATCGACATGGTGGGAGAGCTGGGACTTTCTCAGTTTGAGGCGGTGGTTGGCATGAATCCGCCGCAGGGGCGCGAGACCAAGGCCGATTCGGTCCGCGATGCCCTGGCAGAGCTCGGTGCGACGGCGGGCGATGCCGTGATGATCGGCGATCGCTTTAACGACGTCGAGGGCGCGCACGCGATGAGCGTGCCGTGCATTGGTATCTATTCGGGCGCGGCGGCGCCGGGCGAGCACGAGGCGGCGGGTGCCGATGCAGTGGTGCACTCGGTGGCCGAGCTTGCTAAACTTTTCGCTATCTAATAGACGTAATGTGAGGGGCGGGCGTACCCGTCGCTCATTGGTAAGGAGGTCGTCCATGAATCAGGTGGAGCAGAGCGTTACCGAGTATGTCGACGAGGTCTGGGAGGACGTCGTCGCCGATATCGAGCAGCTGGTGAGTTATCCGTCCGTAGCCGTTGCTGCCGATGCGGAGCCTAGCGCGCCGTTTGGCCGCCCGGTTCGTGATGCGCTCGATTGCGCGCTCGGCATTGCGCAAAAGCTCGGCTACCAGACGAGCGACGACGAGGGCTATGTGGGCATTGCCGATATCCCGGGTCGCGGCGACAAGCAGCTCGCGACCATCTGCCACGTGGACGTGGTGCCCGCCGGCCCCGGCTGGAACACCGACCCGTTTGCGATGGAGCGTCGCGAGGGCTGGCTGCTCGGCCGTGGCGTGATTGATGACAAGGGTCCGGCGGTGTTGTCGCTCTACGCCGGTGCCTACCTGTTCAAGCACGGCATTGTGCCGCGCTATACCTTCCGCGCGCTGCTGGGCTGCGATGAGGAAGTGGGCATGTCCGACGTTCACCATTATCTGGAAAATCACGCAGACCCCGACTTTTTGTTTACGCCCGATGCCGAGTTCCCGGTCTGCAATGCCGAGAAGGGCCAGTTTGGGGCGACGTTCGTGAGCCCCAAGATCGACGGCGGGCGCATCGTGTCGTGGAGCGGCTCCGAGGCGAGCAATGCCATTCCGTCGCAGTCCATCTGCGAGCTCGCGATTGCCGCCGATGAGCTGCCGGCGCCGGTCGAGAGCGCCGATCGTCTGGAGATCACGGCGCTTGATAATGGCCATGCGCAGATTTTCGCCCACGGTATCGGTGGCCATGCTTCGATGCCCGAGGGAACGATCAATGCCGTCGGCCTGATCGTGTCGTATCTGCGCGAGGCCGAGGACGCGTTTGGTGCACGCGACGAGCGCCTGCTGACGCCTGCCGAGCATGAGTTCGTCAAGTTCCTGGCCTTTGTGCATGCGGATGCCTATGGCCGCGGCCTGGGTATCGATGCGACGAGTCCGGCGTTTGGCCCGCTTACCTGCAACGCTGGCGTCATCCGCGTGGCGGATGGCCATATTGAGCAGGTCATCGACGTGCGCTTCCCCGACAGCACGAGTGCCGATACCATCCGCGAGCAGCTCGACCCGCTCGTGGGCCGTTTTGGCGTGACGTGTCAGCTGGGTCGCGCTAAGGTGCCGTTTTCGGTGTCTGCCGACGATCCGGCCGTGAAGGCGCTTATTGATACCTATAACGAGTTTACGGGCAAGCATGCTGAACCCTTTGCCATGGGCGGCGGCACGTACGCGCGCAACTTTGCCCGCGCCGTCTCGTTTGGCCCCGAGGAGACCGGCCTGGAGCTGCCCTCGTGGGGCGGCCAGATGCACGGCCCCAACGAGTGCGCCAACGAGGAACAGCTCAAGCAGGCGCTCAAGATCTATATTGTTGCGATCCTCCGTTTGAATGAATTAGAGCTTTAAGGTCTCGCGGTTTCCCAATCTAAGTTGCGGTGGAATAGTTCCTAGAATGGGCCATTTGATGGCCAAGCAGGAACTATTTCACCGCAACTTTGTTTTTATTGGTGTAAAAGGCGCGCCACGCTAAATGCCGGGTTTGTTATTCGTTTGTAAAGGCCGTGCTGCGCTTGCGGTAAGGGTCTATCAAATGACCGTAAGAAACCGCAGTTGGCGCTGGTGCTGCCCGATCGGGGCCGTATCTTTCCAAACAGCAAAGCGGGCAGGGTGCCCGCGAATCGCATGTATGAAAGGAAGATCATGCTCGATCAGGCTTATTCTCGTCGTCAGTTCCTCGGCCTCGCTGGTGGTCTTGCCAGCATCGTCGGTCTCGGTCTCGTTGGGTGCGGCGGCTCCGGCGCATCCGATGCCGCCGACAAGGGTAGCGCCGCTGCTGCCGAGTCCGTCTCCGGCGAGGTGACCTACGACGGTGCCTCTTCGTTCCAGGCTCTCGTCGAGGCCGCTGCCGAGAAGTTCATGGACGCCAACCCCGATGTCTCCGTCTCCGGCTCGGGTAACGGTTCGGGCAAGGGCCTGACCGCTGTCGCCGCCGGCACCGTCACCATCGGCAACTCCGACGTCTTCGCCGAGACCAAGCTTGGGGCCGATCAAGTCAAGAACCTCGTCGACCACGAGGTCGCCGTCGTGGGCATGGGCCCCGTCGTCTCCAAGAACGTCAAGGTCGACGACCTGTCCCTCGAGCAGCTCAAGGGTATCTTCTCCGGTCAGATTACCAACTGGAAGGAGGTCGGCGGCGACGACGCCACCATCGTCGTCCTCAACCGCAAGGCCGGCTCCGGTACCCGCGCCACCTTCGAGGCCGCCGTCTTTGGCGACGAGACCGTCGACTTTAAGGGCGACGCCGAGCTCGACAAGTCCGGCGACGTCCAGACTCAGATGGGCAGCACCGATAACGCCATCTCCTACCTCGACTTCTCGCACTTCGATGACTCCAAGTTCAACGCCATCAAGGTCGAGGGCGTCGAGCCCAAGAGCAAGAATGTCACTGATGACTCCTTCAAGATCTGGGCTACCGAGCACATGTACTGCTCCAAGGACGCCGACGAGGCCACCAAGGCCTTCCTGGAGTTCATGCTTTCCGACGACGTCCAGGGCAAGCTCGTCGAGGAGCAGGGCTTCATCCCCGTCTCTGCCATGAAGGTCGTCAAGGACGCCAGCGGCAAAGTCTCTGCTAAATAAGTAATCGCCCCGGAAAGGTTTGCAATGGCAAAACAGCTGCCAAAGCGCGACCTTGAGAACGTGGGCCTGGGCGTCACGGGCGCGTGCGTAGCGCTCGTGACGCTTGTCGTTGCCGCGCTCATCTTTATGGTCGCCCAAAAGGGCCTCTCGGCTTTTCTCAAGGACGGCGTCTCGGTCGTCGAGTTTTTTACCGGCACCAAGTGGGACCTGGCCAACACGGCTGATAACGGCCTGCCTTATACCGGTGCCCTGCCCCTGATCATCACCTCGTTTTCGGTCATGGTGCTCTCCACGCTCATCGCGCTGCCCATCGCCATCGGCTCTGCCATCTTTGCGGTCGAGATCCAACCCAAATTTGGTTCCAAGATCTTTCAGCCGCTTATTGAGCTTTTGACCGGTATTCCCTCGGTCGTCTTTGGCCTGATCGGTTTCCACGTGGTCGTCGGCCTTATGAAGAGCGTTTTCCACGTGAGCACGGGCCTGGGCATCCTGCCCGGCGCTATCGTCCTGGCCGTTATGATCCTGCCGACGATGACCACGCTTTCTGTCGACGGCCTGCGCGCCGTGCCCGATAGCTACCGTCAGGGTTCGCTCGCGCTGGGCTACACTCGCTGGCAGACCATCTGGCACGTGGTGCTCAAGTCCGCCATGCCGTCGCTCATGACCGCAGTCATCCTTGGCATGACCCGCGCCTTTGGCGAGACGCTCGCCGTGCGCATGGTCATCGGCGGTATCGAGGCCATGCCGACGTCGCTACTGTCGCCGGCGTCCACCATCACCACCACGCTCACCACGTCCATGGCGGTCTATGCCGAGGGCTCGGCCCAGGACGACGTCCTGTGGGCACTCGGTCTGCTGCTGATGGGCATGAGCCTCATCTTCATCCTGATCATCCATCTCATTGGCCGCAAGGGGGCGAAGGCTCGTGGCTAGCACGCGCATCCACATCGACGAGGCGAGACTCGGGCGTGTCCAAAAGCAGGACCGCATCGCCACGGGCGTGCTGACGGCGATCGTTGCCATCGTCATGCTCATCGTCGTCTCCATGGTGGCCTATATCCTGTTCGAGGGCATCTCGACACTGTTTAAGCCGGGCTTCCTCACGGAGCCGTCGCGCGCCAACGGCACCCAGGGTGGCGTGCTCTATCAACTGTTCGACTCGTTCTACCTGCTGCTGATCACCCTGGTCATCTCGGTGCCCATCAGCCTGGGCGGCGCGGTCTTCCTGGTTGAGTACGCACCCGACGGACCCGTCCGCGACATTGCCTCCACCGCCATCGAGACGCTGTCTTCGCTGCCTTCCATCGTCGTCGGCATGTTCGGCTTTCTAGTGTTCTCGGTGCAGCTGGGCTGGAAGTACTCCATCATCTCCGGCGCCGTCGCGCTCACCATGTTCAACATCCCCATCCTGGTGCGCGTGATTCAGCAGGCGCTCGAGGACGTGCCGCAGGCCCAGCGCGATGCGTGCCTGGCCATGGGCCTCACCCGCTGGGAGGCAACGCTGCACATCTTGATTCCCGAGGCCATGCCCGCCATCGTGACCGGCATCGTGCTTTCGGCCGGTCGCGTGTTTGGCGAGGCCGCAGCACTGCTTTTTACCTCGGGTATGAGCTCGCCGGTTCGCCTGAACTTCTTGAGCTTTAACCTGTCGAGCCCCACCTGCGCTTGGAACGTGTTCCGTCCCGGCGAGTCGCTCGCCGTGCACATCTACAAGATCTATGGCGAGGGCAGCCCCGAGGCCCAGCAGATCGTCTGGGGCACCGCTGCACTGCTGATGATTTGCGTGCTGCTGTTTAACGTAATCGCCCGCATTGTGGGCAAGCAACTGGCAAGGAAGATGACGGCCGAATGAGCGAGATGAATGTAACGCCCGCAACCGAAGCGGCATCGTCCGACACCCGGGACTTCCTGTCGAGCGTGGGGGAGAGCGAGAAGCGCGTGCGCGTGAGCGGTAAGGCCGTGAGCGACGAGGTCGTGCTCTCCACCAAGGACGTCAACGTGTACTATGGCGACCACCATGCACTGCACAATACGTCGCTCGACTTCCACAAGGGCGAGATCACGGCGCTCATTGGGCCTTCGGGCTGCGGTAAGTCGACCTTCTTGCGTAGCCTCAACCTCATGAATCGCGAGATTCGCGGCTGCCGCGTGGAGGGCGAGATCAACTATCGCGGGCGCAACGTGAACACCAAGACCGAAAACACCTACGAGCTGCGCCGTTCCATTGGCATGGTGTTCCAACAGCCCAACCCGTTCCGCAAGTCCATTCGCGACAACATCACGTTTGCGCCTAAGCGCCACGGCATCACCGACCGTGACGAGCTCGACCGCATGGTCGAGGAGAGTCTGCGCGGCGCGGCGCTGTGGGACGAGGTCAAGGACAAGCTCGACAAGAGTGCCTACGCGCTTTCGGGCGGCCAGCAGCAGCGTCTGTGCATCGCGCGCACGCTGGCGCTCAACCCCGACGTGATCCTGTTTGACGAGCCCTGCTCGGCGCTCGACCCCATCTCGACGCTGGCGATCGAGGACCTTATGTCGTCAATCGTTGCCGACCGTGCCATCGTCATCGTGACGCACAACATGGAGCAGGCGTCGCGTGTGTCCAACCGCACGGCGTTCTTCTACATGGGCGATATGGTCGAGTACGACGAGACCGACGAGATTTTCCAACGGCCCAAGGATAAGCGGCTGAATGATTACCTCACCGGCATGTTCTCCTAGTCCGGGACATGCTTGAGGCCCGTGGCGGCCACGGTCGCCACGGGACTGATTGGAGGGGCGGGTCATCTCTTGCGGGAGATGGCCCGCCTTTTTGCTCTGCGACCGAAGCGACCACCACAAAGGGGACAGGCACCTTCGTGGTGGTTTGGGGTGGGGCTCGCTGCTATCATGGACAACGTTGAATTTCTAAGAAGGAGCAGGGCATATGGCGATTCTTTTGGGATGCGATTCCGTCAGCCTAGAGTTTCCCACCAAGCATATTTTCGATAGCGTGACGCTCGGCGTGGGCGAGGGCGACCGCATTGGTATTGTCGGTAAAAACGGCGACGGCAAGTCGACGCTGCTGAGCGTGCTCGCCGGCACGCTGGAGCCCGACGATGGCCGCGTGACGCATCGCCGCGGCACCACGATCGGTCTGCTCGGCCAAAAGGACCAGCTTGTCGACACCGATACCGTGCATCATGCCGTCGTGGGCGACACGCCCGAGTATGAGTGGGCGTCGAGTCCGCGTACGCGCCAGATTCTGGCCGGCCTTATTAGCGATGTGCCCTGGGAGGGCACGGTTGGCGAGCTTTCGGGCGGCCAGCGCCGTCGCGTGGACCTCGCGCGCCTGCTGATCGGCGACTATGACGTGCTCATGCTCGACGAGCCCACCAACCACCTGGACATGCGCACCATCAACTGGCTCGCGCGCCACTTAAAGGCCCGCTGGCAACGCGGTCAGGGCGCCATGCTCGTGGTCACGCACGACCGCTGGTTCTTGGACGAGGTCTGCACCAGCATGTGGGAGGTCCACGACGGCCAGGTCGATCCCTTCGAGGGCGGCTACTCGGCATACATCCTGCAGCGCGTGGAACGCGACCGCATGGCCGCCGTCACCGAGGAACGCCGCCGCAACATGGCGCGCAAGGAGCTCGCGTGGCTGAGCCGCGGCGCCCAGGCGCGCTCCACCAAGCCCAAGTTTCGCGTGGATGCCGCTCGCGAACTCATCGCCGACGTACCGCCCGTGCGCGACGAGCTGGAGCTCAAGCGCCTCGCTGTGAGCCGTCTAGGCAAGCAGGTCATCGACGTGATCGACGTTGACGCTGGCTATGCGGATACCGACGGCGCGCCCAAGCAGGTGCTCTCCGATGTGACCTGGCTCATTGGTGCGGGCGACCGCTATGGTCTTTTGGGTGAGAATGGCGCTGGCAAGTCGACGCTGCTTGACGTGATCCAGGGCAAGATTGAACCCACGCGCGGCCGCGTGAAGATTGGCCAGACAGTGCGCTTTGGCGTGCTGTCGCAGCAGCTCGAGGAGCTCGAACCCTACATGGGCGACACGATCCGCGAGGTGCTCGGCAACTATAAGAAGTACTACGTCATCGACGGCAAGGAGACTTCGCCCGAGAAGCTCTGCGAGCGCCTGGGCTTTACGACGCAGCAGCTCTGGAGCCGCATCGGCGATCTTTCGGGCGGCCAGCGCCGTCGCCTGTCGCTGCTGCTGACGATTCTGGACGAGCCCAACGTGCTCATCCTGGACGAGCCGGGCAACGACCTGGATACCGACATGCTGGCGATTGTCGAGGACCTGCTCGACGGCTGGCCGGGCACGTTGATTCTGGTGACGCACGACCGCTTCTTGATGGAGCGCGTGACCGACCAGCAGTGGGCGCTGCTCGACGGCCACCTGACGCATATGCCCGGCGGCGTCGACCAGTACCTGCGCCTGTGCAACGCTACCGCCGAGGGCGAGCCCGTGGGCGCACCGAGCGCCAAGACCGGCACGTTCGACACCGGTGCCGCGGCAGCTGCGGCCGAAAAGCCCAAGTCGAGCGGTCAGCCCAATGGCCTTTCCAATACCGAGCGCCAGAAGCTCCGCCGCGAGGTGAGCTCGCTCGAGCGCAAGATGGAAACGCAGCGCGCCCGCGTGGAGGAGGCCGAGGCAGCAATGGCCCAAGTCGATCCCACCAACTACACGGCGCTCGGCGAGCAGCAGGCAAAGATCGACGAGGCTCACGCTGCCATGGACGAGCTGGAGATGGCGTGGCTCGAGGCGAGCGAGAAGCTCGAGGGCGAGGAGTAGGCGAGGATGATCAAAGCCGCGTTTTTCGATATCGACGGCACGCTGCTGAGTTTTAAGACCCACCGGATTCCGACGTCGGCGCAGCAGGTGCTCGACAGCTTTCGCGAGCAGGGGATTGCGTGCGTGATCGCCACGGGCCGCCCGACCTACCAGATGCCCGATTGGCTGTTCGACTTGGGTTGGGATGCGTACATTACGCTTTCGGGCCAGCACTGCTTTGATGCCGAGGGCGTCTACCGCAGCTGCCCGATTGATCCGGACGACGTCGCGGTGATTGTGGACCAGGTGGCGCAGGGGTGCTATGACTCGCTGTGTATGCAGGGCGAGAACTCGTTTGTGAACCGCCTGTCCGAGCGCGTGGTGACGGCCGGCAGCAACGCGGGAATCGTTTACCACGAGGAGCCGTTTGAGCACGCCTTTGACGCGCCGGTCTACCAGTTTTGCGCCTTTGTGGACCCTGCCGACGAGCATATCGTGACCGACGCGGTGTCGCATTCGCTCACTACGCGCTGGTGCGATCTGTTCTGCGACATTATCCCCACTAACGGCGGTAAGGACCTGGGTGTTGCGGCGACGCTGGAGCGCCTAGGCATCGACGCGAGCGAGGCGATTGCCTTTGGCGATGGCGAGAACGACCTGTCGATGTTTTCCGCCGTGGGCACGAGCGTGGCCATGGGCAATGCGCAGGATACCGTGAAGGCCGCGGCGACCTACGTAACGACCGCCGTGGACGACGACGGCATCTGCAACGCCGCGAAGCACTTTGGACTGTTATAACTGCGGCTCGGCACTTAGGGATGCTCCTTTTCTGCCGGCAGCTGGGGGACACTCCTTGCGGGGCGTCCCCATTTTGTTTTCGTCCCGCACGTTTTGTGAAACACGGCTAACTTTTAGACAAAGTAGTAAGACATGGGCAACTTTTGCGGTAAAGTTAGCCGTGGAAAGTATCCAAAGGCTAACTAGCAATCATCGCGAAAGGTGGCCCATGGCCCTACGTGAATCCGGAGAAGACTATCTCGAATCGATCTACGTTCTGTCGGAACGTCAGGGCATCGTGCGCTCGATCGACGTCGCGGAGTACCTCGGCGTAACCAAGGCGAGCGTTTCCAAGGCCATGGCGACGCTGGAAAGCAACGGCTATGTCGAAATGGGCAAGCGCGACGTTCATCTGACGGAGTGTGGTCTGGAGGTCGCTCGCCAAATGTGGGAGCGTCACTGCTTTTTCGTGGGGCTGCTGGAGGATGCGGGTGTTTCGGCTGAGGTCGCGTCGCAAGAGGGCTGCCACATGGAGCACTGCCTGAGCGAGGAGAGCTTTGAGAAGCTGAGGGCGATGCTGGGACGGGAAGATGTGGCGGGCCCAACAACGGAAGCCTAACTGACTCACAGTGGCGCGGAGTTCGCGCAAAGCGCGAACCAGCGACCGGGACCAGTAGTCCCGCCAACCAAGTCCAACTCAGACAAGGAATCCCGCAAGCAAGCGATGCCCAAGAACCTTCAGCTGTGTCAATGCAGGCCGGGACCGGGTTTGGTTTTGAAAACACTCCGCAGCGCGAGGCCCGTCTTTCCGTTGCTCCGCAGGAGCAGGAAAGACGGGCCTCATGCGCGAGGACGTTTTCAAAACCAAGCCCGGTCCCGGCCGGACAGCCCACGAACGCTACAGGTTCTTGACACCCATCGCGCGCATGGCGTTCAGGATGGCGATGATCGCCACGCCTACGTCGCCGAACACGGCAAGCCACATGTCGGCAATGCCCAGCGCTGCCAGCACCAGGATCAGCAGCTTAACGCCCAGCGCAAAGATGATGTTCTGCCAGACAATCGCCATGGTCTTGCGCGCCACGCGGATCGCGCGGGAAATGTTGGACGGCTTGTCATCCATCAGCACGACGTCCGCCGCCTCAATTGCGGCGTCCGAGCCCATGGCGCCCATGGCGATGCCCACATCGGCACGGGTAAGCACGGGTGCGTCGTTGATACCGTCGCCGACAAAAGCGAGCTTGCCCTTGCCGTTCTCGCTCGCAAGCAACGCCTCAACACGCTCGACCTTATCGCCCGGCAGCAGCTGCGCGTGGAACTCGTCGAGACTGAGTTGCTTGGCTACAGACGCCGCAACCTCCTCGCGGTCGCCCGTGAGCATGACGGTGCGCTTGACGCCGGCGGCGTGCAGGTCGCTGATCGTCTGCTCGGCATCGGCCTTGACGGTGTCGGCAATTACAATGTGGCCGGCATAGATGCCATCGACCAGCACGTGAAGGATCGTACCGACGACCTCGCAATTGGGCGCTTCGACGCCGGTCGCTGCGAGCATCTTAGCGTTGCCGACGACGACGTGCCTGCCGTCGATGTTCGCCGTCACGCCATGGCCCGCGTCGTTGGTGGAGTCGCTTACGCGCTTGGGGTCGAGTTCGCCCTGGAAGGCGGCGCGCACCGACTGCGCGATGGGATGATCGGAGAATGACTCAGCGAGGGCTGCGACCTCAAGCAGCGATTGCTCGGTATAGCCGGCTTCGGGGTGTACTGCCACGACCGAGAACGTGCCGTTGGTGAGCGTGCCGGTCTTGTCGAAGACGACGGTGTCCACGTCGGCGAGCGTCTCGAGGTAGTTAGAACCCTTGATGAGAACGCCCAGCTTGGAGGCGCCGCCGATGCCGCCAAAGAAGCTCAGCGGGACGCTGATCACGAGCGCGCACGGGCAGCTGACGACCAAGAAGGTCAGGCCGCGCAGGATCCAGTCGGACCAGGCGCCGGTGATCAAGCCGCCGCCGAGCGCGAGCACCGCGGCCGCGCCGGTGACGGCGGGCGTGTAGACGCGGGCGAAGCGCGTGATGAAGTTCTCGGTGCGCGCCTTCTTTTCGCTGGCGTTTTCTACGAGCTCCAGGACGCGCGCGACGGTGGACTCGCCAAAGGGCTTGGTGGTGCGCACGTGGATGAGCCCCGTCATGTTGATGCAGCCGCTGATGATGTCGTCGCCGGACTTGGCGGGGCGGGGAACTGACTCGCCCGTGAGTGCGGCGGTGTCGAGCTGTGTCTCGCCTTCGACGATGACGCCGTCGATAGGCACGCGCTCGCCGGGCTTGACGACGATGACGGTGCCCACGGCGATGTCATCGGGGAAGACCTGCTCGAATGTGCCGTCGGGTTGCTCGACGTTGGCGTAGTCGGGCGCGATGTCCATCATGGCGCTGATCGACTTGCGGCTCTTGCCCACGGCGTATGCCTGGAACAGCTCGCCGACCTGGTAGAACAGCATGACGGCGGCGCCTTCGGCCATGTGCGGGTCGGTGTCGGGGAAGAGCACCATGGCAAACGCGCCGATGGTCGCGACGGCCATGAGGAAGCTCTCGTCGAACGCCTTGCCGCGGCGGATGTTGTTGTATGCCTTTTGGAGCACGTCGTAGCCGGCAATCAAAAAAGGCACGAGGAACAGTGCGAAGCTGGCGTAGATGTCGCCCGGGGTGCCGAATGCGGCAGTGAGGGTGCCGAGCTCATCGAGGGCGTACACCACGGCAAAAATGCCCAGCGCTACCAGGATGCGGTTGCGCTTATGCTCGAGTGACTCTTTTTTCTTGCGCTTCTTCTTTTTCTTCTTGGGGTCGGCGGTGGCCATGATTCGTATCCTCCCATTTGAATGTATGAACACTCGCTCATATAATTTCGCGAGCAAAGGCCGCGGCAAGCGCGGCCTTGCGGGTTGGCGTAAACCTGGGCTAGAGAATGATCTCGCAGTCCGGCTCGGCGTCGGCGGTGAACTCCACAACGCGGTCGAGGACCTCGTCGAACTCGGCGTCATCGGCCTCGAGCGTCAACTTCTGGGTCATAAAGTTGACCGAAACGGACTTGACGCCATCGAGCTTGGCCAGCTCGTCCTGAAGCTCACGCGCGCAGTTGGCGCAGTCGATCTCGTCGAGTTTAAACTGCTTTTTCATGGTGGATTCCTTTCCCCGTATTTGCGGCTTGGGTGCAGGCCGCGCTGGTACCGTGGTTGGTCGCTATTCGCAGATGTGGCTCATGCCCTGGTTGAGCATGGTGTAGACGTGGTCGTCGGCGAGCGAGTATAGGATATTGCGCCCGTCGCGCCGGAATTTAACCAGGTGCGACTGCTTGAGTGTGCGCAGCTGGTGCGACACCGCGGACTGCGAGGTTTCGGTCGCTTCGGCGATGTCCGCCACGCAGAGCTCGCGGCCCATGAGGGCATAGAGGATCTTGATGCGCGTGGTGTCGCTGAAGACCTTGAACAGGTCGGCGAGGTCGTAGAGAAGCTCCTCGTCGGGAAGGTCCTCGGGCGAGCAGGTGGTGGGAATCGCGGGTTCGGTGGCCTCGATGTCGGGTTTCGTTTCATCAACGCGGATGCTCATTGCAATATCCTTTCATATGAACATGCGCTCATATAACTTGCTTCCGATTATATGAGTATATGTTCATATGTCAATGACGTTCAGGTAATTCGTTGCACAAAATGATGGGGAATAGTGGACGAGATCCCGGAGTGAGCGGTTTTGATAGCCGATGCCGGGGTGGGTGCCCCTGAGCCGTGCAAAAATTGGAGTATTCTGCAACGATAGGGGGTCCGTTAATTTATTGCAGGCCATATAATGCAGTTCAAGAGTTATCTTAGGGTGTTAATCCGATGAGTTCTTCCTCAAATGTTGCCTAACGCTCTCACGCAAGAGTGATTTCGCTTCACATTTGGATCCACTCGAGGGTGATAGACACCCGGCTCTGCTGAATACTCGCAATTTTGCACGTCGCTAAGGTGCCCACCTTGTTAGCCGGTCTAGCTTCCGGCCCCGAAGATCCTGCCCTCGGGCGCGAAGCTGCTTGTTTGGTTGAGTGATGGGCTGTCGGGTTCGACAGTCTGCATGTCATCGATTGCCGGAGCCTCGTTAATCGTCGGATCGTCCAATGTGATGCCTTCGAGCATTGCTTTTTCGAGGTCGATTCGTTGGCGCTCTTCGGAATCCTGGCGAAGCTCCTCCTGGATTCGTTTCTTCTCCTCAATAAACCTTCTGAGTACAAACTGTCTCAGGTCTTCTTGCATGATTTGAAAGTCTTTTGGCAGACGCGAGGGGCGTATGCCCTCTTTTCGTTGGATCGCCTCCATGACCCTAACGAAAGCGCTGGCATGCATAAAGGAATAACGACTGACGGTGATGATTCCGTATCCCATGGACGCAAGCGCATTCTTGCGTTCCTCATCGATGGCGCGGTCTTCTTCCGCGTCATGATAAAAACCGTTGTATTCAATGTCTGTGCGAGATTTCTTTAGATACGCATCCATAAAGAACTTTTTGCGTCTCGTGAGATTCTTCGCTGCAGCGGTGACCTGCACCTCGTAATCGGTCTCAACTCCCTTAATACCAAGCCCTCCTTCGCTTTTGGGCAGCGTTAGCATCATGACAAAGGCCGTTTCCATAGGAGACCGGCATCCGTCGCGCACACATTGGATCGCCTTTCGGGCAAGAGCCAGACCGTCGCATCTGGTAATGGAATTAAAGAACTGTTTTAATCTCTCGGTCGAGGTGAGCGCGAAACGCTCGGTATAGGAGGTGGAAGAGTCGGTTCCAAGGGAGTAAGCGCTGCACAGTTCAAAGTAGTACTCCACTAGTTCGCGAAAAGAAAGATAGGTGGCGGCCTGAAGTGCGCAAAGCTCAACGCCAACAACGAAGATGCCATCTTTAAGCTCTACAAAGCGTGAGTTCGAGAATCGTTTTGAAGAAACGTGGCATTGACAGTCCATCGCGTAGCGCGCGTTCCTGCGATCAAACACCATTACCTCGAGGGAATCATTTGCGTCGAGGGAAACATCATGTTTGGTGAGCCATTCTGCGGCTGCGTCAAGGAGCGTTCCGGTGGGACATGATCCGTAAATCGCGGCAGGGTTACAGGACTCGATGCCTTTCGCAGACACCGAATGCGCGGCCTGGTAGACCGCTTTTGCAGTGGTATGTGACAATACGATACTCATGCTATATATCGTGTCAGCTAATGCCGTGTTGATGGCGCTGAGTGGAAAAGTCGTTTTAGAGGTCTAGCCAAATGCTGTCCAAAAGCTTGACGCAATTATGGGTTGGTATGCCCTAAATAAAAGTTTTCGCAGCTTAGCTATAGCATATAAATACTCAATTGCTGCACATTTGATATCGATGCATCACCATCCGACAACGAATTACGTGTCGGGAATTGGTCGAAATCGTTCAAAATGAGGGTTCAGAATTTGTGATGGCAGATCTATCTGTGGAACGTAGGGCGGCCCCGCTGCGGGGTTTCCCGCTGCGAGACCGCTCGTGATCTACGCCGGAGTTTGGCGTAGACGTTTCTACTTGGCAAACAGGTTCTTGAGGTTGAACTCGGCTTGGACGGTGCGAAGCATGAGGTCGGTGTCGTCGAGGCCCAGGTGCTGCTCGTTGGCGTCGGCGGCGAGGGTGCCACGGCGGCGCGCCCAGTTCTCGAGCGCGGCGGGCGCGGACTCGCGGGGGAGCGAGCGGACGTCGGCATCCAGGCTGCGGCAGATCTGGCGCGAGTCGATGACGATGATCTTGCCGGCGCGGCGTGCCTCGGCGTAACCGTCCAGGTGGATCTTGAACCAACTGTCTTCGAACGCGGCGTTATGCGCCATGTACGGGTACTTCTTCATAAGTTTGAGCAGCTGCTTCTGCAGTTCCTTGTTCTCGCGGAATGGTTTTTTGCCGTCGATGTCGTCCCAGGTAATGTGATGGATGTTCGATAGCGGCACATCCTCGCCGCGGTAGATGTCGGGCAGGCCGCAGTAGTGTGCCTCGGCGTCGTGCGGGACGGCGTCGCTGGTGAGCTCCATGATTTCCCAACCCACATTGATGATATAACCGCGCTCGGGTGCACGGCCGGTGGTCTCGATGTCGATACCGAGCACGGTGCCCTGGATGGGCTTGCGGGCGTAGGCCACGCCGAGCGCGCCGCGGTCGCCGCGGATCTCGCGCATGACCGACGCGGCGGTGCGCTTTTGCATCTTACCGATGGCGGCGCAGGTGTCGGCATCGGACAGGCCGCGCGAAAGCGTCGCGGGCGTCACGTTGCGCAGGCGCGCCTCGCCAATCTGGTCGCACAGGTCGCGGTTGCGGTCAGCCAGGTCGCGCACGGTGGCAAAGTCGAAGCTGGGGTCGCCCTCGGCGGTAAAGTACTCGGTTTCGAGCACCTTAAGGGCCTCCTCGCCCTTCTGGCGCTCGGACTCCATGGCGCCGTGATCGCCATAGATAAACATGGGGATAAACGGCTGACGCTCGTATTCGAGTGCTTGTGAAACGTTCATATAACTGCTCCTTGGACGGGCCGCACCGCGCGGCTCGGGTTCATTGAGATGTGGCGAGATGATAGTTTACCATGGGCAACTATTGGCATCGCGCCTAGGACAACTACAATACCCTAGTTGACCGCTAGGACTTTTACAATGCTGCCGAAAGACATGAAAGGTTCCATCCGTCATGGATTTGCTGATTGATATTCTGCTCGACGCCGGCAAGGACACGCTCTCGCTGGCGCCGTTTTTGTTGGTGACGTATCTTGCTCTCGAGACACTTGAGCACGTTGCGGGCGACCGCGTCAACGGCGCTATCAAGCGCGCCGGCGCTGCGGGTCCTGTGGCTGGCTCGCTGCTGGGCATTGTGCCGCAGTGCGGATTTTCGGCCATGGCAGCAACGCTGTACGCCGGCCGTGTCGTGACGCTGGGCACGCTGGTCGCCGTGTTCCTCTCGACCTCCGATGAGATGCTGCCGCTGTTGCTCGCCGAGCAGGTGCCCGTGCAGACCATGGCGATGCTTTTGGCTTCGAAGGCACTGATCGCGCTGGTCACGGGCTTTATCGTGGACGCGGCTATCCGCGGCCTTCGTCGTAATGCCCGCGCGCATGCGGCGATTCGCCGTACCGTGCTGGGGACCGCTGCCAATCCGGCTCATGTGAACTGCGCGCACGACGACCATACCGGGGGCGACATCATTGATGAAGTGGCCGAGGCGGGCGTGAGCGCCGACCACATCCACGAGTTGTGCGAGCGCGACCATTGCGGTTGCGATGATGATGAAGATGAACACGAGCGCGACCACGGACACAGCCATGACCACGGTCACGCAGGCGAGCATGAGCACCACCACGGCCATGGGCACGACCACGGTCACTCCCACGAAGGTGCGCCCGTCCTGTCGATTATCCGCAGCGCGATCTCGCACACCGTGCAGGTTTCGGTTTTTATTTTCCTGGTGACGCTGATTCTAGTTGCCGTGCTCGAGACCTTCGGAGAGTCCGCGATCGAGCAGTTCCTGCGTGGCAACGAGACGCTCGCCGTCTTGGGCTCGGCACTCGTCGGCCTGATCCCCAACTGCTCGGCCAGCGTGGTCATTACGCAGCTGTACCTGGAGGGCGCGCTACAGCTGGCGCCGATGCTCGCCGGCACGCTCATTTCCGCCGGCGTGGGCTATCTTGTCCTGTTCCGCACCAACCGCAGCGCTCGTGAAAACGCCGTGTTCCTGGTCATGATGTACGTCATCGGCGCCGGCTGGGGCCTTATCCTATCCGCCTTCGGCCTCTAAGTAGGCCTAAAAAATGGGCTTCAAATAGCCATGCTCGGCGCCTGCGCAATGCGGCGACGCATGGCATTTTGAAGCCCGTTTTTTGTTGAGCCATGGATTCCGAGCGCTCACACCGCTCAAAACAAAAAGGTAGATTTCCGGGCATGTCCCGAAAATCTACCTTGGTTAGCGCAGCAGCTCGGTGAGGTTGCGCTTAAAGCGGGCCCGGTCTTCGCTGGTAAATGCCGCCGGACCGCGAGTGCGACCGCCGGCGCGGCGCACCTTCTTTTCCTCGTGGCGAATAAACAATTGCATGTCGATGGTCGCCTTATCGTAGACGCGCCCGCGCACGCCGATGGCGGCGGCATCGCGCCCGAGCACCATGCTCGCCAAGCCAATGTCCTGCGTCACGACTACGTCGCCCGCCTGCAGGCGTTCGACAATGGCAAAGTCGGCGCTGTCGGCGCCCACGCTCACATCGAGCGTCGTGACCCAAAATCCGCGTCGCGCATGCTCGACGTCGCGCGGATCGTCACGGCGAATGTGGCGTTCCAAGTTCTGTGTGCTGTTGCCGGCGATAACGACGGCGACGCCCGCCCGCCGCGCGCAGTCAATCGACTCGCGCGTGACCGGGCAGGCGTCTGCATCAATAAAGAGCGTTCGCGGCATCTAGTGCACCAGTTTGCCAAATTGAATAGCGCGAACAATCAGCGTTACGCCAAACACCAGCAGTGCGGCGCCGCTAAAGATGACGAGCATCTTGGCCGACCACAACGGATAGATAAACACGAACATGCCGGCGATGATGGAGAGCGCGCCGCTCAGGATGGCGAGGGCACGGTTGGACGAAAGCTCGGACTCCAGAATGGACATGACACCTTCGACAATCCAGCCAAAGCCGGCCACGATAACCACCATCGTGGTGAGCGTCGCGGTCGAGAAGGCCTGGTTGCGCAGGATTATGACGCCGCCCAAGATAATGAGCAGGTTGGAGATGATGCTCGTCACGCGCCAGCCGGTGGGCAGCAGTGGCTCGAAAACAGCGGTAAACAGCCTGATCGCGGCCGTGATCACAAAGTAGAAGCCCAAGACGGTCGTTAGGAAGACGAGGGACTTGGCGGGCGCAAACAGCAGTGCGATGCCGGCGACGAGCGCCAAGACGCCCGTGATGGCGTAAATCCAGCGCACGGCCTTGACGGCCTTGCCTGCCATGCTTTTCTCGTCAAATCCAAACTGGCTCGATTTTTGGTCATCGTTCTTAAAGATGCCCATAATGTCTCCTTTCCGTGCGGCGTAAGCCTTGATCGTTACAACCAGTATCGCCTAAAGGCGCTGGCGTATGGGTCGGGGAGGGCGAAACGTAACCCAAAGGCCCCGAATTGTTTCCGTTGTTCCCCACGTCGCGATTTTCTATTCAACAGGTGTAGAACATTGCAGCCCTGTTCGTTATTGCCTACGTTTTAGGTTAGATTTTCCTAAGAACAATTGCCCGAAATTGGGGGTCCCTATGAACGAAACAGTTCCCGCGGCGCCGTCGAGCGCGGAGTCGATGGCAAAGCAGGGTTGCGAAAAGCTCGGCTTGGACGCGTTTGATGCGTTGGTTCGCTGCGCCCGCACGTGCCGTCGCTTTGACGAGTCCATGCGCGTGCCGCGTGAGCTTTTGCTTGAGCTGGCGGAGCTGGCGCACCTGACTCCCTGTGGTGCCAATGCTCAGCGTCTGCGTTTTCATGTGGTAAGCGGTGCAGAGGACTGCGCGCGTGTATTTGACGAGCTTGCATGGGCCGGTGCGCTCAAGGATTGGCCGGGTCCCGATGAGGGCGAGCGCCCGACCGGCTACATCGCGATTCTTGCCGAGCGCGCCGTTCCGGGTAAGCCCGCCGCTCCTATTACTGAGGTCGACACGGGCATTGCCGCGCAGACGATGATGCTCGCCGCCCGCAGCGCCACGCCCGAGGTGGCTGCCTGCATGTTCAAGGCCTTTACGCCCCACGCGATCGATGCCATGGGGCTCGATAGCGACAAGTATGAGCTCAAGCTGATCATGGCGTTTGGCGTTCCGGCCGAGACGCAGGTGATCGATGCGATCGATTCCAACCCCGACGGCTCAATTAATTACTGGCGCGACGAGGCGCAGGTGCACCACGTACCCAAGCGCCCGCTTGCCGACGTACTGGTGTAGCTGAGCGTCACCGCGGTGTGATCCGGCGGTAAACCACCACAAAGGTACCTGTCCCCTTTGCGGTGGTGCGAGGGGAGGACGTGTGGCAGATTTGTATTTGGTGCGGCATGGGCAGACTGAGCTCAATGTGCAGAACATTTTGCAGGGTGGGCACGATTCGCCGCTTACGGCGCGCGGGCGCGAGCAGGCGCTGGCGACGCGCGCGGCGTTTGAGGCGCGTGGCGTGACCTTTGACCGTGTGTATTCCTCGCCGTTGGGCCGGGCGCGGCATACGGCTGAGCTAATTGCTGGTGAGGGCCGCTCGATAGAGTTGGTCGATGACCTGCGCGAGTGGCATTTGGGCTCGCTGGAGGGTACATCAAATCGCGAGATGCCGCCGCAGCCCTGGGGTGATTATCCGGTGGCCTTTGGTGGCGAGTCTGAAGGCGAGCTCCAGTCGCGCATGGTCGCGGCGCTGTCCCACATCATGGCCAGGCCGCAGCACGACTGTGTGCTGGCAGTCTCCCACGGCTCTTCCTGCCAGGAGTTTCTTGAGTATGTGACTGGCAGGGGAGAGCTACCCGACAACGGTGCCGTGCTTCATTTTGGCTATTGCGACGGTGCGTTTTCGCTCCTTGATTGGTAACGAACGAAAGGACCCCTATGAATAAAGACCTGTATCTGGTTCGTCATGGGCAGACAATATTCAACCTTAAGCGCATTATTCAGGGTTGGAGTGACTCGCCGCTCACGCAGCTGGGATGCGACCAGGCGGCGCGTGCCGGCATGTTCTTACGTGCGCGCGGCATTGAACCCGATCATGCCTACACCTCCACACTTCATCGCACCGAGCAGACTATCGCCAACCTGTGGCCGGGCTTGGCGTACGAGCGCCTGGACGGTCTGCGTGAGTGGTTCTTTGGCGACTTTGAGGCCGAGCGCGTGATGCTTATGCCCGAGCGCCCGTGGCGAGATTTCTATCGTCAGTTTGGCGGCGAGGGCCAGATGCAGGTGCGCGAGCGCATGGCGGCGACGATAACCGATCTTATGCGACGTCCGGACCACGAGTGCGTGCTCGCGGTGAGCCACGGTTCGGCTATCAAGGAGTTTTTGGACCACGTGCGGGGCGCGGCGGCCGACGAGCGCGAACGCGTGCCGGGCAACTGCTCAGTGCTGCATTTTGCGTTTGACGATGCGGCCGATACGTTTGAACTGGTCGAAGTCTTTACGCAGGAAGACTACGCGCGCGAGCTGGGGCTTGAACCGCTCGTGGCTACTGCGGGTCCGCAGCGCGGATAACGCGAGCGCGGCGGCACGGGTCGTCGGCATAACTTCTCGACGCAAAAGGGGCGGAGATGCATGTACCTGCTGCATCTCCGCCCCCTGTTTGTTGGGCTGCCGATTTTTGTGCTGGACGGTCTGGTCTTGCTAGAACCGCGCGACCTGGTGCGTGAGCAGACCCGTCGGAACCTGCGCCGCGCCGCCGCTGACCTGCGCGGCGGGGAAGAGCGCAGCTACGGCAAAGTTGAACGGCTCTTTGCCCGTGTAGGTGCCGGCGGCACGTGCATCGTCGGCCAGGAGCTGTGATGCCTCGACTAGCGCGATAGCGTAGGCAGGGTCGTCGGCCAGTGCCGGCTCCGGCGCCTGGTCGAGCATGGCGCGGATGGCCCCGACGGCGTCCTCGCGCTTGACCTCCCACACGCGGTGCGTAATGCCGGCGGGGTCGGTGACGGCATAGAGTGAAGCGCCCTCTTTTGCGGCGCCGAGGATGATATCCATGACGGGAGAGGCTTCGTAGACAAGCGTTACGGGACGGGGCTGTACCTTGAGGTCGGCGATTGCGCGCGCAGCGGCGGTCGTATCGGCGGCAACCGCGTCGCCGCCCGCCAGCGCACCAACCGGGCAGATCGCCACGACACCCGTCACACGTCCCGGCTCGCCCGAGCATTCGTACACGTAATACGCCGCACCCGGGTCCTTGAGCATCAGACCATCGGCAAGGGCTCCGCGCAGAGCATCGTTGCCGCTCAGGATGCTGCCCATTGCAGGCAGCGCCTCGAGCACGCGGTCCTGAGCCGGGCGGATGCAGGGAAACGGAAGTGCTTTCATAGGCGGTCCTAACGCACGAGTCGGTTTGTTCGCGGCTTATTATGCCCCAACTTGGCCGCTCGCGTCCCAGAGCACGTTATCGGCGAGCGCGATTAGCACCTGCTGACAACGAACGATATCGGCGTGGGGCACATATTCGTTGGGCTTGTGCGCGAGCGCGAGCGACCCGGGACCGTAGCTCATGCAATTGCGGTTACCTGTCTTGCCGGCAATGACGGCGGTGTCGGTGTAGCCGGTAAAGAAGCCGACGGTCGTGTCCGCGTCCGTCACGTCATCGGCGGCACGCTTGAGCGCTGCTAGAAGGGGAGAGTTCGGGTCGCGCTCGATGGCGGGGCGGTCGCCCGTTACGGTGTAGCTGCCATGGCAACCGGGAACGGCGGCTTCGGCGACGGCGATGGCCTGCTCTACCATGCGCGTCGCGGCGGCCGTATCGGTCGGCGGGGTCAGGCGCATGTCGACCCAGACTTTGGCGCGGTCGGGTACGACGTAGGGGCGATATCCGCCCTCGATTTGGCCAAACGTGATGGTCGAAGGCCCCAGCTCATCGTGCGCGGGCAGCGCCATAAACGCGCGACGGAGCGAACACACGACCTCGGCCATGGCAGCGACGGCATCCGCGCCCTTCCAGGGCTGGCTCGCATGCGCCGTCACGCCAGTCATTTCAATCTCGAACCACGTACGCCCCTTGTGCGCCACCAGGATCTGTCCGTCGGTGGGCTCGGTGTCCAGCACCCATTCACGCGAGCCGACCCAGCCAGCATCGATCGTGCCCTCTGAGCCGCGCATAAAGTCCTCCTCGTCGACCGAGCAAATGAGTGAGAAGCCACGGCGGGGCAGCTTGCCTTCTGCCGCCACGCGCTCGAGCGTATGGACCAGTGCGGCAATGGCGCAGGCCAGGCCGCCCTTCATATCGCAGGCACCGCGGCCATAGAGTTTATCGTTGCGCACGATCGCTCCGAGCGGCGGAATGTCCGCGTCCCAGCCATCGCCCAGTGTAACGGTATCCATATGGCAGATATAGACGAGCCGTGGCTCGTCGCTCAGTCCCGGCACGGTGACCATAAGGTTGCGGCGCCCGGGCAGCACCTCGAGTTCCTCAACCTGCACGGCATCGAGTACCGGATGGCTCAGCTGCGCCAACCGTTCCTCAACCAACGCTTTGATATAGCGTTCAATCTCGCCCTCATACGCACCTGGGTCGGAACTGTCGATCCGCACGAGCCCTTGCGTAAGCCGCCAGGCAAAATCTGTATCAACCATAGGCACCTCACAGATAGTTAGGTCAACATACAGATTGTATGCCAAGAAGCGGCTCGGTGCATTTAATGGAGCGCTCACAAAAACGGGGGCGCCTCTCGTGCGAAAGGCACCCCCGCGGGCATTCAATGTCAGTGACGGGCAGGCCACATGGGGAGCTGCCCGTCAGGTTAGTCGGCGCTACTTGATCACGCGCACGCGATACATCGACGGAATCTGCTTGAGCGCCTCGATGGTGCTGCTGTCCAGGTGCTCATCGGTGTCGAACATGGTGTAGGCGTTCTCGCCGGCGGACTCGTTGGTCATACGCTGCACGTTGGCGTTGTCTTTGGCCAGGATTGCCGTGATCTGGCCGATCATGTTGGGCACGTTGGCGTGCAGGCAGGCGATGCGGCTTGCGGCGCGCGCCTTGCCCATGCTGCAGGCAGGATAGTTGACGCTGTGCGCGATATTGCCGTTCTCCAGGTAATCCTTGAGCTCGCTGATGGCCATGTCGGCGCAGTTGGCCTCGGCTTCGCCGGTGCCGGCGCCCGAGTGCGTGGTGATAAACGTATTGGGCATCTTGACCGTCTTGGGCGTGGCGAAGTCGCAGCTAAACCAGCTGAGCTTGCCCTCGCGCAGGGCGGCGTCGACGGCGTCCTCGTCAATGATGGTTTCGCGTGCGTAGTTGATGAGCACGGCGTCGGGTGCCAGCAGGTTAATCTGCTCGGTGCTGATCATGCCGATGGTGTCGGCCTTGCTGGGCACGTGCACCGTGAGGTAATCGCAGCCGCGGCAGAGATCCTCGAGCGTGCCCACGCGCTGCACCTCGCGGCTCAGCACCCACGCGTGCTCGACGGAAATGAACGGATCGTAGCCGTAGACGTCCATGCCCAGGTCGACGCAGGCGTTAGCGACCTTGGAGCCCACGTTGCCCAGACCGATGACGCCGATGCGCTTACCCTTGAGCTCGCGGCCCACAAAGGCCTTCTTGGCCTTCTCGGCATCGACCTGGATCTCGGGGTCGTCGGCGTTGTCTCGCACCCAGTTCATCGACTGCACCACGCCGCGGCTCGAGAGCACTAGCATGCCCAGGACGAGCTCCTTGACGGCGTTGCTGTTGGCGCCGGGGGAGTTAAAGACGACGACGCCCTTCTTGGCGTACTCCTCAACGGGGATGTTGTTGACGCCTGCGCCGCAGCGGGCGATGGCGCGGATGCCCTCGGGCAGCTCGTAGCCGTACAGGTCGGTGGAGCGCATCAGGATGGCGTCGGCCTCCTCGGCGGTGCCCACAAACTCGTAGCCCTCGCCAAACTCGACCTTGCCGTCTTTGGTAATGTCGTCGATGGTTTTAATTTTGCGCATGAAAAACTCCTTAGCAGGTTTGTCTAAAACAAGTGGTTTGAAGTGGCTGGTCGGCCCGCGCGTTGCGGGCTAGTTAGATCGCGGACTCAAACTATGCTGCGCTTCGAAGTCCTTCATGTACGAGGCCAGTGCCTGCGTGTCTTCCATGGTCACGGCGTTGTAGACGCTCGCGCGCATGCCGCCCACCAGGCGATGGCCCTTGACGTTTTGAATCTGGTGCTCGGCCGCGCCTGCGACAAAGGCCGCGTCGAGTTCGGCGTCGTCGGTGCGGAAGGTGACGTTGGCGATGGAGCGGCTGTCGGCCTGCGCGGTGCCATGGAACAGCTCGCTGTGCTCGAGCAGGTCGTAGAGCAGGTTGGCCTTGGCCCAGTTGCGTTCGGCCATGGCGGCAAGTCCGCCGGTCTCCTCGACCCACCGGAACACCTTGCCGCACACGTAGATGCCAAAGGTGTTAGGCGTGTTGAGCATGGAGCCCTTGGCGGCCTGGGTCTTAAGGTCCAGGTACTGCGGCGTCTGCGCAAAGGCGGGGCCATCTGTGATGAGGTCGTCGCGCACGATGACCACGGTCACGCCCGCGGCGCCGGCGTTTTTCTGTGCGCCAGCGTAAATGAGCCCGTAGCGCTCAACGTCGAGCGGCTGCGACAGAAAGCAGCTCGAGACATCGGCTACCAGCGGTACGTCGCCGCAATCGGGCAGCTCGTGGTACATGGTGCCAAAGATGGTGTTGTTCTGGCAGATGTAGACGTAGTCGAGCCCATCGCCCTCGGCCTCGGCGGCAATGCGCGCGTTGACATCGGCCATACTGGGAATGCGGTCGAAGTTGGTGTCCTCGGAGCTCGCGAGCAGCACGGCCTCGCCGTACTTGGCGGCCTCCTTGTACGCCTTGTTGGCAAAGTTGCCCGTCACGACGTAGCCGGCGCGGCCGCGGTGCATGAGGTTCATGGGGATACCCGCAAACTGCAGCGTGGCGCCGCCCTGCAAAAACAGGATACGGTAGTTGTCGGGAATGCTCAACAGGCGGCGCAGGGTTGCCTCGGCGTCGTCGATGATCTGCTGGTACATGCTAGATCGATGGCTCATCTCGAGCACGGACATGCCGCAACCGCGGTAGTCCATCATCTCGTCGGCGATCTCGGCGAGCACGCTTGTAGGCAGTGCGGCCGGGCCAGCTGAGAAGTTGTGCACACGTGCCATCTTCTGGTTCCCCTCGTAGTCGTTTGAACGTTCGGGATACTTTAGCACAGTGGAGCGGTAGGTGCGACCGCATCACGGTAAAACTCGACTACGCCGCTATGATTTACAGGATGGTTACATGGGGGAGGGGCGCTTTACTCCTCAGGCAAATCCAAATCAGCGAGCGAAGACATAAGGTTCTCTAGGCGCTTGATCTCTTCGTCGCAAATTAGCCACCTCCTGGTCACTACGACGCCAGCGTGGCGATGACGGCTTCGTCGCCGGCGTATATGAGGGTGTTGCCGTCGGGGATGATCGTTTGGCCTTCGCGCTTGAGCATCACCACAATAAACGGATGCTTGCCTTGCGGCACATCGCGCAGGCGCTGGCCGGCCAGGCGACCGTAGGGCGTCACGGTGACCTCGCGCAGCGTAACCTCGGCACGCTCTTCGAACGTTGGGGCGGCCATCACCAGCAGATCGCCTTCCTGGATCACGGTATCGCCGTTGGGCAGTACCGGGTGCGCCCCGTCACGCAGCACCAAGACCACCAGCATGTCCGTTGCGCTGCCAATGTCGGCGAGCGAGCGTCCGGCAAACGGATGTCCAGCGCCCACCTTGAGCTTTACAAACGACATGCCGTCCTCGTCGCGGTAGTCGTTAAAGGTGCGGCGCACGTCGCCGGTCGTATCGATCATATCGAGCTTCTTCGCCACTACTGGCAGCAGCGAGCCCTGCACCACAATGCTCGACACGGCAATCACAAATACCAGGTCAAACAGGTCGTGTCCGCCGGGAACGCCGGCCACCACGGCAAAGAGACTAAAGACGACCGAAGCTGCTCCGCGCAAGCCCGCCCAGCTTACGAGCGCGACCTGGCGGGGGCTCGTCTTAAAGGGCGCCAACAGCATTCCCACGGCGATGGGGCGGCTCACAAAGAGCATAAACGCCATGAGCGCCAGGCCCGTCAGCAGCATCTGCGGCAGGCGTGCGGGCGTTACGAGCAGGCCGAGCAAGAAGAAGATCGTCATCTCGGCCATCTCGGTGAGGGTGCCAAAGAAGTGCGCCATCTCGACCTTGCCGGTGATGTCGCTCGCGCCCAGCACAATGCCGGCCAGGTACACGGCCAAAAATCCGTTGCCGCCCAGGTGGCTCGGCAGCGCGTAGGCGACGATGGCCACGGCGAACAAAAAGATGGTCTGCGCACCCTCGGCCGTTGCGTGTGCGCGTTCAATCAGGCGGCCCGCCGCCCAGCCGATGGCGAGGCCCAGGCCCACGCCCAGGATAATCTGCTTGGCCAGCAGTGCGGGAATGTTGATGTCGCCGCCGGCCGCGAGTGTAGCGAGCACAGCGGTGAGCATGTAGGCGACGGGGTCGTTGGAGCCCGATTCGACCTCGAGCAGCGAGTCGGTGCCACCTCTCAGCGACAGGCTGTGCTCACGCAGTACGCTAAAGACGCTCGCCGCGTCGGTGGATGCCACGACCGATCCCAGCAGCAGGCTGCCGATCCAGTCGATCCCCAGCGCGAAGTGGGCGAACACGCCGGTGATGCCGGCAGTGATGACGACGCCGAGCGTGCTCAGCAGCACCGCCGGCGCAGCGACGGGCTTGGCGCGGTCGATATTGGTGTTAAAGCCGCCGTAGAACATGATGAACAGCAGCGCCGTGCTGCAGACGGTTTCGGTGAGTGCGTAGTCGCTAAAGTCGATGTGCGCCGGGCCGTTGACGCCCAACAGCATGCCGAGCGCGATAAAGATGAGCAGGGTGGGGAAGGGGAGTTTTTTGCCGACGGGTTTGATGGTCAGGCACAAAATGATGACGAGGCCGATAAAGAGAAGGATCTGGTTCATGGATGGTGTCCGCTCCTGGGTGGTTGGCGTGGCACGGTCAGTTGTCTGCGGTTATTTGTACCCAAAGATGGTGGGTTTATGGGGTTGGATTGCGGGCATGCGCGATACCGTCATAGACGGCTGCCGTCTGTGCCTCTGCACGGAAACCCTTTCCAGCTTTATTGCAACGGAGTACAATGGGTAACGTTTAAGTTCAACTTGAAGTTTTAGTTGCGGCGCCGGGCTTAGGCCGCAATGCAAGGAGAGGCGTACCATGGCGATCTATGTGACATCTGATGCTCACGGGCACGTGCGTGCGCTTGACGAGGCCCTGTCTAAGATCTCGTTGACGTCCGACGACACGCTGTACGTGCTGGGCGACATGATCGATCGCGGGCCCGATCCGGTCGGCGTTATTAAGCTCGTGCGCTCGCTGCCCAACGCCCACGTGCTCAAGGGTAATCACGAGCAGATCATGCTCGATGCCATCATTGGTCAGGATCCGCTCGATGCCGAGACCTGGGATATCAACGGTGGCTGGACGACGCGCGAGCAGCTCAACGACATGGAATTTGAGGCATACGAGGAGCTCGTGCGATGGATGGCCGCGCTGCCGCTCTACGCGGTGGTCGAGACCGAGGAGCGCCCGTATCTGCTGGTACATGCTGGAATCGAGATGAAGGCGGCGCGCGCGTTTTTGCTTGAGCATGGCGTCGATTGTGCCGATGGCGTTGGAGCGGTGGGTGCCGATCGCGAGCTGCTGCAGCAGATGCTCGCGGTACAGTCGTCCGATGACCTGCTGTGGATTCGTCACGGCTATTGGGATGTGCCGACCGGGCTGCTTTCTGCCGAGGGTAAGGGCCCGGTCGTTGTGAGCGGTCACACGCCAACGGTGTCGCTCGGGCGTTATTGCGAGGTCGGTGGTCTTGCGGGGCTCGACGAGGAGTCGGGCCGCGGGCAGATCGTGCGCCTGGGCGGCGAGGACACTGCCGGCGTGCCCGATCGCATCGACATCGACTGCGCTGCCGCCACCGGCTCCGAGTTCGGTCGAGTGGGCATCCTGCGCCTGGACGACGGGGCGGAGTTCTACGCGAACATCAACCCAGGCGAATAATCGGTGCAAGGGGTAGCTAATTTGGGACGGGGCTTTTTTTACTACTTTTGCCCTTCTGCCCGCTAATTGATTTCTCTGGGACGGGGATTAAATAAGGCTCTGTTAGACCAGGATTGACATACATGTGTCCCCACGGTGCCATATCGTTGACCCCATAGACCGCGATGATGGG
>NZ_JADNGN010000018.1 GCF_015553355.1 Collinsella aerofaciens
CCTTCTGGTCGCGCCCTTGAAGTTGAACGTCAGATTGTCCAAATGCGGCCCGCGCAGCGTCGAGCCGTTACGCGGTTCGAAGAACCGCGTAACCAGTTAGCACATCTTTGCGCCGGCAGGGATGGAAGCGTCGAGCTGGATCAGGTTGAGGCGCTCCTCGCCCTCCTCCTCGTGGATAGCGCTGATCAGCATTCCGCAGCTGGGAATACCCATCATCTTGCGCGGGGGCAGATTGGTGATGGCAAGCAAGGTCTTGCCGACCAAGTCCTCGGGCTCGTAATAACCGTGAATACCGGAGAGGATGGTGCGGTCGGTGCCGGTGCCGTCATCGAGCGTAAAGTTCAGCAGCTTCTTGGACTTCTTGACGGCCTCGCATGCCTTGACCTTCACGGCACGGAAATCGCTCTTGGAGAAGGTATCAAAGTCGACGAACTCCTCAAACAGCGGCTCGACGGCAATCTTGGAATAATCAACCGTGGGCTTGAGCGGCTTGACGAAGGGGCTCGCGGTGCTGCCGGCCTCGGCCGCCTTGGCAGCGGCGGCACCGGACTGAGACCCCTTCTCGGGCTTCATGTGCGGGAACAGCAGCACGTCGCGGATGGAAGCCTGGTTGGTGAGCAGCATGACCACGCGGTCGATGCCGATACCGATGCCGCCCGCGGGAGGCATACCGTATTCGAGGGCGCGCACGTAATCCTCGTCGTACTCCATGGCCTCATCATCGCCACCGGCCTTCTCGGCCATCTGGGCAGCGAAGCGCTCGGCCTGGTCGACCGGGTCGTTGAGCTCGGAGAACGCGTTCGCGTACTCGTGGCCGGCGATGACCAGCTCAAAGCGATGGGTCAGGCGCGGGTCATCCTCAAAGCGCTTGGCAAGCGGGCTAACCTCGATGGGGTAATCGCACACGAAGGTGGGGTTGACGATGGTGTCCTCGCCCAGCTCGTCATAGATCTCGGCGATGATCTTACCGGCGGTCCACTCGGGCTTGATCTCCAGGCCCTTCTCGCGTGCGGCGGCAGCAAGCTCCTCAACCGGCGTGTCGATGGTGACCGGCTTGCCAATCACGTCAGAAACGATATCGGTCATGGAACGACTGGCCCACTCACCGGACAGATCGATGGTCTGGCCCTGGTACTCGATAACCTCGGGGTTGCCGATAGCCTTGTTAGCGGCCTTAATGACACCCTGGGCGAGCGCCTTCATGCCCTCGAGATCGGAGAAGGCGCGGTAGGCCTCCATCGTGGTGAACTCGGGATTGTGGGTAAGGTCCATGCCCTCGTTGCGGAAGATACGACCGATTTCGAACACGCGCTCAAAGCCGCCGACGATGCAGCGCTTGAGGTGCAGCTCGGTGGCGATACGCAGGTAGCACTCCTGATCGAGCGCGTTGAAGTGCGTGATGAACGGCTTGGCAGTAGCTCCGCCCTGGATGGTCTGCAGGATAGGAGTCTCGACCTCCATGTAGCCATCGGACTCCATAAAGCGGCGGAACGTGGAAAGGATCTGCGAGCGCTTGCGGAAGGTCTCGCGAACGTCGTCGTTGGCGATCAGGTCGACATAGCGCTGACGATAGCGGGTCTCCTTGTCGGAGAGACCGTGGAACTTCTCGGGCAGCGGGCGAACGGCCTTGGACAGCAGCGTCGCGCTCTTAGGGGCAACGGAAAGCTGGCCACGCTGGGTGCGCACGACTACGCCGGTCACGCCCAGGATGTCGCCGAGGTCGAGTGCCTTGAGTGTGTTCCAGGCAGCCTCGTCCATGTCATTGATGCGGCAGAACAGCTGAATCTCGGCAGTCGCGTCGCGCACGACGATGAACATGATCTTGCCCTGACCGCGCTTGGCGACCACACGGCCGCCGATCTTCACGACGTCCTCGGTGTCCTCGCCATCGGCAAGCTCAGCATACTTAGCCTCGATGTCGACGACGTAGTCCTCAATCTCGGAGTGCTCGGGATACGGGTTCTGGCCCGCCTCGAACAGGGCGGCGCGCTTGGCCAGGCGGGTGGCACGCTCGTCGTTGAGCGTCGATACCTGATCGGCGGCGTTCTGGTTCTCTGCCATAAGTTAGCTCCTCAAACTAAAACGCTCCCCAGGATTCGGTCCCAGGGAGCGAAAACATACCTTTACGCGGGACCGTGGTCTAGCGTGCGATCTTGGCGATGGTGTAGATGCGGGTCTTGCCGGAAGGCGTAACGACCTCGACGGAGTCGCCCTCGCCATGACCGATGATGGCGTGGCCGACCGGAGACTCGTTGGAGATCTTGTGCTCGAGCGAGTTGGTCTCAGTGGTACCGACAAGCGTGACGTCCATGAGCTCACCGTTGGGGTCAACCAGGGTGACGGTCGAGCCAATGGAGACGGTCAGGTCGCCCGTGCTGGCAGCGATCTGAGCGTTGGCGAGGATGGCCTGGATCTCGGCGATACGAGCGGCGTTCTGGGCCTGCTTGTCCTTGGCGGCATCGTACTCGGAGTTCTCCGAAAGGTCGCCGAACGCGCGAGCTTCCTTGATGTCCTCGACGATCTCCTTGGCGTAATCGCCCTCACGCCAAGCGAGCTCCTCGACGAGCTTCTGGCGGCCCTCAGCGGTCAGTACGATCTGGCTTGCGTCCATACGGATATCTCCCCAACTATGATGTAACGATCAACTGTCAACAAAACGAAAAAGACCGGCTAGCCTGTGGGCAAGCCGGTCAGGTGCTCACCCCAAAGGGATGGGACTACTCTGCGTCCGCGTCGCTGTCCTCTGCCTTCTTTTGCTTGGCGGCAGCGAGCTTGGCCTCGAGCTCTGCGATCTCCTTGTCCTCCTTGGACTCCTCGACCACAACGTCCTCGGCCTGCTTGGTTTCGCCCTTATCGTCGCCCTCCATACCCTCGCGGATATTCTTGACGGTAGAGCCGAGGGACTTACCGAGCTTCGGCAGGTTCTTAGGCCCAAAGATAATCAGGACAACGACGAGAATAATGATGAGCTCAGGAGCCCTCAGTCCAAACATGTAGACCTCCACAATACAGCGAGACAAGCTCGAATGAGTATACCGCGGGTATCGCGGTATCACAACAATAGCTAAAAAAAGGGACCGCAAGAAGCGGTCCCTCCTCATGCTCTGGTCGGGTTGACTGGATTTGAACCAGCGACCCCTGCGTCCCGAACGCAGTGCTCTACCAAACTGAGCCACAACCCGTTAGCTCGACTATAGTAACAAAGATCTCCTTCGTGTGCCAGAGAAATTTTTACTTCTTTGGCGCTTCAATGCGAACCGTGTTGGGAATGAACTCCGTCGCGCAGGACCACCAGCCGTTTTGCAGGGCAGCGTCGGCAAGCCTTTCGGCCGTGGCGGCGGTATCGCAGAGAGCAAACGAACAGGCACCCGAACCGCACACGTTTGCGGCAATAGTACCGTCCTGTGAACGAAGCCAGTCGAGCACCGTTTGAATCCGCGGCTCTATCTGCGCGGAAATGACACCCAGGTTGTTGTGGACGAGCGCGTAGGCCGCCTCTGCGTCTCCCGAGCGAAGGGCAGATGCGATCGCTCCGGGCTTGTCCGCAGGCGCTGGGGTCTCGTCAAAACGTCGATAGGCTTCAATTGTCGAAACGCTTCCCTCGCGCGGCTTGACCAGCACGACGGGCGTTGCGGGTAGTGCGGGGTACTCGGTTGCCAGTACGTCTCCCCCACCCACGTAAAATGCAGGGCTGGCATGCAAAAAGAAGGGAACGTCGGCGCCAATGCCGCGCGCGATGTTGTCCAGCGCGGGATCGGCACGGTCGATACCCCAACGCTCTACCAAGGCGACAATGACCGCCGCGGCATCCGTCGAAGGACCGCCCAGGCCGGCACACAACGGGATGCGCTTCTCGATCGTGATGCAGACGTTGGCTTCGCGACCATAATGCTCGGCCATAGCAGCAGCCGCACGATACGCCGTATTCTTTTGCATGGGAAAGTCGGATGCCGGAATTGTCTGGACGGTCAGCGCCTGTGCCGGCGTGACCGTCACGGTATCGGCAAGACCGACGGCTGCCATCAGGGAATCGACCTTATGGTAGCCGCGGTCGTCGCGCTCGGTATGAACCCCCAGATAGAGGTTGATCTTTGCCGGTGCGGAAAGGGTCAGGGACCAATCGGTCACCGCTAGTGCTCCTCGAGCTGATTGCCGAGCGGGGTAAAAATGTGCTCGCCGCTCTCGGGGTCGAACAGCTCGACCTGGCCGGTGAGAACATCAATATACTGGTAGGACTGACGCGACTTGCGGCCACGGCGCTCGTCGACCTCGACGATAAAGACTGCCGGATGGACGCTCTTGATGGTGCCCATGCGCTCGACGACGCGGGTGCGGCCCATGTTGGCCTTCACCTTAACGCGATCGCCCACCATATCGGTCAGCTTCTCGTGGATGTCGTCGACGTGATTGACTTCCATCTCTTCCATGAACAGGGCCTCCAGAAGGTACAATTCAAAAAGGGGATAATACCCCTAAGATAGACAAAACTCTAATACTATAGCACCCTGCTGCCACCATACGCAAGTAGCTAAATACGCCCCGTTCCAAATTGACTACTTACAGATTGTCTGTGTCCAGAACAATGGTGAAGGGACCGTCGTTGACGAGGTCGACCTTCATGTTGGCGCCGAAGATGCCATGCGCTACGTGCTCGACGTCCCCGCGCACAAGCGTCAGGAAGTACTCGTAGAGCTCGTTGGCGACATCGGGGGCGCCGGCATCCGTAAACGATGGGCGGCGGCCGTGACGGCAATCGGCGAACAGCGTGAACTGCGACACCACGAGGACCTCGCCGTCGACATCGGCAAGTGCCAGGTTGGTCTTGCCGTTCCCGTCCTCGTTAATGCGCAAGCCCCGGAGCTTGCCCCACAGCTTATCGGCCTCGACGCGCGTGTCGCCGTGGCCCACGCCCAGCAGCACCAGATAGCCGCGCCCAATTTTGCCCACGCACTCGCCATCGACCGTCACGCCGGCATTGAGCACGCGCTGCACCACCGCACGCACGGCCTACTCCTCGCCCGTCAGTTTGGCGGATAGGTGCTCGAGCGCATGGAATCGATGGCTGATGGCGTTCTTCTCGTCCGCCGTCAGCTCGGCCATGGTCTTGCCCGGCGTGTCGACCGGCAGGAACAGCGGGTCGTAGCCAAAGCCGTGATCGCCGCGGCCCTCGTGTGCGATAACGCCCTCGCAGGCGCCCTCACCATAGGTGACCAAACCGTCCGTGTCGATGAGCGCGACGACGCTCATAAAACGCGCAGTGCGGTCCTCGTCGGCCACGCCCTCCAGATTCACGAGCAGCTTGGCATTGTTGGCGGCATCGTCGCCGTGAACGCCCGCGTAGCGCGCACTATACACACCGGGCTCACCGTCCAGCGCGTCGACGACCAGGCCCGAATCGTCGGCAATGGCCATGAGCCCCGTCTCCTCGACGGCAGCCTGCGCCTTGATGATGGCGTTCTCCAAAAACGTCGTGCCGTTTTCCTCGGGGTCCTCAAAATCGCCCAGCTGGCCGAGCGCCACAAAGCGAACCTCGGGCATAACCTTGCCCAAAATGGCCTCGATCTCGGTGAGCTTATGGGCATTGCCCGTTGCCACGACGATGGTCGCCGCCGGGTCGAGGGTGTCGATATCGATCTTCTCAAGTGCCATGAGTGGTCTCCTTGTCTCCATAGCAATGCCGTGTTGAGGACGACGAGGCCTCGGCCTCTCCCCTCTTTATCAGCGGCAGCCTTATACTTCAGCGTTTTCGCAGATAAAACCTGCCAAAACAAACCTGTCCCTTTTTGGTAGGTTAGGCGAGGGCTTGGCGCTGGAGCTCGATGAGCTCGGCGATACCCTTGTCGCCCAAATCGAGCAGGGCATTGAGGCGCTTGCGGTCGAAGGGCGCCTGCTCGCCAGTGCCCTGGAGCTCAATCATCTCGCCGGTGTCGGTAGCGACGAGGTTCATGTCGACCTCTGCATGACTGTCCTCGGAATAATCCAGGTCGAGCAGGGTGTTGCCGTCGACAACGCCCATGGAAATCGCGGCGACCTGGCCGGTAAGTGGGATGCGCTCGATCTTGCCTGCCTCGACCCACATGGCAAGGGCATCGTGCAGTGCCACCCAGGCGCCGGTAATGCTCGCCGTACGCGTGCCGCCGTCTGCCTGAATCACGTCGCAGTCGACGGTGACGGTGTACTCGCCGAGCGCCTTCATGTTGACGACGGTGCGCAGGCTACGACCAATGAGGCGCTCAATCTCCATGGAGCGACCCTTGCGGTTGGCGTGCTCGCGCTTGCAGCGCTTGCCGGTCGATGCCGGCAACATGGCGTATTCCGCCGTTACCCAACCGGCCTTGGCGCCCTTGCGCCAGCCCGGCACGCCCTCCTCAATGGTGGCAGCGCACAGCACTTGTGTATCGCCAAACTCGGCCAGGCACGAACCGTGGGCGTGCTTCATGACGCCACGGGTGAGCTTAACGGGGCGCAACTCATCGGCGGCGCGGCCGTTGGCGCGGTTGACCTGCATATACTCCATAGAAATATCCTTTCGGCAAAAGATGTGGCGAAGGCTTTGGCGGCTGCCTTACATCTATTTCAGCTCATCGATATCGATATGTTCGATGCTCTTGAGCGGCTGGCCAAAGATAAAACTGCCCGCCACCGCAAACTCGGCAATGTTATCGGCCGTCGTTGCAAAACGATGCTGCGGCTCGGCCGCGTCGCCCGCCAGCTGCTCGCGGCGCGTGAGGATATCGGTCAGCTCGCGCGTGGTCTCCTCGGCGGAACTCACGACGCGCACCCCAGACCCCAGCGCATGGCGGATAGGTCCCACCAACAGCGGAAAATGCGTGCAGCCGAGCACCACAGTATCGATACCGTGGTCGCGCAGCGGTTCAACCGTGGCGCCGACCAGCGCGCGTACGGCAGGCGTATCAAAGATGTCCTCGTTCTCGAGCCACTGCTCTTGCAGATGTGCACCCGAGGCGAGCTCGTGCTCAACGACCTCGACAAAGCTCGAGGCAGGGCAGCCGTATACGTCGACGCCGGCATCCAGGTCCTGAATGGCACGCGTGTAAGCGCCTGAGCGAATGGTGAGGTTGGTGGCGAGCACGCCCACCCGGCGCGTGCGGGTGCTGTTGATTGCCGCGCGTGCGCCCGGTGCAATCACACCGATAACGGGGACGTCGAGCACCTGCTGGGCCAGACGCAAGGCCGCAGCGGTCGCCGTGTTGCAGGCGATGACCATGATCTTGACGTCATGCTTCGAAAGCCAACGGCCCGCCTGCAATGCAAACGAGCGCACCTCGTCCTCGGTGCGGGTGCCGTAGGGGCAGCGCTTGGTGTCGCCAAAGTAGTAGACGGACTCGTGCGGCAGCGCCGTCGCGATGGCGCGCGCAACCGTCAGACCGCCCAAACCAGAATCGAACACGCCAATCGGGCGCGTGTCACCTGCCAGATTCTCGATACCGGACATGACCTCACCAGATTCTCTCTCGAAAAGATATGGCTCAGCGCGATAGGACCGCACTACGAACGGGCCGCGACGAGCAGCTCTGCCGTTGCCGCCCAGCCGTCGACAATCTTACCGCGCGTGACGTAGGCGTTATCGCAGGTATCCAGGAACTCGGGCGCGCCGGTGCTGGTCAAACCGTTCTCGACTAGGCAGAACGTGCCCACGTGATCGGCCATGTAGAAGTCGGACTCGGAGTCGCCGAGCGCCAACGTCTCCTCGCGCTCGATACCCAGGTGCTCGCAGAAGCGCGCAATGGCGACGCCTTTGTTGAGGCCCGCGGGGTTGATATTGAAGGCGCGACCGTCCTCGACGCGCTCGAGCTCGAGCGTCGTCGGCTTGGACAGATGCGTCAGGTGACCGTTGCAGGCCCAGACCAGGCCGCAGCCGGCCTCGTCAAGAATGGCCTGGACCTCGTCGTCGGGCACATCGCCGCGCATGCCGACGGTGACCTCACGGTATTTGTAGCCAGTCGCCATGTCGTTGTGGTACTCGATCTTATGCGGCCAGCGAGCGAGAATCTTCTCGCACACGCCGGTCTGCTCGATCACCTGATGCGGCGTGAGGCCACAGGCGGGGTCGTAGGGCATATCGCCGGTCAGATACTCCCAATCGTTGGCCTTGAGATCGTACATGACCAGGCCACCCATCTCGCCGATATAGGAGTTGAGGCCAAGCACGCGCGCATCCTCGTGGATCATGGTGCGGTTACGGCCCGAGGTGGGAACCACCTGGATGCCGGCACGGGCAAGTGCCACGACAGCCTCGACGAGCTTGGTCGAGGGGCTGCCGTCGTTGTCGCGCAGCACGCACGAGCCGGGCGCGAGCATGGTGGCGTCCAGGTCGGTAAAGACGTACTTAACCTTGGCAAGACGCTCACGCATCTCGCCCGAAAGCTCAGCGACGGTCGGCAGGGTATTGTGGGACATGGTCACTCCATTACGTAGAAGGGGCTTCTGGTCTTAGGCGGCGTGCCTCGCATGAGGGAACACGCTTATGGCGACAGCGCACTCAGGGCGCCGCCGCCATCATGGTTCATTAGTCAAACTGGGTAACATCGATTAAACGATTGGCAAGCGAAAGATCGCTCTCGATGGGTACGAACTCATCACCCACGTGCATGAGCTCCTCGTCACCCTTTGCCAACAGCAAGACGATGGTGGGAGCATCGGGGTTGACGTACTCCTCGCGCGCCGCCTTGAACGCCGCGTGCACAGCGGCTTCGCGATCGAGGATGATCTTGTTCGGCGTATCGTCGGGAACATGTTCGGCAAGCTCGCGACAGACCTTCATCGGGTCCTCGTGAGCCGGGTCCTCGTTGGCAAAGATCATCAGGTCGGAATATGGTGCGGCCTCGCGCGGAAGCTGCTCGCGGCGCTCCTGCGCCTTGCCGCCGGCAGCGCCAAACACTGCGATGACCGGGCTGGCGGGAAACGCGCGCTTGACCGACGAGAAAAGCGAGCGGAACGAAAGCTGGTTGTGCGCGTAGTCGACGACACAAATCACGCGGCCGTCCTTCGACTCCACGACCTCCATGCGGCCCGGCACACGCAGCTTGGAGAGGCCCTTCTTGATGGCATCGATACCGATGCCGATCTCGCGCGCGGCAGCGATAGCGACCAGCGCGTTCTCCACGTTGAAGTCTCCCGCGATACCCAGCAGGATCTTCTCCCCCGCCTCGGGCTTGTCGACGCTCAGGCCATGCAGGTTGAACTCGATGCTAAAGCCGACCATGCGGACGTCGCTTGCCCACAGGCTCGCCTCGGGATGCTCGACGCCAACGGTCACCAAGCGCTCGGCCGTCGACGCGGCCTCCAGCACGCGTTCGACTTCATCGGTGCCCAGATTCACCACGGCGGTCTTAGCCTGATCAAAGATCCTGAGCTTGCTCTCAAAATAATCCTCGAAGGTCGGGTGCTCGATCGGTGAGATGTGGTCACGCCCGATGTTGAGGAAGCACGCCACGTCAAACGGCAGGTTCTCGACGCGCTGGTACTTGAGCGCCTGGCTCGAGACCTCCATGACCATGGACTGGCGACCAGACGCACGACAGTTGGCGATATGACGCCAGACCTCGGGGGCCTCGGGCGTGGTGTTGGTGCTCTCGTAGCACTCGATACCATCGTCGGTACTCACCGAGCCGATCATGCCACAGGACTCGCCCGCCGCCTTGATGATGGACTGGAGCATAAAAGCGGCCGTGGTCTTTCCCTTGGTACCGGTGATGCCCACGATCTTAACGTCGTGGTCGGGACGGTCGTAGACCTCCGGCGGCAACAGGGCCATGGCCGTGCGAACGCTATCAACAACCAGCATCGCAGCACCACTCTCCTGCGCCAGCGGTTCCAGAGACTCGACCAGCGACTCTTCGCACACAAATGCGACGGCGCCCGCATCGAGCGCCATGCTCAAAAACGCGGGCTTAAAGGCAGCGCCCTTGCAAAAGAACACGTCACCCGCCGAAACCGCGCGTGAATCAAACGAGCAGCCGGTCACGGCGCGCTCGTCAACCTGCTCTGATGCGCGCAGCTCGCCGCACACATCGAGAAGCTTGGCAAGCGTATCGACCGTGGTCACGGTCGCGGAATCCGAATGGTGCATCTTTCACCTTTCTCAGCCATTTGGCAGGGACGGTTTTATAGTAACTGAAACGCACCCACGCAAAAACGGCTCCCGGAGGAGCCGTTACACGCAGGCGTTCGTAAGCCGAGGCTAGGCAGCCTGAACAGCGGGCTGGTCCTCGTCGATAAAGAAGCGCTTGTACCACACCAGGAACACGAGCGGTGTATAGATCTTGCGCTGGAAATCGCCCTTGCCTGCAAAGTGCAGATCGAGCAAGTGCATGAGCTCGTCGGTATCGAAGAACTCGCTTGCCCACGGCGCGGTGAAGTACTCTTTGACATAGTCGTACCACTTTTGCTCGCGCAGCCAGTAGACAATCGGCACCGGGAAGCCCACCTTGGGACGAGTGGCCCACTCATCGGGCAGCGACTTGTTGGCAGCGTGGCGGAGTACCTGTTTGTTACCGTTCTCGTTGATGCGGTAGCGGTCGGGAATGTGCTCGGCGAACTCCATGACCTTGCGATCCAGGAAGGGCACGCGCAGCTCCAGCGAGTGCGCCATGCACATCTTGTCAGCCTTGAGCAGAATGTCGCCCGGGAGCCACATGTTCATGTCCAGGTACTGCTTCTTGACCAGCTCGGGCTGGCCCTTCACGCGTGCATAGATGGGAGCAGCGAGCTCAAAGGCGCCGTCACCGGTGTTGTACGCGGGCTTGAGTACGCCGTCGACCTCGCGCTCAGGCCATACCAAAGCCTGGCCCAGGAACGACTTCTCGGGGATCTCGGCACCCTTGACCAGAAAGTTATGGCCCTTGAAGTACGGCATATGCAGCGCCAAGTTACCGAGCGCGCGGCGAATGGACAACGGCACCATCTTTTTGTACTTGCGCACCGGAACCGTATCCTCGTAGTAGGCGTAGCCGCCAAAGAGTTCGTCGGCGCCTTCGCCCGAAAGCACGACGGTGACGTCCTTGCGGGCCATCTCGGCTAGGAACCATAGCGGCACAGACGACAGGTTGGACTGCGGCTCGTCCATGTGATACTGAATGTCCTCGAGCGCGCCAAAGAACTCGTCGGCGGTGATCATCTTGCGGACATTCTCGACGCCGAGCTTATCGGAAAGCTCCTTGGCGTAGTTGGTCTCGTTGAAGTTCTTGTAGTCGAAGCCCACCGAGAAGGTCTTGTCGGGCATGAGGCAAGCGGCGATGTAGCTGGAGTCCACGCCGCCGGAGAGGAACGAAGCGACCTTGACGTCGGCGATGCGATGGGCCTCGACGCTTTCGTGCACGACGTCATCCAGCTCGTCGACGTACTCCTCGAACGGCTTCTCGACGGCGGAGTAATCGCAATCCCAATAGCGCTCGATGTTCATCTTGCCGGTCGGGATATCGACGGTAAAGTAGTGCGCCGGCGGCAGCTTGTAGACACCCTCGAAGAAGGTCTCCTCGGTTGCCGAATACTGCAGCGTCATGTACGGACGCAGGGCCTTTTTGTTGACCGCCTTGTGGAAGTGCGGGTAGTCCAGGAAGCTCTTGATCTCGGAACCAAAGAGCACACCCGGCGCACCGTCGCCCGCATCGGCCATGGGATAGTAGTAGAGCGGCTTGATGCCAAAGATATCGCGGGCGCCAAAGAGCTTGTTCTTCTTCTTGTCCCAGATGACGAAGGCGTACATACCGCGCAAGCGATCGAGTACGGTCTCGCCCCACTCTTCGTAGCCGTGCAGGAGGCTCTCGGTGTCGGCGCCGCAGTGGAACTTATAGCCCTTGGCCTCGAGCTCGGAACGGAGTTCTTGGAAGTTGTAGATCTCGCCGTTGAAGACAATGACGACGCTACCGTCCTCGTTGGCCATGGGCTGAGCGCCAGCCTCGGTCAGGTCGAGGATCGACAGGCGGCGGAAGCCCAGGGCAACGCGGCCGTCGATAAACTGACCGCCCATGTCGGGACCGCGATGGACGATGCGGTCCATCATCTTGGTGAGCACCTCGGATTGGTTATCCGTCCCACCGACAAAACCGACAAAACCGCACATATACTATCCCCTCTGCTGTTGCTGGGTATCAAATCGAATCAGTAGCTTTTGAGTATACCCGAGGGTGTAAAGAGGGACGGAATGTTCAGGTAATCTCAACTGAATCAGCTCCGCGCCGACACGCGCCGGTTACCTTTAATGGATATGAGGTGAATGGGGCGATTGTTTTGCTATACTCTCTCCGCACGGGCGATTGGCGCAACGGTTAGCGCAGGTGCTTTACACGCACAAGGCTGGGGGTTCGAATCCCTCATCGCCCACTATTGATTTGTTAGGCCTCCAGTGATGGAGGCCTTTTTTTGCGCCCATCGCAGAGGGATTCGAACCCGACAGGGTGCGGAGCTGAGAAAACGCGAAACGTTTTCCAGCGCAGCACGCGAGGGCCGCAGGCCCGAAGCGGAAGCGGGCGGCGAAGCCGCACGCGACATCCCTCATCGCCCACCACTGAATTGGAAACGGTCCTCGAAAGGGGACCGTTTTTGTTTGGGCCCATTTCATGGGATTCGAACCCGCCAGCACGTCTGTCACAAAGGCCGTGGCCAAAAAATGGCAAAAATGAGTACTGCTACCTTAGTTACAACATATAAAAAGATAGTATTTGCTTAAGTTCCGCAACATATGTCCATTATAAAGACTAACAGTTGGACCAGAATCGTGCATTCATCGCCATTTCGACTTGCTATTTGATCTGATTAGTCCAAAATTGCTGCTACCAAATCGGTAACAGTACTCATATTTGATGTTTTTTGACCAGCAGGTCTCCCTGCCTTAGCAAAACTAAGGCAAAACGGGCTCCAGACCGCTGAATCGTGCCGCATAGGGCACGTCCGCAGTCCGGAACCCGGTCCAAATTGAGTTATTGCGCTGTGTTAGGCCAAAACGTCCGACAAAATCTCAATCAGGCTGTCCACGTCAGCTTCCTCGCAGACAAGCGGCGGCAAGAAACGCAGCGTATGGGCACCAGTAGCGTTAATCACAGCACCGGCGGCCAGCGCACGGGCAACAATATCATGCGCATCGCCCGCTGCCTCATCCAGGTCGCAGCCGAGCATCAAGCCGCGACCGCGTACCTCGGTAACGTGCGGAAGCTTGGCCAGCGCCTGTTCCATATAGGCGCCCACCTTGGCAGCATGCTCAGCGTAGTCGCCGCGCACGAGCGCGGAGAGCGTCGCGGCGCATGCCGCGACGGCCAAGCAGCTACCGCCAAAGGTCGAGCCGTGGTCGCCGGGCTTAAACACGTCGGCTATCTCCTTCTTTGCCACCACGGCGCCCATGGGAACGCCGTCGGCGATGCCCTTGGCAAGACTCATGATGTCGGGTTCCACGCCATAGGTCTGATAAGCGAACGGTTTGCCGGAGCGGAACAGACCGCACTGGACCTCGTCGGCGATAAGGACGGCACCGGCCTCGTGCGCCAGGTCGCGCGCCGCCGTCATAAACTCCTCGGTCATGGGATGCACACCGCTCTCACCCTGAACCGGCTCGAGCATCACGGCGCAAATCTCGCTTCCCAGCTGCTTAAAGATTGCGCGCAGCTCATCGACATCGTTGGGCGTGCAGGCCACAAAGCCGCCCGGCAGCGGACGGAAGCTGTCCTGCAGCCAATCCTGCATGGTGGCGGCAATGGTCTCGAGCGTACGGCCGTGGAAGCCGCCGCGCATGCATACGATGGTGTTGCCGCCGTTACCAGCACGCTTGGCGTACAGACGCGCGAGCTTCATCGAGCCCTCGTTGGCTTCGGCACCGGAGTTGGCAAAGAACGTCTCCCATACCTGCTCGTCCGCAGCCGGGGCACCGAGCGCAGCGGCCGTGGTCTCATCGCCGGCGGCAATGGCATCGGCCAGCACGCACGCACCATCTACGTCGTCGTTGGCAAGCTTGGACAGCAGCGCCGCGACCTGTCCACGCTGCTCGATGTAGAAGTAGTTAGACACATGCAGAAGCTTTTTGGTCTGCGCCTCGAGCGCTGAGAGCACCGCAGGGTTGCCGTGGCCAAGGCTGCACACACCGATACCGGCAAGAAAGTCAAGATACTCACGGCCGTCATCGCCGGTGAGCTTCATGCCGTGGCCTTCGACAAACTCTACCGGAGAGCGACCAAAGGTATGCATAACGTAATGGGATTCGAGCGATTGTTGAGTTGCAAGTGACATGGGATGCCTTTCGTTGGGCGCCGTACGGCGCAGGGCTATGGGTGCAGGGACGCGACGACCGCGGGTCAGCTAGACCGTCTGGAGCTTCTCGACCTCGTCGAGGTTCTCGGTCAGGCGCGCCGCAAACGTCGAAAGCGGGTGCGGATGCGTATCGAATTCGTAGGCCGTCTCGGTGGAGTGGATCACGGTACCGACGCCAGCATCGGTCAGCAGCTCCAGCAGCAGCGAGTGCGGCGTCGTGCCGTTGATGATGTGGGCTCGGAACACGCCGGCGGTAAGCGCATCGACGGCGGCACGCAGCTTGGGAATCATGCCCTTATCGACCTCGCCGCCGTAGAGCATCTCGTTGACCTCGTCGAGCGTCAGGTTGGAGATAAGCGAATCCTTGTCGCTAAAATCCTTGTACAGACCGTCGACATCGGTCAAGAAGATCACCTTGTGCGCATGAAGCGCCGCCGCAACGGCGCCGGCGGCGGTGTCGGCGTTGATGTTGAAGAAACCGCCGTCCTCCCCCGCCGCGACGGTAGCGATAACGGGGATGTACTCGCTATCGAGCAGGCGCTCGATATAGTCGGTGTTGACGTGCGTCACTTTGCCCACGCGGCCGAGTTCGGGGTCGAGTGGCTCGGCGATAAGGGTACCGGCGTCGCTGCCGGACACGCCCACGGCCAGGTTGCCATGGTGGTTGAGCGCCGCGACCAGCTCCTGATTGACCTTGCCGCCCAGTACCTCGCGCACGATATCCATGGTGGCAGGCGTAGTCACGCGCAGGCCGTTCTTAAACTCGACAGGGATGTCGTAGTGGCTGAGCGCCTCGTTGATGGCCTTGCCGCCACCGTGCACGATAACAGGGCGCATGCCGATAATCTTGAGCAGGACGATGTCGCTCATCACGTCACGACGCAGCTGCTCGTCGACCATGGCGGCGCCGCCGTACTTGATAACGACCGTCTTACCGGTCAGGTTCTTAATCCACGGCAGCGCCTCGAACAGCAGCTGCGCGGTAACTTCGTTGGATTCGCTCGAGCGACAATCGCGTGCGAACTTCATAGTCTGCCTCGTCTTTCGTGTAGCTATCGCGCCGTACCTCGTTGCCCGCGATTGCAGCGGGACGCGCGGCACATCGGGAGTCTAGGAACGGTAGTCGCCGTTAATGGAGATGTACTCGTGCGTGAGGTCGCAAGTCCACACGGTGGTCGCCGCGTCCCCCGCGCCCAGGTCTGCCGAGATCACAATCTCGGGCGCCTCAAAGCGACGCAGCGCCTCGTCCTCGTCAAAGGGAACGGTCAAGCCATCACGGCAGACGGGCATGCCCATCATATCGATGGACACATCTTCTTGGTTAAACTGCACGCCGCACTTGCCAAGCGCCATGGCAACGCGGCCCCAGTTGCAGTCGTGGCCGGCGATGCAGGTCTTGACGAGCGGCGAGTTGGCGACAGCACGGGCGGCGATATCGGCCTCCTCGTCGTTCACGGCGCCGGTGACGTTAACCGTCACGAGCTTGGATGCGCCCTCGCCATCTGCGGCGATGTTGCGCGCCAGGCTCTCGCACACCTCATGCACGGCAAAGGCCAGCTCGTCGAAGGCGTCAGAGCCCTCGACAATAGGCTCGGCATCTGCGGCAGCGCCGGAAGCAAGCATGATGCAGGTGTCGTTGGTCGAAGTATCGGAGTCGACCGTTACCTTATTAAAGGTCTGCTTGACGGTTGAGAGCAACAGGGCGTGGAGCGCCTCCGGCTCGACGGGGGCATCGGTAGTGATGACCGCGATCATGGTTGCCATGTTGGGCATGATCATGCCCGAGCCCTTGCACATACCGCCCACCGTATAGGCATTGCCTGCGTGCCCCGCGGCCTCGCTGCGGTAACACACGGCATACTCCTTGGAGTGCGTGTCGGTCGTCATGATAGCGCGGGCGGCATCGGCGCCACCGTAGGCGGAGAGCGCTTCGTAGGCGGCAGGAACGGCAGTCTCAAACGTGTCGATCGGCAGAATCTGACCAATTACGCCCGTGGAGGCGACCAGGATCTGCTGGGGCTCGCAGCCGATGACCTGCGAGGCGATGTTGCAGGTCTCGCGCGCGCAGGCAAGACCGGTCTCACCCGTGGCGGCGTTGGCATTGCCAGAATTGACCGAAACGCCGGCAATGACGCCGTAGCCCTTGTCGGCGCCGCCCAGGTTGGCGCGGCTCACCTGCACGGGCGCCGCACAAAATCGGTTAGTCGTAAACACGCCGGCCCCGGGACAGGGCTTATCGGGCACGACGAGTGCGTAATCCAGGCGCTCGGGATTCTTGCGGAATCCGGCATGGATGCCCGCCGCCTTAAAGCCGGCTGCCGCCGTTACGCCGCCCTCTACGGCACGAATCTTGATATCGAACTGCTCTGCATTCATCGTCTTTATGACTCCTTATGTCAAACAAAAAATGGGCATCGGTTGGTGCGCACTGCCAGCCACAATCATGAGACCAGCTTAAGAGTGGCGCCCCACCCGATGCCCGACTACCAAATCGTTAACAATCGAATGTGCTACACCGGGCACGCCACTGTGGGCAAGCCTCGTCGCTCGTCAAAACCAAAGACGATGTTGGCGCACTGGACCGCCTGGCCTGCTGCACCCTTGCACAGATTGTCGATGGCGCCCGTAGCCACCAGAACGCCCGCGCGCTTGTTGAGCGCGAGGCCGATCTGGGCGGCGTTGGTGCCGACGACCGAAGCCGTCTTGGGCTGCTGGCCGGCATCGAGTACGCGCACGAAGGTGCGACCGGCGTAGAACTGCTGGTAATGGTCGACAACGTCCTCAAGGGTCAAGGTATCGATAGCCTGCGGCGTAAGCGGCATCGTCACCGTAGAGAGCAGACCGCGCTTGAGCGGTGCCAGGTGCGGGGTAAAGACGACACGATCGGTTAGGCCCAAGATCTGCTCGATTTCGGGCGTGTGACGATGCTTGCCCACGCCATAGGCCTCCAGGTTTTCGTCCGCGCTGCAAAAATGCGTACGGGCGTTGCAGGACTTACCGGCACCCGTTACACCGCTGATAGCGTCAACGATCACGGGGCCGCTCTGGGCAACCCAGCCGGCGCGTACGGCAGGTGCGGCGGCAAGGCTCGTTGCGGTGGGATAGCAACCGGCGCAGGCGACCAGTACGGGCTTGCCATCGGCGTGGTCGGATGCAGCGGTCTCCAAATCCTGGCAGAACAGCTCGGGCAGGCCGAAAGCGCGGGTCTTGAGCAGCTCGGGGCTCGTGTGCTCGGCGGCATACCAGGCCTCAAAGGTGGCCGGATCGCTCAGGCGATAGTCGGCCGAGAGGTCAATGCAGGAGACGCCCGCGGCAAGCAGGGCGGGCACCTGTGCCATGGCGGCCGTGTGCGGCACGGCCAAAAAGACCGCGTCGCAGTTCTTGAGCTCGGGGGCGTCATGCGTCGTGAAGACAAGGTCGCTTACGCCGGTGAAGCTCGGGTACACCGCAGACAACGGCTGGCCGGCATCGGCGTTGGACGTAATGGCAGCAAGTTCAAACTCGGGATGACCGAGGACGAGGCGAATAAGCTCGGCGCCGGCATATCCAGCCGCACCGACGATTCCAACCTTTAAAGACATATCAGACTCCTTGTCTGCAGTTATGCACCAATGCGCATCCCGCAGCCGTCGTTATGAAGTGGGTTGAAACTTTAGCACCAAAAGATGCATATATACGCAAATCTTTTGTATATTCATGCATTGAAACAGTCCCGACACATTCACTCGAAGGAATTGACAAATAAATGCGGGCCCCATATTGCCCAGTGCGCCTTACGGTGACGTTGCAATGTGGGGCCCGCGACATGCGAGAATTTGAATTGTCGAAGCTTGCTGAGAGACTCGTTTAGAGCTCGACCGGCACCCATTCGTCATGGTTGCAGATAAAGGCCTCCGGCTCCTCGACGCTAAAGAAGACGAGCGTGGGGTCGTTGGGCCCCTCATAATGCTCGCCTAGGCGCTCCAGGTGCTTCCAGCCCGCCTCGCGCATATCGGGAGCGGCCCGGTCATCCAGACCCGCATGCCCGCGCAAGATGAGCCAGCCATGGCCCGGCCACCAACTCGTGGCCTCAAAGCGTTGATTTTGCAGCAGCTCTTGCCACACGTCTTTGGTGCGCGCCGTTACAAACCACAGCTTGCCGTCCTGGATCTGCGCAAACGAAAACGGACGCACATGCGGCTGCCCATCCACGCTCGTCGCCAAATACCATGCCGGCACCGACGTCAGATACTCCAACACCGTATTCAATCCGTCCATGTGTCCTCCTGACGCTCGCTAATTTGGAATGGGCAGTTAATTTGGGACGGGGCTATTTTAGCTACCCCTTAACTGCCAATGAATTATTTGGACCAGGATAATTGTCAGCTGGCATATGGGGGTAGCTAAAATAGCCCCGTCCCAAATTAACTGCCCCGGAATACTGATTGGTGAGGGTTAAAGCTCCAGGCGCTCCTCGCTGCCGTCGATATCACAGAAGCGGGCGACGATATTGCGCACCGAGAAAAACGCAAGGCGACCGTCATTGGCGCTCTCGTGTTCCTCGCCAATGCCCAGCATATGCTTAAAACCTGCCTCGCGCACCCGGTCGCTCACGACCATGTCGTCCTCGAGCGCGGCCTCGCCGGTCAGCACAATCCAGCACTCCCCCGGCTTCCAACCCGAAACCTCAAACTTGGGGTTCGCGCTGAGCTCGGCCCACACGTCCTTATCGCGCGAGGTGCAAAACCACAGTTTGCCATTATCGACCATGGCAAACGAGAACGGCCTCACGCGCGGCTGATGTCCGTCCGTCACGTCGATCGTGGCGAGATACCACGCCGGAATACGCCTAAGATACGAACAGGCGCGCTCGAGCTGCGCCGTGCGGTCGTTGTCGGTCATAGGGGCCCCTTTCCTGCGCTCGAATCGCGCCTAAACAAGTTGAAGATTGATGGCGATGATGCAGACGAGCAGCAACGCCGTAACCATCGCCGCCAACGCATCGCCGCGGCCAAATGCAAGTGCATGCAGACGTGTGCGGCCCTGCTCGCCATGATAGCAACGGGCATCCATGGCGGCAGACAACGTCTCGGCATGACGAAACACGCCCGTGAACAGCGGAATCGCCACGCTGCCGAGCATACGCACGCCGCCGAGCGGACCTCCCGTCACGCGCGCACCGCGGCTTGCCTGCGCATCGGCCGTCTGTTTCATCTCGGTGGCAAACTGCGGCATAAAGCGCAGCGCGATACCCATGATCATGCCGAGCTCGTGCGCAGGAAGTCCCACACGCGCAAACGGCGCGAGCAGGCGCTCAAAGCCCGCGGTGAGGTCGAGCGTCGGTGTAGTGAGCGTGATAGCGCTCATACCGGCCATCATCAAGGTCAGGCGGCACGCCATAAAGACGGCAGAATGCATCGAGCCCTCGCTTATCTGCAAAAAGCCGAGCTGCCACAGGATGCGCCCACTCTGATCGGTAAACAAGTTGAGCACCGCGACCACCGCGACGATCGCCAGCAGCGGCGCCATCGATGACAGGACGCGACGAGCCGGCACCCGGGACACGGCATAGATCAGGACAACGAAGATTGCGACCGGGACCAGTCCGCGGAAGCTGCTGACCGTGAGCGCCGTGATCAGAAACACAAAGCCCAAGAGCAACTTGGTTCGCGGGTCCAAGCGGTGGATTGCACTATCGCCGGGATAGTAGCTGCCAAACGAAAACGCCTCCATTAGCAGCCCTCCTCTCGCGCGGGTGCACTGGAATCGGCCCGACGAGAAGCGCTCGAAGGGCCATCCGCACAGCCGAGCAACAAGCTTGACAGTTCACCTGCTAACGACTCAACCGTATAGAGGCCGTCGAAGCGCAGCGGCACGCCTGCCTTCGCAAGCGCCAGCGCCATGCGCTGGGCAGCGGGGACACCCAAGCCGATTGATTTAAGCTCATCCGCATGCACAAAAACCTGCGCGGGGGCTCCCTCGGCAAACACCGCGCCTTCGTTCATTACGACGATACGGTCGCAGCAATTGGCCAGGTCATCCATACTGTGCGAAACCATGACAACGGTCAGGCCATCGCGGTGAAGCCGATCGATGAGCTCCAGGAAATCACTGCGCGCCGCCGGATCGAGCCCGGCCATGGTCTCATCGAGTACCAGGACCTCGGGCTCCATGGCAAGCACGCCAGCAAACGCCACGCGCCGCTGCTGCCCGCCCGAGAGCTCAAAGGGGCTCTTGTCGCCCACCGTGGCCAGGTCGAGGCCCACGCGCGCGAGCGATGACTCAACGCGGCGGGCAACCTCATCTTGCGACAGGCCAAGGTTGTGCGGACCAAATGCCACGTCCTGCACCACGGTCTCGGCAAACAGCTGACGCTCTGGATACTGAAACACCACGCCGACCTTTGCCTTAACCGCGGCGGCATCTTTCTTGTTTACCAGGTCGAGCCCCAACGCGTAAACGGAACCCTCCTGGGGACGAATCAGGCCGTTGAGATGCTGAACCAGCGTCGACTTACCCGAACCGGTATGGCCCGCAAGGCCTAGGAACTCGCCACGACGCACCGTCAGCGACACATCGCGCAACGCCCAGGGGCTGCTGGGGTCGTTGCCCCAGAGGGCCCGTTTGTTCGATGCACCCTCGGCGGCCGAGCGCTTGTGCCAACGGCGACGCTCGCGGGCGCTCAGCGAATAGCTATACGAGAGGTGCGAAATCTCGATGACGGGCTCCAGCGCGTCTGCACCATCGATTGCAGAGGAGACGTTGTCGGGAATACGAGGATCGGATGCGAGAGGCCGCCCGGCGATGCCTGTCCTACTCCGCTCGGCATAAGCCTGCGCTATATCGGCGACCATATCCGCCTCGCGCACCTGTGCGCAAATGGGCACGCCCTTCGCGCGAAGCGCCTTGCCAAGACAGCACGATGCCGGCATATCCAGGTTCAGCCGCGCGAGTTCGTCCGCCCGCGTCAAGATCTCCTCGGGCGTACCGAGCATGGCAACGCGGCCCGCTTGGAAGACAGCAACGCGATCGGCCTCAGCGGCCTCTTCCATAAAGTGCGTAATCATCACGATGGTCATGCCGCGTTCGTGCAGCGCGTGACAGGCCTCCATAAGGCCCTTGCGCCCGCGCGGGTCGAGCATCGAGGACGCCTCGTCCAAAATGAGCACGCGCGGCTCCATGGCGAGCACGCCGGCAAGCGCCACGCGCTGCTTTTGTCCGCCAGAGAGAGCGTGGGTCTCGTGTCGCTCAAAGCCCACCAGACCCACGGCCTTCAGCGCCTCGCGCACGCGCTGTGCGATCTGGGCCGATTCGACCCCTAAGTTCTCGGGACCAAACGCAACATCGTCCTCGACAAGCGTCGCCACAAGCTGATCGTCGGGATTCTGGAACACCATGCCCGCAGTCGAGCGGATGTCGTAGACCAGCTCGGGATCGGACGCGTCCATGCCGTTGACGCACACCGTTCCCGCATCGGGCTGCAGCAGCGCGTTCAAATGCTTGGCAAACGTCGACTTGCCCGACCCGTTTCCGCCGAGGATGCAGAAAAACTCGCCATCCTCGATGTTCAGATCGATGCCATCGAGCGCCGGTGCAGCACCGTCATAGCTAAAGGAAACGCCCCGACACTCAATCATGCGCGGCCTTTGACCTGGTCCTTCTTGGGCGTGATGAGATTAGAGACCGCCTTGTACACCGCCAGCGTCAACACCGAGTTGAGCACGGTCTTGATGAGGTTGAACGGCAGCACGGCGGGAATCATGAGCGGCAAAATCACGTCGACCGAGCCATACCAGAACCAAACGCCAATGGTCAGATTCGCGACCATAGAAAGCACCGTAGCGGCAATAACGCCCAGCGTCAGGCCAATCACGGCACCCTTGTAGGTGCGCATCTTCTGATAGACGATAGCCGCAGGCAGGATATAGCCCAGCGTGGCAACCAAATTCATAAGCGCACCGACCCAATCGCCCGTGGTAAGCGCATGGATAACGATCGCCATAGCGGCAACAGCGGTGCCGGCACCAGGGCCATACGCAAATCCACACACCATCGCCGGCACCAGCGACGGGTCATACGTCAAAAACGGCGCCGAGGGGAGGATGGGCAGCTGCACATACATAAACAGCGCTCCCAAGGCGCACATCAACGCCATGGTAACGAGCTGTTTGGTGCTCCACCTATTCGTGTTCTCAAAATGGATATGCTGCGACTGTTCAGACATAAGATCACCTGCCTCTTTCATCCGGACTCTAACCGTTGGTACTGGGATCTCACCAGTTCAGCCGGCATGTGAACCAACGCACACACGGGTCGCGGACTCATCGGCTCGGTCGCAGGCACTTTACCTGCGCCACGGCGCCCCTTTGGCACCGTCCGATTTACCGCCAGTGGGGAATTCCACCCCGCCCTGAAACAGCAATTGCAAGTGTAGCACCAGCAGGTTTTCGCGCAAGTATGCCAAGGGTAATTGATGGTGGGGAAACGCTCCAGAAATACGCCCGGGACAAGTTGGAACGACAACCACGTTCTCCGTTCAAGCCAAAGTGGTGCGCCTTTCGCGCAAAGCGCGAAACAGCAACCGGGATACGCATCCCTATCAGTCACAATCTCCGTCCACGCCGACCTCAAGGCCGTAAACGCAGGGGATCCGGGGGCGTGACGGGGGTTTCTCTCCGGAACATTCCGCAGGACGCAAAGAGGCTCCGCAGCGCGAAGCGCGATGCAGAGCCTCTTTGCATGTCCGAGGACGTTCCGGAGAGAAGCCCCGTCACGCCCCCGGATCCCCGGTGGAAGTTCTAGACCTTGTCGGCCTTAGTACATACCGCCGCCCTGCTGACCAGCGGTAGCAGCAGCGATAGCATCCTCAAGCTGAGTGTTTTTGGGCACATCGGAGACGGTGGCCTCGGTGATGAGGATCAGGCTAGCGACAGAAGCAGCGTTCTGCAGGGTGACGCGGCTGACCTTGACGGGGTCGAGGACGCCCATCTCGATCATGTCGCCCCACTCGCCGTTGGCAGAGTTGAGACCCTGGCCGGCGGGCAGCTCGGCAACCTTGTCGACCACGACAGCGCCCTCAAAGCCAGCGTTCTTGGCGATGGTGGCGACCGGAGCGGTCAGAGCCTTCTTGACGATGTCGACGCCGATCTTCTCCTCGGGGTCGTCGATCTCGACAGCATCGAGCGCAGGCGCAGCGTCCATGAAGGCGACACCGCCACCAGCGACAATGCCTTCCTCGACAGCAGCGCGGGTAGCCTGCAGGGCGTCCTCGACGCGGTGCTTGATCTCCTTGAGCTCGGACTCGGTAGCAGCGCCGACCTTGATGACGGCAACGCCACCGGAGAGCTTGGCCAGGCGCTCCTGGAGCTTCTCACGGTCGAAGTCAGAGGTGGTGTTCTCCATCTCGCCCTTGATCTGAGCGATGCGAGCGTCGATAGCCTCCTTGGAACCGGCACCACCCACGATAACGGTGTTGTCCTTGGAGATGGTGACTGACTTGGCGGTACCGAGCATATCGGCGGTGATGTCGGCAACCTTCACGCCCAGCTCATCGAGGGCAGCCTGACCGCCGGTGAGGACGGCGATATCCTCGAGCATGCGCTTGCGGCGATCGCCGTAGCCCGGGGCCTTGACGGCGCAGACGTTGAGGGCGCCGCGGATCTTGTTGAGGACGAGGGTAGGCAGAGCCTCACCCTCGACATCCTCAGCGATAATGAGCAGGCCCTTGCCGGTGCGCTGGACAGCCTCGAGAACAGGCATGATGTCCTGGACGTTGGAGATCTTCTGGTCGGTGATGAGGATGTAGGGATCCTTCATCACGGCCTCCATGCGATCGTTGTCCGTGACGAAGTACGCCGAGACGTAACCCTTGTCGAACTGCATGCCCTCGACGGTGTCGATGGTGATATCAAAGGTCTGGGAGTCCTCGACGGTGATGACGCCGTCCTTGCCCACGACTTCCATGGCCTGGGCGATCTTCTCGCCGACCTCGGGGTCGCCGGCGGAGATAGTACCGACGGAAGCGATCTGCTCCTTGGTCTCGACCGGCTTGGCCTGCTTCTTCATCTCGGCGACGGCGGCATTAACGGCCTTGTCGATGCCGCGACGGATGGCCAGCGGGTTGGCGCCAGCGGCGACGTTGCGCAGACCGTCGTTAACGATAGCCTGGGCGAGCAGGGTTGCGGTGGTGGTGCCGTCACCCACGGTATCGTTGGTCTTGGTGGCGACCTCCTTCACCAGCTGGGCGCCCATGTTCTCGATGTTGTCCTCGAGCTCGATCTCCTTGGCGACGGAAACGCCGTCGTTGGTGATGGTCGGGGCACCGAACGAGCGCTGCAGAGCGACGTAGCGGCCCTTGGGGCCCATGGTGACGGTAACGGCGTCGGCCAGAGTGTTGACGCCCTTAGCGAGCTTAGCGCGGGCATCGGTGTTGAACGTAATGTTCTTTGCCATGGTAGGTAATCCTCCAAAAGAAATGTGACTCGCGTCGCCGCTTCCGAGTCCTATGCGGCGGCCGCGTTCAAAGACGAATCAGAGATTCCGACGAGACTAGGCCTCGACAACGGCGTAGATGTCGTCGGCGCGCATCAGCAGATACTTCTCGCCGTCGACCTTGACCTCGTTGCCACCAAACTTACCGTAGATGACAACGTCGCCAACCTTGACGTCCATGGGGATGCGCTCACCCTTGTCGTTGACCTTGCCGGCGCCAACGGCAACGATGGTGCCGCGCTGCGGCTTCTCCTGAGCGTTGCTGGCGATGTACAGACCAGAGGCGGTCTTCTGCTCGGCCTCGTCGGGCTTGACCAGGACGCGATCTGCAAGCGGCTTCAAAGACGACATGCTTGTTTCCTCCTTTTTGGGCCGCGCGGTCATGCCGCGCGGGTTAACCCTTTTTGTTTGCGTACGCGTTGAATGGTACCCACGAATGGCGGGTTATACAACACGGAGTCAAAAAATCTTATTTTTTGGCACTTAGATTTTCTGAATGCCGGGGGATAACTTGTGCGCGGCTCCCGTGTGGCGCCGGAGGGGCGGGATATAAGGTTTCCTGCTCGGGCAGTCCTGCTCGCACGAAGGCCACATTAAGTGGCCTTCGGCTCGTGCGGAACTCGCGATAAACCTTATATCCCGCCCCCCCCGGCGCCACACGGGAGCTGAGTTAACGTTATCGGGCCCGGCATTCAGAAAAGTCAGTGCAGCAAAATGGCGATGCGGATGGAATGCACAAGATAGGGGCACGTTGTTGGGACGCGCTCTTTTAAGTTGCGGTGGAATAGTTCCTGGTTTTGGGCTTGAAGGCCGATTTTAGGGACTATTTCACCGCAACTGAGGGATGGGATGTGGGGTTAGCGCTCGTAGATTAAGTTACCTGCCAGGTAGGTGGCCTGAACCTTGGTAGCCTGGAGCTCTTGTGGGTCAACGGTGAGCAGGTTTTGATCCAAGACTACCAGATCGGCGTATTTGCCGGACTCCAGGCTGCCGAGGTCTCGCTCGTCGCCTGCCGCGTAGGCGCTGCCCAGGGTGTAGTTGCGCAGAGCTGTAGCCGCGTCAATGCGCTCGCTGGGGAGCCAGCCGCCCTCAGGCCAGTGGCTGCGAGGATCTTGGCGCGTGATGGCCGTGTAGAGCACGTTCATGCTGGTAACGGCTGTGATGGGGCTATCGGTACCGAAAGCTTGGCGGATGCCGCGCTGTTTATAGGTCGCAAACGGCCACATGATGCGGCTGCGCTCCAAGCCCAGATCGCGCTCCGGGCCACCCGGGTCGAGCGTGATGTGGCAAGGCTGGCTCGAGGCAACGACGTTGAGCTTGCGCAGACGATCGATGTCCTGAGGCAGCAAATTCTCCAGATGCTCAAGCGTATTATGGCCGTGCTGGGGCAGACCGTAGAGCTCTGCCGCCTCCTCAAAGATATCGAGTGCGGCATGGATGGCGCCATCGCCGATAACGTGGATGCGCACGGTGTGGCCGCGCTCGGCTGCCGCCAGAACCAGTTTGCGCATGCGCTCGACAGGAACCGTCAGACGGCCCCGGTCACCCGGGAAGCGCGGATTGGTATACGGCTCGGTGAGATATGCCGTGTGTGCACTCGACACGCCATCGAAGAATTGTTTAAAACCAGGTGCCGAGAGCAGCGCGCTGTTCGCGTAACGTGCCTGCAGTTCTTCCAAGCGAGACTGATCGTCGAGCAGCGTGGGAAATAGATGGGCTCGAAGGCCCAACCTGCCGGAAGCCTGCAGCTGGCCATAGACGTCGTCGCGGATAAAGTCGCAGCCCGGCATGGGCATGAGCGACATATCGCAGATTGAGGTGATGCCTTGCTCGGCCATACGCTTCATCTGGTCGCCGTAAGCGCTCGCGATGCGGTCCTCGCCCAGCCATTCCAGGCAGCGCGGCAGCAGCTGCATAGCAGCTGCCTCGTGGGCAATACCCGTAAGCTCACCGTTTGAGTCTTTGTCGTAACTGCCACCCGCCGGAGGCTCGCTGTCACGCGTCACGCCGAGGGCTTCGAGTGCGCGGCTGTTGAGCCACAGCGTATGCCCATCGCCCGAATACATAACACAGGGGCGACCGGGGAAGGCGGCGTCGAGGGAGGCCTTGGTAGGGTGCTCGGGCGGATCCCAGCGGTAATCGCGCCAGCCCTGGGTCACGACCCAGGCGTCATCGGGCAAGCCCTGGGAAAACTCGCGTGCATGCTGCACCAATGCCGCCTCGGATGTGCCCATATCCATGAGCATGTACGGCGAGGAGGCAACCGAAGTATGGAAGAAATGCAGGTGCGCATCGTGGAAACCGGGGCAGATGAATTGCTCGCCATAGTCGACAACCGGCACGGCGGCAGGGGCGGCGGCAATCACGTCATCGGGCGCACCGACCGCGACGATGCGATCGCCTGCAATGGCAATCGCCAGCTCGCGGGCGGCATCGATGCCGTCTTGCGCGGTAAAAACGTTCTTGGAGCGGATAATCCGATCGATATGCTGCATGAGCATCCCCATCTCTGGTAGGAAATTCAACAACCCCGAGTGTACTCCCCCGCCCTTGCAACAAAGCCCCAAGCGGCAAATGGCAACTTTACCAGCCCTAGCGGCAGGTGGCATACTTGGATGAGCCTGTATGATTTTGCGATCGACCCAGCAAGGAGCAAATCGACCATGACGAAGACCAAGGCACAGCAGATTATGGCGGCAACCGAGGTTCGCGCGGCAGACGACGTCACCACGGCCATCCGAGATATCGCCGCCGAGTTTGAGCCCTATATCATCAAGCAGCGCCGGCACTTCCATAAGCACCCGGAGCTGAGCCTTGCCGAGGAGCGCACGACCTCCGACATCGCCAACCAGCTCGACGCCATGAATATCCCCTACGAGCGTCCGCTCAAGACCGGCTTGGTGGCAACGCTTCGCGGCACCGCGCCCGACGCCTATCGCGAGGACGGCACGCCGCGCCGCCGTATCCTGCTGCGCGCCGATATCGACGCCCTGCCCGTCACCGAGCAGACCGGCGAGGAGTTCGCCAGCGTCAACGAGGGTTGCATGCACGCCTGCGGTCACGACTGCCATATCGCCATGATGCTCGGCACGCTGCAAATCCTGCGCCATATGACCGACGACATCCACGGCGAGATCCGCATCGTCTTCCAGCCCAGTGAGGAAAACGGCCAGGGCGCAAAACTCATGATCGGCACGGGTGTGCTCGACGGCGTCGACGGCGCCTACGCCGCGCACATTTGGAGCGAGGTCGATGCCGGCACCGTGAGCTGCGAGCCCGGCCCGCGCATGGCCAATACCGACTGGTTCCGCATCGACGTTCGCGGTACCTCATGCCACGGCGCCATGCCCCAGCGCGGCCACGACGCCGTTATGGTGGCGGCAGAGATTGTCAACGCCCTGCAGACCATCGTCTCACGCGAAATCAGCCCCTACGAGCCTGCTGTCATCACTGTCGGCGAGCTGCACGGCGGCACCGCACGCAATGTCATCGCCGGCACCGCCTACCTCGCCGGCACGGTGCGTACCTATGGCGATTCGACGCACGAGGAAATGCCCGAGCTCATGCGCCGCATCGTGGAGCATACTGCGGCGGCCCTGGGCGCCGAGGCCGAACTTACCGACTACACCATCGCCAACTATAAGGTCGAAAACGACGCCGCCTCGAGCGAGCGTTGTCGTCAGGCCGTGGTCAAGTGCCTGGGTGCGGCCGGCGAAGGCCATTACCGTGGCACGCTTTCGGGCGAGGACTTCTCGGAGTATCTGCGCCGCGTACCGGGCGTGCTCGCCTTTGTTGGCACACGCAACCCCCAGATTGGCGCCACGTACGCCCAACATTCTTGCTTCTACAAGATTGACGAGTCGGTACTGTCCAAGGGTTCCATGGTAGCCGCCCAGTATGCCATCGACTTTTTGGCCGAGCCCACGCAAGAGGAGCTCGACGGCCCCACGATCGCCGCGGTTGCCGAAACCAACCCCGACTTGGCCGCCAAACTGCGCTCTGCCAAGGCAACGGCCGCTGAGGCGCGCGACGCCATGCACGATGCCCGCACCGCCCGCCATGCTGCGATTAAGGGCATTCACGACGCCCGCGCTGCCGCCCGCCGCGAGGAGAAGCGCGACGAGTAGTCGTCGCGCGCCCACAGCCATCCGGCTACAACAAAGCGGGGGCGGACGCTACTTCGGCGTTCGCCCCCGCTTATGTGCCGGTAGCTTTTTTAGCTCATCCCCCGTCACGACAGGCAAGCGCTTAGGAAGGCAAGCCATCGCGGTTGTTCGAGGTGGATGATATCGGTGGGAACTCCGGCGGGAGCGTGACCACCAAAGAACAGGCCCGCGTCTGCCGGGTTGATAAGGCGCACGATCCACACGGCGACAACCAGCACGCACAACACGGTGACCGCAATGTCGATACCACGCTTTCGTTTGCTCGATGCCACCTCCTCGCGCACGAACGCGAGCACGAACGCAATCGGCACCACCCAAAACAGCGGATGGTAGGCAAAGGCCGCCGCAAAATCGAGGCGCAGCGCCGCCAGCCACGCCCTCGTCATGCCGCATCCCGGACAAGGAATGCCCGTCATCAATCGAAAAATGCAGCCGATGTCGAGCAGGTAGAGCGCGAGCCAGGCGACAAAGAGCGCGCCGGTGCAAGAAAGGGCGCGGCGAAGGAGCTCCGCCGTGCCCTTATGTCCCTGGGAGCTGTTCACGCCGCCCTTATTGTTAGGCATGAGCGCCAAGACGGATGTTGAAAGCCGTTGCCATGGCATTGGTATTATTGATGATGATGTTCATGGCAAAGATGGGGCCAAGACCGCACAGCAGCACGCCGATGATCTGCCACAGAAGAACGGTGGTGCCGTTTTCCTGGAACACCAGGCCGTAGCGAGGAGCGTTGGCCTGCAGGCGGTTGCCAATCTTGTAATACCAGTAGTACGCGTAGAAGCCGCAGGTCACAAACGACAGCAGGATGAATGCCGCCAGACCCGGCGTGGAATCGCCGTCGTCCTGGCACATGACATTGATGTCGCGGGCCAAGCAATACAGGAAGTAGAACGAATAGATACCGCAGGTCACAAGAGAGAGCAGCAGCCAGCCGATCAGGCTGCGGTCAGCCTTGACGGGGCCATAGTCCATCGGAGCGGATGCGGACTGTTGGGCGTATTGACCGGTGTACTGCTGCTGAGGCTGGGGCGCGGGCTGAATAGCCTGGGCCGGAGCGGGCTGGACCTGCGGGGCCGCAGCGACAGAAGCGGCACCAACGGCAGATCCGCAAACAGGGCAGAATTTGGCATCATCCGAAATAGGAGAACCACAAGTGGTACAGAACATTAGCTTCTCCTTTTCCTAAGGCGTCGCACGCCTTCAAATCTTACATGTCTATGTTCTCAACAATTGCCGCGACGTTGCTGCGCAACATTGATCAATTTCCGAGAAATATTGCCGCGACCGTTTTCCAGGCATTTGCTTGCTTTCGCCGTAGAAAAAGGCACCCCGGGTTCAGTTGCCCAGGGCGCCTCGACCGACTATTCGGTTTGATTGTTTTCGGCAGCAGGGTTATCGCCCGACTCATCCGCCGGCGTGGCAACGGCATTCCAATCGGGTTCTGCAGGCGTGGCCTCGGGCGCCGGTGCGGGTGTAGGGGCCGGTGCCGGAGCAGACGTCGGCGCGGGCGACGTTGCAGGCGCAGGTGCGGGTGCAGGTGCAGCACCAGCGGCCATGGGATTAAAGCCCGTAGGTGTAGGCTTCTTCTCGCCCGGAAGCACAAACGTCAGGACATCGTCGGCATCCTCGTCGGCCCACTCACTGGCATGACGTGCCGCCCAATAGCCAACGGCGCGATACTTGAGCATCTTGCCAAACACAATGAAAAACACCGAGACAAAGGCAGTGATCATCAGGAACAAGATGAGCACGATGCCGCCGCCCCTAAAAATCGCCTCGAGGCCCGAAGGAGAGTAATAGCCGTAATAGCCATAGCTGCTGAGACCAAGGGCTGCAAAGGAGCCAAAGATGACGGTGAAGACCCCCATGATGATATTCGAAACAATGCCCGTCAAAACCTCGGGAAGAATCGAGGCGCAGAACAACTTGCCCAAATTGGCCTTGTAGGGCTTCCAAACCTTCTTGAGCGAAAACGCGCTCTCCATGCGGCCGGCGACCGCAAAGTGCATCACAGCGGCATCGCCAAACATCCTAAAGAAGATGCCCAGCACAAACGAGACGAACAGGGCAAAGACGAGCCACCCCATCGAGGCGATGAGGGTGCTCTCAAGGCCGCTCGAACCATAGAAATAATACGAACCGACAGCACCGATCACGGTGCTCTCAATCACCGAGAGCACCCCGCCAATCACCGGGATAGCCGCGATGAACTCGAGCACACCCGTAATGACAGACGAGAAGATGCCTAGTCCAAACGAGGTCGAGCGCAGCAGCGGACGCTCCATACCGTCATCATCCTTGAGCGACAGGTCGCGACCCCACTCGATAGCAAAGCCGGCACCGCACACGCTTGCCACGTAAGCGAGCAAAAAGCCAATGGCCGCCGCAATGCCACCGGTAACGGGGATGAACAGCACCAGCACCGACACGACGCAGATGAGCGCCGGCAAAAAGGCGATCTGGCACACGCGAACCAGGGCGCCGGGAACCTTAATCATGTCGTTGAAAGCCTGTGTCATGCAGCCCTTGGGCACGTTCATGACCGGCTGGGGCGCAACGAACGGCTGGGGCTGAAACTGGGGCTGCGAAGCAGAGGCAGCAGCCCGAGGGGCCGCGGTATTGGGAGCACCGCACACGCCGCAGAACTTATCGTTGTCGCCCATGGGGGCGCCACACTGCGAGCAAAACATCGAAATCATCCCTTCGTATCTTGAGCCAATCCTCAAATCGGAACCAATGTTTTGCACCATTATCGCCCAACATGAGGACAAATGTGCCCGAATGGCCATGAGGCAATGTAAAGGGTCTGTCGCAGCAGTTTAAAGTGAGCCGACCGCTAATTCGTTCCGCGGAAACCCTTGCCGACAATCTCGGAGCTATCGACGATCGTGATAAACGAGCCCGGGTCGATCTCGCGGACATAGCGGCGCAGTTGTACCGCCTCGCGACGGCTCAGCACGCTCATAATCACCGTGACGCACTTGCCCGAGAAGGCGCCGTAGCCACGGCTGATCGTTGCCGTGCGGTTGAGATGCTTGACGATAAACTCCTCGACTTTGAGCGGTTCGGCGCAAATAATCGTACAGACCTTGCGCAGGTGGATGCCCTCGATGGCCTTATCGACGACGAGCGTCTTGGCAAACAGGCCAAGCACGCAGTACAGGCCGACGCGCGGGCCATACAGGAAAGCCGCGATGGTCACGATGCCGATATCGACCAGCAACAGGGCACGGCCGATCTCAAGCGTCGTGCGGCGCTTGAGGATCATGGCGAGGATGTCCGTGCCGCCCGTCGAGGCGCCAATGTCAAAGACAATGGCACTGCCCAGCGCCGGCAAGATGACGGCAAAACACAGGTCGAGCCACATATCGCCCGTCATCGAGACATCGGTCGGGATAAAGAGCTCAAAAAGCGAAACATAGGCGGACAGCGCAAACGAGGCGAAGACGCTCCACAGGATTGCCTTGCGCTCCAAAAAGATAAAGCCCAAGACGACCAGGACCGCATTGATGATCCACATAAAGACGCCGACGGGCAGGGTCGGGAACAACGTGGACAGAATAACCGACACGCCCGAGGTGCCGCCAAAAGCAAAGTGATTAGGGGTTTTAAAGGCAACGATGGCAAAGGCCGTAAGAATCAGGCCCAGATTGAGCTCGGCGAAAAAGCGCGGGAAGCCTGGCTCCTGGCTGCGCTTTTGGCCGGCACGCTCGCCACGCTCGATATCGGCGCGATCGACCACACACTCCATCGGCACCACGGGAGGACGATGCGCCTCCTCGGCAGCACGCGATGCCGCCTCTGTCGCGGCGGCCTCTATCGCCCATGCCTCGCTTTCTGTTTCGTGCTCGTCAGCCATTACGGCAACCCCTCGTTAGCAATGTGGAAACAATGCGCCCATTAGGATAACGCGGAACGCAGCGATTGCAACCCTTAGTTAGATGAGCGGTATGCCTGCATCGGGGGCATACAAATAACGGTCGGCCGCACATGCATCCGTGCGGCCGACCGTTTAGTATTTCCGCAGATAAAACCTGCCAAAATAAACCTGTCCCTTTTTGGAAGGTTACTCATGCTGGTTGGTGCGGTGCTCGTACTCCTCGGGGGTGATGACGTCCTCGATGCGCAGGTTGACGCCTGCCACCTCAAGGCCGGTCATTGCAGCCAAGCGCTCGGTGACGCGTGCCTTAACGTCGTCGAAAATTGCGGGCGCATAGGCACCGTACTCGATGATGACCGAAATGTTGACGACCACGCGGTTGTCGTCGGTGACCTCGACCGTCACGCCCTTGGTCAGGTTCTCGGCACCAAACTGTTCCTGCACAAAGTGCATAAGGTTACCCTTCATGCCCAAAACGTGCGGCACCTCGCGAGTGGCCATGGCGACGATCTTCTCGATCACGCCGTTGGAATAGGTCAGCGAGTCCTCGGACTCGTCCGCCTCCTCGTCCATCTCCTCGTTGTCCTCGTCCGCATCGGACTCGGCCTCGACGAGCTCCTCGTCCTCGAGCGTCACGTCCCCGGCATCGGCGATGGCCTCGTTCGCCTCGAGCTCGGTATCGGCTACATCGACCTTCGTGTTAAAAGCCATGGTTCCTCCTTATGCCTGCCGCAGATGCGACAGTCGAATACGTATTAACGGCCGCTAAACAGGCGCCCGAAGAAGTTGACGATGCCGTTTTCGCCATCACGAATCTGGCCAATCACGGCACCGATCAACACAAAGAATGCGATGACGAGCGTATCCCACAGGCCCAACGTAAGTACCAGCACGGCGAGGATAAAGCCAGCGACGGCGCCGAGCGTGGTGTTGGGATGGCGTACGGCGTAGCTCCAGATGGCAGCGCCCGTACCTTTGATGAGACCCATGGCCTCGTCAAAGTCGTTGGCGGCGCTGTCGTGCTGCTCGCCGGCCTCGGGCTTGGGGTCGGCGGACTCGCCTGCCGGCGTAGCGTTCTGGTCGATCGTCAAGCGCGGCGTGCGGGCGGTCTTGTCTTGGTTGGTATCACTCACCGGAAACCTCCACGGTCTGGACGGTAGTCTTGGACGGCAAAAAACGGACGCGCGCGGTCGTGCCCGGCGTGCCGAGCATGGTGTCGCAGGCCTTCTCGATGCGCTGCTGCATCGAGGTGGCAAGGGAAGCGACGTCTTTATCATCGAGCGCGATGGCGTCGACCTTAAAACGGACGCGCGATTCGTCGGAACCCTGCACGCGTGCCTCGACATGCTCGATCATCACACGGTCGTCGCGCTCTGCCGCAGCGCGAGCACACGAGGAGAGGGCCGCGAGCGTGACCTCGATATTGCGCTCCCCCGCCGGATGCACACAGGACGGCTCGCGACGAGCAAACATCAGGCGGAAGAAACCCACGAGCACGCCGAGCGCCACGACACCGCCGCACACCGTAACAACGATACGCGGCGCAGCATCGCGCATCAGCAGCATAAAGCGATAGGTGTATGGCCCCCAAAACTGGCAGACAAGCGTGCCCAGCGCCACGATGGCGGCGGCAAGATACACAATCGCTAGGGCTCGTTTGAGTACGCGCACGCGCGCTCCCTTCAGGTTTCGGTCCACAGAATGCAAAACGATTCGCATCATTATAAAAGAGCCGGGTCCGGTGCTGTACGCACGCGGATCCGGCTCATCTATTCCACGAGACTTGCATGCTCGTTTCATTATGCCCAGATATGCACGGCTTAACCCGTGCAGGCGCTACTCCTCCTCGAGGGCAGCGATGACCTCGTCGGTCATGTCCATGGTGCTGTAAACATCCTGGACGTCGTCGAGCTCCTCGAGACGGTCGATGAGGCGCTGAACCTTCTTGGCGTCGGCGCCGGAGACCTCGGTCGGGGTGGTCGGGACCATGGTGGTCTCGGAGCCCTTGACCTGGACGCCCTGCTCCTCGAGCGCCTTGGAAACAGCCATGACGTCATTGGCGGCGGTCCAGACGATCCACTCCTCGCCGGCGTCCTCGTAGTCCTCACCGCCGGCCTCGGCGATGGCCATCATGAACTCATCCTCGTCACCGGCAGCACCGTTGGCGATCATGATCTCCTTCTTGGCGTTCTCGTCCAAGATCTCCTTGGCGACGACGATCTGGCCCTTGCGCTCAAACTGGAAGGCGACGGAGCCGGAGGTGCCCAGGTTGCCGCCAGCGTGGGAGAAGGCGGAACGGACATCGGCGGCGGTACGGTTGCGGTTATCGGTCAGGCAGTCAACGTAGACGGCAACGCCGGCAGGGCCATAGCCCTCGTACACGATGTTCTCGTAGACGGCGGCATCGGCACCCGAACCGAAGGCCTTGTCGATAGCGGACTTGATCTTGTCCTTGGGCATAGACTGAGCTTTGGCCTTGGCAACGGCAGCGGCGAGGCTGGCGTTGTTCTCGGGCAGCGGGTCACCGCCGAGACGGGCAGCAACGGTGATGTTGCGGCTCAGCTTGGAGAAGAGGGCGGAACGCTTGGCGTCCTGCGCGCCCTTACGATGCTTGGTTGTGGCCCACTTAGAGTGTCCGGACATACGTGTCTCCTATCGGTTTCGACCTAAAGCCCAGCGCAGATGCCGGGGCAATATAAACAAACGTCGTTATGATATACCTACTGGTCTGCGAGATAAACCCCAAAATGAAGGCGTCGTGATGATGCAACCCCTTGGTGCCAAGTAACCTATCCCCTTTGCACCACATTAGGACCAGAGGAGGTCGCTGCGGGTGATGGTGGCGCCGATGGCAAAGGGCATGCAGACGATGACCGGATACAGGTAGCGCATGTAGGTCGAGCCGTTGCAGGGACCGATCAGGCACACGGCGAGCACGCCCAGCAGCGGCACCCAAATGGCCAGCCCGCGCCACGAATGACGACGTAACAGATAGACCACCACGGCGATCATGATCCACACATAGGTGGCCGAGCTCATGGTGAGCGAGATAAACGGGACGCGTTGTACTGCCACGCGATACAGGTTGCTCAGGTGGTCGCACCAGCGCACGACCTTGCTATCGACCGGATGGAAGTCGAAGTACTTGAGATTATCGGGGCGTGCCATAATCTCGGCACTGCGCGCCGTGCTGTAGACCCACGCATCGCGGGCACTCGGATAAAAGTAGCCGTAGTAGTTATTGATGAGCGCCGAGATATAGCACTCGGGATCCTTTTTAAACATCTGGGCCCACACCTCAAAATAGGCCTTGATGTCCTCCTGCGAGGCGTACTCGTTAAAGCAATTTTTGACGGCGTCCGACTTATCCGGGTCGTAACGGTGGCCCAGATTGTCGTACTTGAGTACCCGGTCGATCACAGCACGCTCTTCATCGGTCACCAAGCCGTCGCAAGGAGCCTCCACGATGGTGCCGTCCTCCTTAACCGTGGGGTTGACGCCCGAGTTGAGGCCGTCGTGCTTTTGGACGAAACGAGCCGTCTGCTGGAACGGAATCGAGAGGATTTCGCGCTTGGAACCAGGCGTGATGTCGTGTGCCGGCATAAAGACCTTAGTGAAGTACATATTAGAGGCAAGGCAGAGTGCAAGCACCGCAAGAACTCCCACCCAGCGGAAACGCGGGATGGCGCCCGAAGGCGCAGCACCAGCCTGCTTGCCTGCACGATGGGCCACATGCGCGTCCCATGCGCAAAACGCCGCCGCGATTACGCATGCTGCCAGGGGAAACACCAGGCCGCCGTTGCGCAGAAACGTGGAACCCATGGCGCCCAGAGCGAGCAGCAGCCAGTCATGGCGCGCAAAGAGCACGGGCCTGGGATCGCCCGCACGCTCGGCATTGGCATAGCGACGGGGCAGGCCGCAGGCCACGAGTTTCACGGTCTGCACCAACAGCACCAAAAACGCGTCGGCAAACAGCACATCTTTGGTAAGCAGGGCCGCGTAGTTGGAGAACATGGGCATAAACGCAAAGAACAGCAAGATCACGCCGCGGACCGGCAGGCTCACGCCCAGTTTGCGCAGCGACGAGATGGAATAGGCCATGCAGGCGGCCGTAATGACGAACTGAGTGCAGGTGTAGATGGCAAGACCTGCGTTGGCGCTGTTGAACAGTGAAAGCCCCAGCTGGACGCACGAACCGATGATAGCCGTGTGCACCACAGGGTGATGTCCGTTGAGCAACACATTGGGATTGAGCAGACGCAGGTAGTCACTCGTGCCGTTGGGGTAGTTGAACCACTGGCGAATCTGCGCACCCGTATCTCCCATAAAAAGGCCGGGCAGCGAAGCGATGAGCGTGGGCGCCCAGGCGATCATAAGCACCAGAAAGGGCCCGGCAAAGGGATGGACCGAGAGCGCGGCGTGAGCCGCACGCCATACGCGGCCAAAGTGCGCTTCGGAAAACGGAATGCGTCGAGAGCTCAGCCAATCTAGACACTCAAAGGCAAGGTAGAAGGCAACGACCGCCAAGAGCATCCAGCCCACACCGCCGATCCAGGCGCAGATGATGCGGGCCTTGTCGCCGAGCACGATCTCGGCCGAATCGGTGAGGTCGTAGCTGCGGCCAAACACCATGCAGACGGCAAAGAACAGCGACGGAAGGACCACCGAGGGACGCCAAGCGTCGCCGCGGCCAAAGAATACGTAGCGAAACGGCAGCGTGAGCAGGCAGGCAAGCGCAAGCAGCATGACCGCGTCGGTATGGCCGGCAAACGAGAGGAGCACCTCGTAGCACACGTACAGCGCACCCGTCGCCTTGGGGTCAATCGCCAAGACTGCATTGCTCGACACCGGGGCGGGACCGATGGAAAACGCCGTGGTCGCCAACAGCGCGAGCAAAAATGCGATGAGCGTCTGCTTGGCGGGGTAGCGCTTAAACCAGACGATGCGGGCAGCGTCGCGCGCAGCCGTTGTGGAGAGGTCGGAATCCTTCACAGTCCGAAAGCCTTTCTAGAAACCTGCCAAAAAGGGACAGGTTTATTTTGGCAGGTTTTATCTGGGAAAACGTTACGGTTTTGTCATCGTTGCCCAGCGAACCACCACAAAGGTGCCTGTCCCCTTTTGATGGTTTTGGTGGTTAGGCATCCAGGTAGATGCGCTGGGGGCGATTGCGGTGTCGGGCGAAGATGATGAGCGCCAGACCGGCGATCACGAGCGGCAAACTCAGCAGCTGGCCCATGGTGATGACGCCGCCCAGCAGATAGCCCAGCTGGGCATCGGGCACGCGCACGAACTCAACGAGAAAGCGGACGATGCCGTACCCCATCACGAACACGCCCATAAACGTGCCCTGGGGCAGCAGCGGCTTTTTGCGGCTGAGCACCTGCAGAATGCAAAAGAGCACGATACCCTCAAGAAATGCCTCATAGAGCTGGGAGGGATGACGCGGCATATCGCCCGCGGTGCCGCCAAAGACAACACCCCAAGGCAGGTCGGTCGGCTTGCCCCACAGCTCGCCGTTGACAAAGTTGGCACAACGGCCCAGGCACAGGGCCAGCGGCGCGCCTATGACGGCAAGGTCTGCCAAAGTCCATGCGTCGAGCTTATACATGCGGCACACGATGATGCCGCCGATAATGCCGCCCACCAAGCCGCCATGGAAGCTCATGCCGCCCTCGTTAGTGGCAAAGATCTCGAGCGGGTGGGTCCAATAGTAGCCATCGCCGTAAAAGACGACGTAGAACAGGCGCGCACCGATAATGAGGCCAAAGACCACGCCGACCACGACACTCGTCAGGTCGTCAATCGTGATGTTAAAGCCCCAGCGACGCTGCGTGCGGTACATGACGACCGCCGTGAGCAGGGCGCCGACCACATAGGCCAGACCATACCAGTAAATCGTGATGGGCCCCGCCGAAATCGCGACAGGATCAAGCATATGGTAGAAGTCGTTGAGCATGTCGACCCTCCTACTCCCTACATATAAATGCGGCCGCGGGCCTTGCGCTCGCAGCCGCATATTTGGACGTAACGTCTATGCGGAGTATGTCGCCCGCAGCCTTCGCATCCTAGAACGGCGCGTACTCGTCGTACAGGTCGTCGGCCTCACCGGAAACATTGACCTGCTCGACGCGGGTAACGCCGGGCACATGCTCCTTCAGGATACGCTCAATGCCCATGGACAGGGTCAGCGAGCTCATGGGGCAGCCGGCGCAGGCGCCCTGCAGTTCCAGTTTGACGACGCCCTCGTCGTCAACGCCCACATACTCCATATCGCCGCCATCGGCCTGCAGGTTGGGGCGAATCTCTTCAAGAACCTTCTTAAGCAGCTCTTCGTTAACAGCCACAGGGGCTCCTTTCTCACAATAACGCGGGCACGCCCGCGGACAGGGGCTATGTTACTACAGCCATGTACCCGCTCACGAGCCATCCATGCGTGCGGACACGACTTTCACGAGCAGTCAATTTGGGACGGGGCTCTTTTAGCTGCTTTTGCCGGCGCCCGACGCTAACACAGGCTGCCGCTACTGCTGAGTTTGTCCCCCGGTACCAATATGAACATCGACGATAACCTGGCGGTAGCTGATGCCGCAAGAGTCAAGAATGCGGCGGCTGATACGGCCGTCGTCGGTATCGGCATACTTGTTGTCCAGGTAGACGACCTCGCCCACGCCCACCTGCGCCAGGATCTTGGCGCAGTCGTGGCACGGGAACAGCGTGACGTAGACCGTGGAACCCTCAAGGTCTTTGAGCGAGCCGCGGTAGTTGAGCACGGCGTTGGCCTCGGCATGCACCACGTAGTTGTGCTTATCCTGCAACGGGTCGTCGCTCGTGCCCCACGGGAAAAAGTCGTCGTTGAGTGCCGAGGGCGTACCGTTGTAGCCCACCGAAAGGATGCGGTGGTTGGTGTTGGCGATGCACGCGCCCACCTGCGTGTTGGGGTCCTTACTGCGGCGCTGCGCGGCGATGGCCACGCTCATAAAGAACTCATCCCAGCTAATAACGTCGCGGCGCTTGCCCGACGCGGTTTGATGAAGATCGTCCGACATGGCAGACACCTCCGAAATCGCAATAGTTTGACCCATTGTAGCAGGTGGAAGGTGGAGACGTTTTTGTCCCATCGCCCCCATCGCTACGCGCGGCGGGGCTTTTGGTTGATGTGGTACAGCTCGGCGAGACCCCGCAGCGTCAGCGCGTCGTCGACCGTCAGGCTATGGCCGACAAGGGCCGCAAGCGCCTCGGCATCGTCGCCGGTAATGACGATGGGCACATCGCCCTCCCCCGCGGCCTTGGTCGCGCGCATCTCGGCAAGCACCATGTCGAGCATGCCGTCGATGCGGGCCACCTCGCCCAGAACCACGCCCGAGCGCATGGCCTCACGCGTGTTGCGGCCGATGACGTGTGTCGGCGCCGAGGGCTCAACCTGGGGTAGGCGCGCTGCTGCCGCCGAAAGCGAACGGGCGCCGAGCGCCAGACCCGGCGCGATAACGCCGCCGACAAAGGTGCCGCGCGCGTCGATGACCTCGATATTGGTCGTGGTGCCTAGGTCGATCACGATGCACGGCGAGCCGTAGACGGCGCGAGCCGCCACGGCATCGGCGATGCGGTCGGGGCCGATCTCGGCCGGGTCATCGTAGTGCACGGGCATGCCGGTCTTGAGGCCCGGCCCCACCGTGAGCACGCGCCCCGTGCAGGTACGGGAAAGAGCCGCCTTCCACGGGCGCTCGAGCGCCGGGACCACGCAGCTCAGCACAGCAGCCGCGGGCACAAGCGCACCCGGCATGCCTGCGTCGGCCGCCAGTGCGGCCATGACCTGCACGAGACGCATGCGCGCCTCGTCTGCTGTGATGCTCGACGGTGTCGTGATCTCGCACGTCGCAAGCGGGCATTCCTGCACCGCGGCCGAATCCTCGGCAAACAGGCCAAAGCGAATGAACGTGTTGCCCACGTCGACCGTCAATATATATGCGCACCCATTAAGCATCGTCGGCGCTCCTTTCGTCTGCCCAGCAGTATATCCCGATGATTATTCTGGGACGGGGATTTAAAAAGGCTCTGTTAGACCAGGATTGACATTCCGCCCCGTCATCTTCTTGCGATTGCACAATGGTCGCCCCTTGTCGAATCT
>NZ_JADNGN010000019.1 GCF_015553355.1 Collinsella aerofaciens
AAGCGCTTCGAGCCGCGCGCCGAGGAGCTCGCCAAGAAGTACGCCCTGGCCCCCTACACCATGTTCATCGGCTCCGGTGCCCTGTGGGGCGAGACCATCCTGTTCTCGATGTGCATCCTCGAGGAGATGCAGTGGAAGCGCACCCGATACATCACCTCGGCCGACTTCTTCCACGGCACCCTCGAGCTCGTGGAGCCCGGCGTCCCCGTGTTCCTGTTCATGGGCGAGGACGAGAACCGCAAGCTCGACGAGCGCGCCCGCGCGTTCCTGACCCGCGGCGTGACCGGCGACACCGACATCAACATCATCGACACCGCCGAGTTCGCGATCCCCGGCCTTGACGACGAGTTCCGCGTCATCGTCTCCCCGTGGATCCTCTCCTCGCTGATCACCGATCGCCTTGCCGCTTACTACGAGACGGTCACCAAGCACAACCTGAACTATCGTCGTTACTATCACCAGTTCGATTACTAAGAGCAAATATCGTTTGTGTAATTGGGCCCCGCTCCTATATGGAACGGGGCCCCGTTTGGGTTGGAGAGTAATTATGAGCTACCCCCAGCTTGCCGTTATGAATATCAGCCATCGTTATTTTGACCTTGAGGAATTCTTTTCTTCGGCAGCGGCCTCGGGCTACACGTGTTGCGAGCTTTGGACCGGGGCGATGCATCTGTATGTCGATTGCCATGGATACGATTCGCTCGAGCGGGTACGGGAGCTGTCGCAGCGGTATGGGGTTCGGATTGTGGGGCTTTGTCCCGAACAGAACAACCCCAAGCCGTGGAATATCGCGGCGCGCGGGAATGAGGCGCGTACCCGCACGCTCGCGTACTTTAAGAACGTTGTAGATATCGCGGCGGAACTTGGAGCCGAGCAGGTCATGGTCTCGAGCGGCTGGGCATTTTTGAACGAGCCGATCGAGGACGCGTGGGGTCGCAGCGCCTCGATGCTGCGTGCGATTGCCGAGCATGCGGGAGAGCGCGGCGTGCGACTGGTGCTCGAGGCCCTACAGCCGGTTGAGTCGATGATCGTGAACTCGGCGGCCGATACGAAGCGCATGATCGAGGCAGTTGATCATCCGGCACTTAAGGCGTGTCTGGATTTGGGCGCTATGGCGGTGGCGGGGGATACCATCGACGATTATTTCGATCTGCTTGGCGATGATGTCGCCCACGTGCATTTTGTCGATGTTGCGGCAGATAGCACGACGCATCTTGCCTGGGGTGACGGCGACCGCGATATGCGCGCCGACCTGGATAGGCTGGTGGCGCGCGGCTATCGCGGAGTTGTTTCGGCCGAGACCTATGACTGGCGCTATTTTGCCGACCCCGCAGCTGCCGATGCGCAGGTAATGGCAGAGTATCGTCGTGCGATTGGCGTCTAGGTGGGGTTGGGTTGCGACAATCCGCTCCTATGTTTCCAAATGAATACGCCGTGAGCCGAGAGAGACGATTTTCCCCGCAAGCACTCTAGTATGCTAAAGTACCCAGAAGACCGGCGGAGCTATGCCGGTCTTCTGCTCTATATGAAACACAGCATGAGGAGGCTCACCAGATGACGGCCACACCGTGGGGATTCCGGGACATATTGCCCGAGGAGGCTCAGGCGCGCGAGGAGATTGCGCTGACGGTGAAGGGCTGCTTCAGGGAGCATCATTACCTTCCGGTCGAGACACCGCTCCTCGAGGACAAGGGTTCGCTCGAGGAAGGCGGCCGCATTGCGGACACGCCGTTTAAGCTTTTTGACGACGACGGGCGCCTGCTAGTGGTCCGTCCCGACAACACACTGCCGATCGTGCGCCTGGTTTCGACCCGCATGCGCGCGGCCGACTTACCCCTGCGCCTTCGCTATGAGGCACCGGTGGTTCGCGAGTGCCAGCGCAATGCCGGCGGCTCGCGTCAGTTTACGCAGTTGGGCTTTGAGCTTATCGGTGTGGGCGACACCGTGGGCGATGTCGAAATTGTCTCGCTCGTGGCCGAGGCGGTGCGCAAGCTGGCGCTGCCCGATGCGCGCATTATCGCAGGTAGCGTGCGTCCGTTTAAGGAGCTGCTTGCGGCGTGCGAGGATCGCGAGCTGGCTGCCGAGGCCCTGCGCTGCGTGCACGCCAACGACTTTGTGGGCCTCGATGCCCGCGTGGCGGAATGCGCCGAGTCCGATGCCGTCAAGGCCGCCATTGGCGAGTTGCCGCGTCTGCACGGCGGTGCCGAGGTACTCGACCGCGTGGACGCGCTGCTGGAGGCCGCCGGTATCGTCGCGCCGCTGACGCGCGAGCTGCGTGCCCTGGTCGAGGGCCTGGCACCCGAGGACGCCCAGGTGCTGTCGTTCGACTTCTCTATCATGAACTCTTTCGATTACTACACGGGTCTGGTCTTTAAGGCCTATGCCGGTGGCCTACCCGATCCGGTCGGTTCGGGTGGACGCTACGACTCCATCTTTACCGGCGCATTTGGCGACGGCATCGAGGTACCGGCGGCGGGTTTCGCCTTTTCGCTCGAACGTCTGGAGGCTGCGCACACCTCGGCCGAGGACGCTGCTTCCGATGGCGATCGCGCCGCGGGCCGTGGCGCCGAGGGTCCGCTGCGCATTGCCGTGCCCAAGGGCTCGCTCAAGGTCGACACGCTCGACGTGCTCGAGGCCGCGGGCTTGGATGTCTCGGAGCTGCGCGATCCCGGCCGTCACCTGATCGTGCGCGGCCGCGACACGCGTGCCGGCGAGGGTACGGTCGGCGATATCGAGTTTGTCATCGTGCGTCCCAGCGATGCGCCCGCCTTTGTGGGCTGTGGCGGTGCCGACTGCGGCATCTGCGGTTGGGACTCGCTTATCGAGGCAGACCTCAACCTGCTGCAGCTGGTCGATCTGGGCTACGGCCTGTGCACTTTCATTGAGGCGGAGCCCGCGTGGCGCGCCGGCCAGGCCGAGCGCAACTATGCCCGTCGCGGGTCGCTTCGCGTGGCCACCAAGTATCCGCGCATCGCGAGCGCCTGGTATGCCGAGCGCGGTGTGAACGCCGATATCGTCTCGCTGCACGGTAACATTGAGCTGGGTCCCATCGTCGGCATGACCGATCGCATCGTGGATATTACCGCCACGGGCGCCACGCTGCGCGATAACGACCTCGTTATTACTGGTCGCATTATGGACTGCACGGCCCGCTTCTTTGTCAATCCGGGCGCCGCACGCCTGGATCCGCGCGTACGCAATCTGGCCGATCGCCTGGCTGCGGCTGTTAAGGACAAGCATTTTGAGCCCGTTGCGGGCTCGGCACAATAGCGCGAGCACGCACGGGCGCCCCAACGTCCGGGCGGCGGGCCGACTGGCGCCGCCGCCCGGTCTCTCGTTTTTCGAATGCAACCTCGACCGATAGGGGATACCGATATGAAGACTATCAAGCTTGCTCCCGGTGAGCGCCTCGTTACCAACCAGCTCAACCGTAAGGGCGTGCTGCCGCAAAACATCGTCGACGCCGCCCGTGATATCGTGGCCAACGTGCGCGCCAACGGTGATGCCGCGGTACGCGATTACTGCCAGCGTTTTGACGGTGTTGAGCTGCAGAGCTTCCGTCTGCCGCAAGAGCAGATCGATGCCGCGCTCGAGGGCCTCGATCCCGCTTTTGTCGCGGCGCTCGAAAAGGCTGCACGCCAGATTCGCGAGTTCCACCAGCGCGAGGTCGAGCAGAGCTGGTTTACCACGCGCCCGAACGGCACGATGCTCGGTGTTAAGGTGACCCCGCTCGCGGCGGCCGGCATCTACGTGCCGGGCGGTCGTGCGCAGTATCCCTCCACGGTGCTCATGAATGCCATTCCCGCCAAGGTCGCCGGCGTCAAGCGCGTGGTTATGGTGACTCCGCCGCAAAAGGATGGCCTGATCAGCCCGTATACGCTTGCCGCGGCAAAGCTCGGCGGCGTGGACGAGATCTATATGGTGGGAGGCGCCCAGGCCGTGGCTGCGCTGGCATACGGTACCGAGACCATTCCGCGCGTCGACAAAATCACCGGCCCGGGCAACGCTTTTGTTGCCGCTGCCAAACAGATTGTCTCCGGCGACGTGGGTATCGATATGGTCGCCGGTCCCTCCGAGGTCTGCGTGCTGGCCGATGCTACGGCCAAGCCCATGGTGGTCGCGGCAGACCTGATGGCTCAGGCCGAGCACGATCCACTGGCAGCCTGCTATCTGGTGACCTGCGACGAGCGGTTTGCGCGTGAGGTTGAGACGGGTATCGACATCCTGGTAGCGCAGTCGCCACGCGCCGAGATCACGCGCGCTTCGCTCGACAATGAGGGCACCATCGTGGTGGCAGCCGACATGGCTGCCGCCGTCGAGGCGGTGAACACCGTGGCGCCCGAGCACCTGGAGCTGCACTGCAAGGACGCGATGGGCCTGCTCGGCGGCATTCGCAACGCCGGCGCCATCTTTGTGGGCGCTTGGAGCTCCGAGCCGCTCGGCGATTACGTTGCTGGTCCCAATCACACGCTGCCGACCGGCGGCACGGCCATGTTCTCCAACCCGCTTTCGGTCGAAGAGTTCGTTAAGCGCTCGAGCGTCATTTGCTATACGCCCGAGGGTCTGCTCTCCGACGCTCCCGCTACGCAGCGCCTGGCCGAGGCCGAGGGCCTGTGGGCGCACGCGCTCTCTGCCGCCCTGCGTCGTCGCGTGCTGGAGCAGGGCGAGGATGCCGTGAGTGCCGAGTCGCTGGCTGCGGCCGACCTGACCAAGGTCGCCTGGCCGGGCGACGCTGTGGCGACGGTCGCCGAGGGTGTGGACCTGGCGGCTGCAGGCTCGGATGGCGCTGGCGCGACCGGCGGGGAGGCCTAACATGGCCGAACTCACGCCGCGCATGAAGGAACTCGTCCAGCCCTACTTGGCCGGCATTGAGCCCTACGATCCTAACTTTACGCCCACGCGCATCAACCTTTCGGCCAACGAGAACACCTATCCCGTGCCGGCCGGCGTGCGCGAGGCAATCGACGCGGCTTTGGCTGCCACGCCGCTCAACCGCTACCCCGACCCCATGTCCAACGAGCTGCGCGATGAGCTTGCTGCCTGGCATGGCGTGGCGCGTGAGAATATTTGCGTGGGAAACGGCGGCGATGAGCTGCTCTATAACTACCTGCTGGCGTTTGGCGGCGCGGGGCGGACCCTACTCAACTGCCCGCCGTGCTTTAGCGAGTATGCGTTCTTTGCATCGCTGTGCCAGACCGAGGTGCGCGACGTGTGGCGCGACCCGGCGAGCTTTGAGCTCGACCAGGCAGCCGTGCTTGCCGCGGCGCCGGAGTGCAGCCTGGCCATCGTGACTTCGCCCAACAACCCCACGGGCGACGTGGCACCGCTCGACTTTGTCGCGGCCCTGTGCGATGCGTGCCCCGGCATGGTCATGGTCGACGAGGCCTACGTTGAGTTTGCGGACGATTCGTTTGGCGCGGCTACCACGGCGCAGGGGCTTATCGCCGAGCATCCCAACCTGGTGATTCTGCATACGCTGTCCAAGGCGTTTGGCGCCGCCGGCACGCGTCTGGGCTATGTGATCGCGGCGCCCGAGGTCATCGATGCGTTTGCGGCGATTCGCCAGATCTACTCGGTTAACGTGCTGAGCCAGGCCGCCGCGCTTGCCTGCGTACGTGCTCGCGATGCGTACGCACCCGTGGTGGCACAGGTTGCATCCGAGCGGGAGCGCGAACTGTGTGCCCTGCACGCAATGGCTGCCGAGGGTCTGCCCGTGGAGGCGTGGCCGAGCGCGGCGAACTTTGTGCTCGTGCGCACGCCGCATGCCACGCACGTGCGCGAGCGTCTGCGCGACGAGTATTCGATTTTGGTGCGCGACTTTAGCTACGCGCCGGGGCTCGCGGACTGCCTACGCATTACCGTGGGTATCCCGCAGGAAAACGACGAGGTGCTGGCTGCGTTTGCCGCGCTGGTGAAGGAGGAGATGTAGATGGACCGCTATGCCGAGGTGACCCGCAAGACGGGTGAGACCGACATTGTCGTAAAGCTCGACCTGGACGGAAGCGGCGTGTGCGATATCTCGACCGGCGTGCCGTTTTTCGACCACATGCTCAACGCTTTTGGCCGTCATGGTCTGTTCGATCTGACGGTGCACGCGGTGGGCGACGTGGAGGTCGATGCGCACCACACCGTCGAGGACACGGGTATTGTGCTGGGCGAGGCGTTTTGCCAGGCGCTGGGAGACAAGGCGGGCATTACGCGCTTTGCCGACGCGGCGATCGCCATGGACGAGACGCTCGTGATGGCCGCCGTGGATATCTCGGGCCGCGGGCAGGCATACTGCGAGCTGCCCGTGCCGACCGAGCGCGTGGGCAGCTTCGATACCGAGCTAGCCGTTGAGTTCTTCTACGCCTTTGCGCGCGATGCCAAGCTCACACTGCACGTGCGCGAGCTGGCGGGTGGCAACTCGCATCACATTATCGAGGCCGCCTTTAAGGCCGTGGGCCGCACGATGCGCCACGCCTGCGAGCTGGACCCCCGCGTACAGGGCATCCCCAGCACCAAGGGCTCGCTGTAGCTGACGGATCGCACAAACCACCACAGAGGTGCCTGTCTCCTTTGTGGTGGTTTTGGATGATGAGATAAGGGAGGGGTCGCGTGGGCGAACCGAAGATCGTGGTGGTCGACTACCACAAGGGCAACTTGTCGAGCGTTGCGCGCGGGCTTGCGCGCGCCGGTGCCGCCGCCTGCACGTCGGACGATCCGGAGCAGATCCGCAACGCCGACGGCCTGGTCATCCCGGGCGTGGGCGCGTTTTACGACGCGGTCGCCTTTATGCGCGAGGGCGGCGAGGCGGACGCGGTGCTCGACGCCGTTGCCGCCGGAACTCCGTTGCTCGGCATCTGCCTGGGCCTTCAGTTGTTTTTTGAGCGCGGCAACGAGGGCGTTCCTGCGAGCGAGAGCGCGGTCGCCGACGGCAACGCCTCCGAGCGGGCCGGTGCCCTCTGGGTCGATGGCCTGGGTATTATGCGCGGTTCGTGCACGCGCCTGGAGTCGAGCCGCCTGAAGGTGCCGCACGTGGGCTGGGACCAGGTGCACATGACGCCCGCCGGTGCGGCCGATCCGCTGCTTACTGGTTTTGCCGAGGGTGCCAACATGTACTTCACCCACAGCTACGCGGTGGCCGACGATTCCGATGCCGCCGATGTGCTGGCGCGCACGCACTATACGCGGAGCTTCCCGTGCATCGTGCGCCATGGCAACGTGTGGGGTTGCCAGTTCCATCCCGAGAAATCCTCCGCGCTGGGTCAGCGCATCCTTAAGAACTTCGTCAACATCGTCGAGGAGGCCGGCCGATGATCCTGTTTCCCGCAATCGATCTGATCGGCGGCAAGGTCGTGCGCCTGGAGCGCGGCGACCGGAGTCGCTGCAAGGTATATTCCGACGACCCCGTGGCCGTTGCTCGCTCGTTTGCCGAGCAGGGCGCAAGCTGGGTGCACGTCGTCGACCTGTCCGCTGCCTTTGGCGAGGACGAGGACACATGCGCTGCCAACTCGGCGGCGATTAAGGCCATCTGCGGCGTCAACGGTCTGTCCGTGGACGTGGGCGGCGGCGTCCGCTCGCTCGCGCGCATCGACGAGTTGGCCGGCTACGGTGCGCGCCGCATCGCACTAGGCACGGTGCTCGTGACCGAGCCGGGTTTTGCCGAGGTGGCGGCCCAAGGCTTTGGCGAGCTGTTGGTGGCAGATATTGCCGCACGCGACGGCCAGGTCAAGGTGAACGGCTGGCGTGACGGCGCGGGCGTGGCGCTCGACGACGCCGTGGCGCAGCTTTCCGAGCTGGGTTTTAAGCATCTGGTGTATACCGACATTGCGCGCGATGGCATGCAGGCGGGCATCGATGTGGCGGCGTATCGCCATGTGGCCGAGGTCGCGGGCTTTCCCGTCGTGGCATCGGGTGGCATCTCGACGCTCGACGACATCCGCGCGCTGGCCGCAGTGCGTGAGGGCGCGATTGAAGGTGCCATTACCGGTCGCGCGCTCTACGAGGGCAACTTTACGCTGGTACAGGCGCTGACCGCCGCCCGAGGGGAGGAGTAGCCCATGCTTACCAAACGTGTGATTCCCTGCCTGGACGTCAAGGACGGCCGTGTGGTCAAGGGCGTCAACTTTGTGAGCTTGCGCGATGCGGGCGATCCGGTGGAGCTGGCGCGCGCCTACGACCGCGAGGGTGCGGACGAGGTCGTCTTCTTGGACATTACCGCCACGAGCGACAACCGTGCGACGACCATCGAGATGGCGGCGCATGCGGCCGAGGAGCTAGCCATTCCCTATACCGTGGGCGGCGGTTTTCGCGACCTGGCGGGCATGCGCACCATGGTTGCAGCCGGTGCCGACAAGGTGTCGCTCAACTCTGCCGCCGTGCGCGACCCGTCGCTGATTAGCCAGGCTGCCGCGGCGTTTGGTAGCCAGGCCGTGGTCGTGGCGATCGATGCCAAGCGCGTCGGTTTGCCCGGCGCATCTGGTGCCGACAAGTGGGAGGTCTTCACGGCGGGCGGCCGCAACGCCACGGGCATCGACGCGGTGGCGTGGGCCGAGGAGGCGGCTCGTCGCGGCGCCGGCGAGATCCTGCTCACCAGTATGGACCGCGACGGCACCAAGGCCGGATTTGACCTGGCGCTCACCCGCGCCGTGGCGCGCGCGGTGCCGATTCCGGTGATTGCGAGCGGCGGTGTGGGCGCGCTCGAGCATTTTGCCGAGGGCGTGATTGAGGGCGAGGCCGATGCCGTGCTGGCGGCGAGCGTCTTTCACTTTGGGACGTTCAGCATTCGCGAAGTCAAAGAGTATATGGCCTCTCAAGGTATTCCTGTGAGGCTGGACTTCTAATGCTGCGGCTTGCCCAGGCACCCGACCTTCCGGCTCCAACCCTCCTCGCGTACTTAAGTACGCGTCGTCGGGCTTGTCGCTCGGAATCTCGGGCACCTGGACAACCCTCACCGACCTGCGAAGTTTGAATTTGGGAAGAGAAATGGAAGAGATAACCGATCCTTCAAAGCTTACATACGACGCCAAGGGGCTGATTCCTTGTGTGGTTCAGCAGTATGACACCGGCGAGGTGCTTATGGTTGCTTGGATGAACGAGGAGTCGGTGGGGCTGACGCTCAAGACCGGTACCACGTGGTTTTGGAGCCGCAGTCGCCAGGAGCTCTGGAACAAGGGCGCGACGAGCGGCAATATGCAGGAGGTCAAGGAGCTTTGGGCCGACTGCGATAGCGATACGCTGCTGGTCAAGGTTGACTCGCCGGGTCCGGCCTGCCATACCGGCAACCGTACCTGCTTCTTTAAGAAACTCGCGTAGGGCGGGCGCTCGATTAGACGCTCGGCCAACCAGAAAGGATTGAACTATGGGTGTGCGCACCGCAAACGTTCAGGATGGAAATATCGGTGAGACGCTGACGGGGCTCGCCGAGGTGATTCACGGCCGTCGCGACGCATCGCCGCAGGAGAGCTACACCGCTCGTCTGTTGACCGACGTCGAGGACGAGCTGCTCAAGAAGCTTGCCGAGGAGGCGAGCGAGGTGATCATGGCCTGCAAGGATAACGATCACGATCACATCCGCTACGAGGCCGGCGACCTGGTCTACCACCTGCTCGTGACGCTCGAGCGCTACGGCATCACCCTCGACGAGCTGGCCGGCGAACTCAACGCCCGCCGCCACTAGTCGTTTGGGACAGTCTTTGTTGGTGTAACGGGGTCATGGAAGTTGCGGTGAAATAGGGACTGTTTAAGCGCTTCATCAAGCAAAACAATCCCTATTTCACCGCAACTTATGAAGGGATGGCTAGGCGAGGGGCGTGGATTCCCATTCGCCGGTGGCGTGGGGGATGTCGAAGGTTCGATAACCGCAGTCGTAGGCGTGCGCCTGGGCCTCGCGGATGTTCCAGCAGATATCGCAGGCGCGGTGCGCGTCCGAGCCAAAGGTGATCGGCACTTCGGCATGGGCAAAGCAGCGCAAAAGACCGGTTGCGGGGTAGTAGTCGCCCAAGCCCTTGCGCGGTGCGGCCGTCGAGACCTCAACGCGGCGGCCCGTATCGTGCGCGCACTCTGCCATCTGCTGCCAAAACGGTGCGGGGTCAAAATCGGGCGCAAAGCCTTCCTTCGAAAAGCGCATGACCAGGTCGGGGTGAGCCATCACATCAAAGTTGAGCGGGCTCTCGCAGGCGCGGCACCAGTCATCGACATAGCGCTCCCACACGCCGCGTACCCCCAGGTTTTCCCAAACGTGCAGGTTGGTGTCATCGTCGATCCAGCCGCAGCGCGAATCGGGCGTATCGGGACGAGCGACGTCCTCCGTTCCCGCCGTACCCGCGGCACCGGCCATGATATCGCCTGGGTTGCCAATCCAGTGCACACTGCCCAGGCGCACGACGGCGCCCTGGGACCAGCGCTCAACCAAAGGCTCGCAGCCCTCGTACCAATCGCATTCGAAACCGTAGATAAAGGTGAGTTCTGGCGCAATCTGAGCGGCAAGATTGCGAGCGTCCTCAAAAGCCAGACGATGTGCCGGCAGGTCGCCCTCGACGACCTGCACCTCGCAGTTGGCATCCATGCTGGCAGGTAGGGTGAGATGGTCGGTCGAGACCATGGCGCGGCAGCCGGCGGCGACAGCGGCGCGGACGTTGTCCTCAAATGAGGCATGGCCGTCCGAAAACGAGGTGTGGGTATGGCAATCGACCAGCGGGCACATGGGCATAGCGGCTCCTTTGCGTCAAGCGAATCCGCTTCATTGTAATGGCGCAGCTCTCAACACGCCGGGCACGCCGGGGATCGAAATCGATTGGAAAGGTTGCGCGGCGCGTGGTGCGGCCTCGCTTGCTCTCAAAACGTGTACGTCAGCCTCCAAAACCGACAAATAATGACATGTTTGGAGGCTGATGTACATGTTTGGCCGGGGCGGTGGAGTGTCGGTTTCTTGTCGACAAGGAAAATCGCGCTCATCACGCGCCGTCACACTCGCGCAGCCTGCGATGTGCTAGCGTTTGGATGAACAAAACGAGCCCGTGCGGAAAGGAGCCGGACCGTATGCCATGCGATAGTACATCCCCGCTGTCCCGCGAGACCGATGCACCCGAAACCATCGTCAAGCTGGAATGCGACATCGACGATGCGTCGCCCGAGGTGCTCGCCTACGCCGCCGACCGTCTGCGCGGGGCAGGCGCCCGCGAGGTGCACTGGCTGCCCCTCTATTGCAAGAAAGGCCGCCCCGGCTGGCAGCTGCAGGTAATCTGCACCTACGAGGATATCGAGCGCCTGCAGACGATTATCTTTTTGGAAACCACGACCAACGGCATTCGTTGCCAGGTCATGGAGCGCGTTTGCCTGCCACGCCGCTTTGAGCGCGTAACGACGCCATGGGGCGAGGTGTCCGTTAAAGTGGCCACCCTGCCCGACGGCAGCGAGCGTGCAGCGCCCGAGTACGAGGACTGCGCCCGTCTCGCTCGCGAGCATAATGTGCCGCTCCAGCGCGTGATGCGGGCGGCCCAGAGCGCGGCACTGCGATTTGAATAACGCGGCTGGTGGCGACATCCTGCGCCTAGCCATATCAACCCCATTCGAAAGGATCTCCCCATGAAATACCTCATCGCCTCCGACATCCACGGCTCGGCATACTGGGCCGAGCGCCTCTGCGCCGCCATCGAGTCCGAGCAGCCCGATCGCATTGTGCTGCTGGGCGACCTGCTCTACCACGGCCCGCGTAACGACCTGCCGCGCGACTACGCTCCCAAGCGCGTGATTCCGCTGCTCAACGCCCTGGCCGACCGCATCATCGCGGTGCGCGGCAACTGCGACGCCGAGGTCGACCAGATGGTGCTCGACTTCCCCGTCATGGCCGACTACGCCACGCTGTTCGACGAGACCGGCCGCGAGCTGTTCCTGACGCACGGCCATGTCTTTGGCGCCGGCATGCACAACAGCGTCGACCACGCGCCCGCGTTGCCCGGGGGCTCCGCGCTCGTCTACGGCCATACGCACATCAAGGTCAACGAGGAAAGCGCCGCGCACCCGGGCCTGTGGCTCTTCAACCCCGGTAGCGTGAGCATCCCCAAGGACGGCTCGCACAGCTACGGCATCTACGAGGGCGGCGCGTTCCGCCACGTGGTCATGGAGGAGGAGTAGCCATGGCGCAGCACATGGCTCAGCAAAATGCCGAGGGCTCGCGCGATCTGTCCACGCTGGTCGACGCGTCGGCCGAGCTGCAGCATCTGGTGCAGACCGTCTGGCGTCTGCGTCAGCCCGATGGCTGCCCGTGGGACCGTGAGCAGACGCACCGCAGCATTGGCAAGAACATGATCGAGGAGGCCTACGAAGCGCTCGACTGCATCGAGGCGGACGACGCGGTTCACCTACGCGAGGAGCTGGGCGACGTGCTCATGCAGGTCGTGCTGCATGCGCAGATTGCTGCCGACGCCGGCGAGTTTACGCTGGCCGACGTGGCGCGCGATATCGACGCCAAGCTCATTCGCCGTCATCCGCACGTGTTTGGCGATGTGGATGCCGACAGCTCCGACGAGGTACTCAAGATTTGGGACGAGGTCAAGCTTGCCGAGAGGGCTGCCAAGGACAAGGCCGTGGCGGCAGGCGAGGCTGCGCCCGAGGGCCTGCTCGACGGCGTGCCCACGCATCTACCGGCGCTGATGCAGGCTCAGAAGGTGTCGCGCAAGGCGGCTGCCGTGGGCTTTGAGTGGGAGACGGTCCAGGATGTGTGGGACGAGGTCGCCGAGGAGCGTGCCGAGTTTGAGGCCGAGGCTCCTGGCTCGCCCGAGCGCGAAATGGAGTTTGGCGATCTGCTCTTTGCCCTGGTCAACGTCGCGCGCAAGGAGGGTATCGACGCCGAGAGCGCCCTGCGTGCCAGCACAGCAAAGTTCCGCCGCCGCTGGGCCGCGATGGAGCAGATGGCGGCCGATGCCCACGTGGATCTGACCGAGCTCTCGACCCACGGCCTCAACGACCTGTGGGATGCCGCAAAGGCGGAGGAGTAAGACTGCGGGAACGACGGGCTGACGCGCCCCATCGTTCCCGCTAAATTTTTCGAAAATCAAGTGTATCCCTCGGCTAACTTAGGGCATAATGCAAAAAGTGCGACATGGCTAACTTACGGAGGCGCACCGATGGTGCACGGTCAGCCGGTCGCTTGCATCCACTACGTTTCCAAGTGAGAGGGAGACAACATGAGCGATATTTTGGACGTCTACGGTCGCGAGGTGCTCGACAGCCGCGGCAATCCCACCGTCGAGGTCGAGGTCGTGCTCGAGGACGGCAGCTTTGGCCGCGCAATGGTGCCTTCGGGTGCTTCGACCGGAGCCTTTGAGGCCTGCGAGCTGCGCGATGGCGACAAGGGCCGCTACCTGGGCAAGGGTGTTTTGCAGGCCGTCGAGCACGTCAACAACGAGTGCGCTAACGCCGTCGTGGGCCTCGACGCCTTCGACCAGCGCGCCGTCGATGCCGCGCTGATTGCCGCGGACGGTACCCCCAACAAGACCAAGCTCGGTGCCAACGCCATCCTGGGCGTGTCGCTGGCCGTCGCCCGCGCCGCTGCCGAGTCGGCGGGCCTGTCACTGTACCAGTACCTGGGCGGCGTCAACGCCCATCTGCTGCCCACGCCCATGATGAACATCCTCAACGGCGGCGTGCATGCCGACAATAACGTCGACTTCCAGGAGTTCATGATCATGCCGGTGGGCGCCCCGAGCTTTGCAGAGGGCCTGCGTTGGTGCGCCGAGGTCTACCACACCCTCAAGGGCGTGCTGCACGAGGCCGGCCTGGGCGGCGGCGTGGGCGACGAGGGCGGCTTTGCCCCCAACCTTAAGACCAATGCCGAGCCGTTCGAGTACATCACCAAGGCCGTCGAGAAGGCTGGCTTTAAGCCCGGCGTCGACTTTATGTACGCCATGGATCCGGCGTCCACCGAGTTCTACAACGCTGAGACCGGTATGTACGAGCTCAAGGGCGAGGGCGTTGAGTACACGAGCGCCCAGATGGTCGATTACTGGGAGAAGCTCGTCGACACTTATCCCATCATCTCCATCGAGGACGGCATGGCCGAGGAGGACTGGGACGGCTGGGTCGAGCTTACCCGCCGCATTGGCAATAAGGTGCAGCTCGTAGGCGACGACCTGTTCGTCACCAACACCGAGCGCCTCAAGAAGGGCGTCGAGCTTGGTGCCGCCAACGCGATCCTGGTCAAGGTCAACCAGATCGGTACGCTCACCGAGTCGCTCGAGGCCATCGAGACCGCCAAGGAGGCCGGCTACGCCTGCATCGTGAGTCACCGCTCCGGCGAGACCGAGGACTCCACGATCGCCGACCTGGTCGTGGGCGTCAACGCCGGCCAGATCAAGTCGGGCGCCCCGTGCCGCAGCGATCGCATCGCCAAGTACAACCAGCTCATCCGCATCGAGGACGAGCTCGAGGGCAGTGCGCGCTACGCCGGCAAAGCAGCGTTCTACAACATTCGCTAGGCACGCGGAGGTCGCGGGGGCGGGGAAGACTCGGATTTGCCTTGCTTCAGCCGGGCGCTGTTGAGCACCATTGGGCGCTGGGCCATATGACTCAGCGCCTTTTTTATGTCGAGCAAAGGCTGGCGAAGGCGGTGCGGGCGCTCGTGCTATAACTAGAATACTTAGCGCAAACAAACCTCAACCGCACAAGGCGCACATGGATCAGATTTACGACAACAGGTACTATTCCGCCGGTTCGCGTGAGCCGTCGCCTCGCCGTGCGCGCACGGTGCAGCTCGGTGGGTCCGCCTACGCCGGCGCCGACCGCTCCATGCAGCGCCCGACAAGTACCTCGCGCCCCAATGCTCAAGTGAATACTTCGACAGATGGACCAGTGCGCCCGGCACGTTCGTCGCATGCTCAGCGCTCGTCGGCTCAAACGCACGATAGGTCGAGCAGGCCCTCGAACCGTTTTTCGGGCTCGGACTTTATGCACTACGCCAACGACAACGCGGTGGTCAAGGCGATCTACGACTTTACCCACGGTCCTCAGCGAGGGCTATTCATCGGCATCGTCGTTGCCCTGGTGCTCGTGAGCCTGTATTTCCCCGTGCGCGACCTGTACGTGGCAAAGCGTTCGAGCGATATCTTGACCAAGCAGGTCGAGATTCGCCAGCAATACAATGATGGGCTGCAAAAAAGCGTCGACAAGCTGCTCTCGGAGGAGGGTATCAAGGATGCGGCATCCGAGGACCTGGGCTTGGTGATGCCCGGCGAGAAGAGGATTGAAGTGCAGGGCCTGGACGGCGATTCGGATGCCTCGTCGAGCCAGAAGTCGTCGAACGCCAAGAAGGCCAGCGAAGTTGCCAAGGAAATCGAAGAAGTCGGCAAGGACGCGCCGTGGTACATCCAGGCGCTCGACATGCTGTTTGGATTTAACGGCGTCGAGGGTCAGACGGTCGCGTCCAGCGGCGAGTAGGCGAGTAGCGCCCGGAGGGGAGCCCGCAATGGCAGATTGCAAACGATATAAGGTGGCGGCGATCGACCTGGGAACGGTGTCGTCGCAACTGGTGCTGGCGCAGGTCGAGGCCGGGGCGATCGTGGAATCGTCCAAGCATACCGAGATTACCGATCTGGGCGAGGGCGTTGACGCGACGGGCCGCTTTTGCGAGGCGGCGGTCGAGCGCGTGCTCGCCGCATGCCGCATGTTTGTGGACGAGGCGCGTGCCTTTGGGGCCGTGTGCATCTGTACCACGTGCACGAGTGCCGCGCGCGATGCGTCCAACGCCGTGCTGCTGCTGGACGGCCTGCGCGAGCTGGGTCTCGAACCGCAGGTGATTCCAGGAGAGGTCGAGGCGCGCCTGACGTTTTTTGGCGTGGCGCACGACTTTGCCGGCGAGCGCATCATTGTTGCCGATTCGGGCGGCGGCTCCACGGAGCTCGCGACGGGCGTATACGCGCCGGAGCGCGGGGTCTTCGCGCTGGAGGGAACGCGTTCGCTGGACATTGGTTGCCGTCGTGTGACGGAGCGTTTCTTCTCGGCGTTGCCGCCTTCGGACGGCGAGCTTGCTGCCGCTGCCGACTGGGCGGGCGAGCAGTTCGAGGCTTACTTTGAGAGCCTGCCGAGCGATTTTGAGCGCGCCGAGCGCTTGGTCGCGGTGGGCGGTACCGTCACCACACTCGTGGCGCTGGTCCACGAGCTGGAGCCGTACGACTCGAGCTTTGTGCACCTGCGCGAGCTTTCGATGGAACAGATTTCTGCCGCTATCGAGCGCATGTTCACGCTGGACGTGGAGAGCATTGCCGCGTTGCCAGGCGTGCAACCCAAGCGCGCGGGCGTGATCCTGGCAGGCGCCGTGGTGATCCGCGAACTCATGCGTGCCGGCGGCTACAAGACGCTCACCGTAAGCGAGAACAGCCTGCTCGCCGGTATGGCCGCCACCATCAACGAGACCCTCGACGGCGCGACCCCCACCATCGGCTGGACCCCCAGCCTCAGCGCCCTCTAAATAATAAGTTGCGGTGAAATACGGACTAAAATCGCCCTTTCGGGCACCAAACAGTCCCTATTCCACCGCAACTCAACAGCCGGCACCTGGGGACAGTCCTTGCGGGGCGTCCCTACAGCGCCTATGCCAGCTTGTCGATTTGCCCAATCTCCCAAAGCGGAATATTGACGAGCATGCCCTCGTCTCTATATGCCGCCAGGGAGCTCCTCACGCAACGCTCGAGCTTGAATTTTTCGCAGGCTATTTTCAGACTCTTCGCTTTAAGGTTCTCTGCCGCCTTGACCTCAAGCGGAAGCACGGTTCCCGCATGGTCGATGGCAAAGTCGGTTTCGGCATTGCCAGAGGTAGAGGACCAATACGCGGGAGTTTTGTCCTGGAGCAAAAGCTCCTGCGCGACGTATTGTTCGGTCAGCGAACCTTTGAACTCGGTAAAAACAGCGGATCCGTTAAGAACGATGGCCGGAGAGAGACCGGAGAGCGCTCCGAGGATGCCGGTGTCGATGCAGAACAGTTTGAAGCCCGAGAGGTCTTCGTAGCTCGAGAGCGGCGCCTTTAGAGCGGAAACACGTGGCACCTTATGAACGATTCCGTAGTCCGTGAGCCACTGGAGGCTTTCCTCGAAATCGCGTGCGCGCGCTCCGGGGCGAAGGGCGCCATAGACAAACTTCTTGTTCTCCTTTGCAAGCTGGCCGGGAAGGGATTTCCAAACCAACCTCATGCGCTCGACGATGCGGGCGGGTGCATGTTTGCCAAAATCGGATTCGTAAGCCTCGATGATTTGCTGCTGAAGCCTTCGGGCTTCGATGAAGTCGCGTGTCTCGGCGAAAGCGGAGACAACTTCGGGCATACCGCCGACAACAAGGTATTCCTTGAGCAAGCGCTCGAGCTTTTCGGTAACGTTTGCCAGAAGGTTCATGTCTGCGGCAAGGATGGCATCGGCGAGCGGGTTGCCGTCGACGGCACGAACGAACTCGGCAAACCCCATGGGACGCATGGTGAGCTGGTCGATTTTGCCGACGGGAAATGACTCGTTTTCGCGTCGGAGCGCGAGGCCCATATAGGAACCGGCTGCCACGATGTGGTATTCGGGTGCAAGTTCGTTGAAGTACTTGAGTGAGGTGATCCCGCGTGGCGCCTCTTGGATCTCGTCGAAGATGATGAGCGTGTCTGCCGGCGTTACGGTTTGGCCACGTAGGAGTTCTATCTGGGAGATGATGCGCTTGGGGTCGAGGTCCCCATCGAACAGCGAGCGTGTGCTCGGCTCGAGCATAAAGTCAAAACGAATGACGTTTCGATACTGCTGGCTTGCGAATTCGTTAAGAAGCCAAGTCTTTCCTGTCTGGCGGGCTCCCCTAAGCAAGAGAGGTTTGCGATTCGCCCTTGATTTCCAAGCGATAAGTTCACTCATAAGCTGTCGCTGCATATTGCCTCCCAACCCTCTCGGCTAGTATAAGGCCATTTGGTCGTTTCCATCGGAAAATGTGCGAGACAACCACGTTTTTCCATCGGAAAATGTGCGAGACAGCCACGTTTTTCCATCGGAAAATGTGTAAATACCAACCTAAGTTGCGGTGGAATAGTTCCTAAATGGGCTGGTAAACTGCCAAAACAGGAACTATTCCACCGCAACTTAGAGCCCCACCGGCGTGTAAAAGAAACGAGCCCGCATCCCTTGGGGACACGGGCTCGAAAGCTCCATATGGTAGGGGCGGTGGGACTCGAACCCACAATCCTTGCGGCGAGAGATTTTAAGTCTCCTGCGTATGCCAATTCCGCCACGCCCCCGTGAGACTAGAAGTCTAGCACAAGCCGTCCGTTACGCGTTGACGGCCATCGAGTGTTGGCCCGACTTCTCCAGGAACTCCTGGAACTTGGCTTCGTCGCCCTTGTTCTGGTACTGCAGGGCTAGCAGGTACTCCAAGCGGCAGCGCTTGACCGGGTCGTCGCCGACATCCTCGAGCATGCGCTCCAGCTCGGGAATGTCGTTGTGGCGCTTGAGGATCATCGTGTCGTACATCAGCTGACACTCGTGCGCAACTGCCTCGGCCTGACCGCCCTCAAAGCCCTTGATCTCGTGCAACAGCTCTTTGGACTTTTTGCGGTCCTCCTGGCCAACATAGTAGTTAAAGGCCTTAATCACCAAGTCGACGCGCTGCATCTTGGGGAGGTTGAGTCCCAGCAGTAGGTCGAACATCTCGCTGGCGCGCTCGTGGTCCTCGCGCAGCAGATAGGAGTTCAGACGCAGGTAGTCGCGGTTGTAGCGCGGGTACAGCATGCTGGTGAGTTTGCCGTTGAGCAAACGATCGAACTCGTCCCACTGCTTGGCAGCCATAAGCTGCTGCAGGCGCTTAAACGTGGTGCGTTTTTTGACGCTAAAGAACACCGACACGGCGATGCAGATGATAACGACGGCGGTCCAGAGGGTGCGGGAATCGGGCATATTAGGGTCCTTAGTCGCTCATAAAGCGAGCGGTATGACAACACGTACTAGATGTATTATACGCAGCGCGCAAGCAAACTGGCATAAAAGCTCATCGAGGCCGAGTGCCATCGCTCGCTGCGGTACACTTACCTAAAGTAAACCATGAAGGGAGACATTACCTATGAAGAAGATCGTTTTGGCTTGCGGTGCTGGCGCTGCTACTTCCACGCTCGTTGCCCAGAAGGTCGCTACTCTGCTCGACGCCAACGGTTATGCCGACAAGTACGAGATCGTGCAGTGCGCCATCTCCGAGGCCAAGGATTACTGCGACGAGGGCGCCGACCTGCTGATCGCCACCACCGTTGCCCCCGAGGGCCTCACCTGCCCGTACGTGAGCGGCGTGCCCTTCATGACTGGCATGAACCGCGTCGCTGCCGAGAAGGCCGTTCTCGACGTCATGGCTCAGTAGGCGCTGACTGTATGAATGAGCAGAACGCCAATCCGGTCGAGCTCTTTGGCATGCGCGTTGCCCATGTGGGCATTAACGCCACCGACCCGGCAGACGCCCTGGAGATCGCGGAGCTGTTCTCGACGATGATGGGCCTGCCCGTCATCGAGACCCCGGTTTCGTACTTCAACGATTCGCTGGTCGAGATCATGAAGCAGAACGGTCGTGGCACCAAAGGCCACATCGGCTTTGCCGTTAACGACATCGATGCAGCTGAGAAGTGGTTTGCCGAGCGCGGGCTCGAGGTCAACGAAGAGTCGCGCGCACTGCTGCCCGACGGTGGTACCAAGCTCGTGTACTTTAAGCGCGAGTTCGCCGGTTTCGCCGTGCACCTGTGCCGCGAGTAGCGCACAAGCTGCCATAGCTGGCAAAAAGGGATAGGGCCGCGTGGCCCTATCCCTTTATTTATGTCGAGGGGCTTCCTACCGCGGCAGGCGAATCGTAAAGCGGCTGCCGACGCCCTCGACCGAGGTCACGCCGATGACGCCGCCGTGGCTGTCGACGATCCACTTGGCGATAGCGAGCCCCAGGCCCGAACCCTGCGCGCCGGCATCGCGCGCGTTGTCGGCACGGTAGAACCGCTCGAACGCGTGAGCTGCGGATTCCTGGTTCATGCCGATGCCTTCGTCCTCAACGCTTATGTCGATCGTGCCCGCGCCCGCATCTGGCGCTACGCCAAACGAGATGGGCGTGCCCGCGTCCGAATACTTGGCGGCGTTTTGCACGATCACGCGAAGAGCCTGCTTCACGAGCACCACGTCGACGGGCGCGGCGCAGCGCGGGTCGCTGACAAGCGCAGCGTCAAAGGCCAGCCGATACGTGTGCGCGGCATCGATCATCTGCGATTCTTCGCATACCTCGCTGACCAGTGCAGCCAAGTTGGTATGCGCGCGCCGCAGGACCGTGCGCCCGGCATCGCCGCGCGCCAAAAACAGCAGCTGCTCCACAAGCTCTTGCATGTGCTCGCTTTCGGCTTTAAGGGACGCGATGGATTCCGCCAGCACGTCCGGGTCGTCCTTACCCCAGCGGTCGAGCATGTTCACGTAGCCCTGAATCACCGCGATGGGCGTGCGTAGCTCGTGGCTTGCATCGTTGACAAAGCGCATCTGCTGCAGCTTTGCCTCTTGCATCTGGCGCAGCAGGCGGTTGAGCGCGACCTCGATGCTTGCCAGGTCGGCGTCGCCGGTGGTGACGCTCGGCGAGTCGACGCTTGCGCGCTCGATGGCCTGCTCCAGTGTCTCCATTTTGCCGCCGGCGAGTTGCATGCGGCCGAGTTCGTCCACGCGCAGTGCCAAGTCGTTGAGCGGTGCCATGGTACGGCGCACACGGCGGGCACCGCCGAGCATGTTGAGCACGCTGATGACCTGCCAACCCACAACGACAAGGTAGAGAGGCCATAGCGTGACGAGGTCCTGCGCGAGGGGGAAAGTCTTGGTGGTACGCGCGAGCTCGACGGTATAGGTGAGCGTTGTCAGGTCCCAGCCGCGCGCGGGCGTCAGCGTCATGCCGCGAACGGTGGCGCTGGGGATCCATCCTGCGGTAAACGCGCCGTTGGGCAGCGTCTGGTTGTATCCATAGACGAGGATCGCCGCCACAATCACTACTAGCAGCAGGTCGAGCCAAACGTAGCTCATCAGGCGGCGCCACATATAGCTCCAGTTGATGGCGCGGGCGATGGAGGTGACGCGCTTGGCCTCGGCGTTACGCGCGGCAGACATAGCCCACCCCGCGCACGGTCTGGATGATGCGGGCGCCGCCGGCGTCCTCGATCTTGGCGCGTAGATGCGCGATGTGCACGTCGACGTTGTTGGTGTCGCCCATGTATTCGTAGCCCAGCGCTTCGTGCGCGATGCGTTCGCGCGTGAGCACGGTCTCGGCATGCGCCATAAGCAGGGCGAGGACATCGAACTCGCGGGCCGTGAGCGCAATGGGCGAGCCGCCGACCGTGACTTCGCGGCGGTCGGGGTCGAGCGCAACCGAGCCCACGGCGAGCGTGGCGGGGGAGAGCGAGGCGGAAACCTGGGTCGAGTCGCTGACCGGGGGCATCGCAGTGGCGCCGACACCCGTGCCGCCTGCCGCGCCCGTCCCGATGCCGCCAACGCCCGAAGCCGCCCGCACGGCTTCCGAGCGCTTCAGCGCCACGCGGATCCGTGCGAACAGCTCTTCAATCGCAAACGGCTTGGTCAGGTAATCGTCGGCGCCGGCATCGAGCCCGGCCACCTTGTCCATCACGGCATCGCGCGCGGTGACCATGATCACCGGCACATCCTTGTGCTTGCGTACGCGCCGCAGGACCTCCATGCCGTTGAGCTGCGGCAGCAGTACATCGAGCAGAATCAAATCGTAGTCGCGCTCCAGTGCCAGGTCCACGGCGGTGCGGCCGTCGGCGGCATGTTCCACCCGGTAGCCCTCGTGCTCCAGCTCGAGCGTCACAAAGCGGGCGATTTTCTCCTCGTCCTCTACGATCAGGATCCGTGCCATACGTGCCCCCCGTCTGCGATTACTTGTCGTCGTTGAGATTTTGCTTGATGTCGTCCGCGGCGTCGGCGGCGTGATCCATAAGGTTGTTGATGCTGCCGGGCACGTCGCCGTCGCTGTCGATGCGGTAGCGCATGCCAAAGAACAGGCCAATCAGCATCAGCCAAATCGTAGCGCCCCAGGCAAACAGGGCGATGATGGGGATCAGGATGGGGATGTTGAGGATGATCGCATCGCGGCGCGTGGCGATAAACTTGGTGTCCAGGCTCAGGCGGAAGAGCTTTTTGAGGTACTCCCATACGCTGTCCACCTTCTTGGAGAAGTCGGTCTTTTCGCTCGACTTCTCGTAGGCGGCCTGCGCGGCGACCATCTCGGCTGAAGGCTCATCGACTGGCGCGGACTCGGTGGCGGCGTGCGCCGACGTGGTCTGCGTCTTGCCCTGCGACTCGAGCCAAATGATGGCGTCCAAAACGTTGCCGTCGGCGGCGTCGAGCGCGGCCTTGGCATCGGTGTAGCTCACGTTGCACTTGGTGCGGATGGTTTCAACTTTTTCGAGGTCGTCCATGACCTGTCCTTTCGTTCGATGGGCGCGACGCCGGGCAATCTGCCCGGGCGCGAGCGTTGCGTTCGGCGGCCTGCGTTGCGCGGCGCCGCCTCGCCCTTGGTCGAACTCTATAGTGCAGGTTATAGATTAAGCGATTCTTGAGCCAAGATTAACGTTGGATGAGTTTTTGGGTGGCGGTGGGGAAGGGAGAGGTGTCTTTTTGGATAGCTAGCAGCGAGGTCTAATACTTTCCCGAGAAGTGAACGAGCTAAAACGGACCCCCGAAGCATTGACACTTTAAAGGTGCCGCTTCCTGCGGTTTCAATGCTGAAATCCCACGATTTTGCCGTCGAAAAATGCGGCTGTTTCAGGGGTCCAAAAACAGCCGTTCACTTCTCGGGAAAAGTATTAGACCTCGATAGCGGGGGATGGGGTGCCGGTGCAAAACGGCGTCAAGGGTTGGTCGAGCAGGCGGTTTCCCCATGGATGTCCGCACGACATGTGACACTTACCCTGCCGTCCTGCTCTGCCGCGGCGGCATGTACCCAAACAACGACCCTCTAAGGAGTTCGATATTGATGAGTGACAACACCAAGCATCTCGCAAAGAAGTGCGCCAAGGACGCGGGACCGTGCCTCGCGCTGTGCGTAGCCGGCGCAGCGGTCGCGCTGCTGGCTGTTCTGGGGCCATTCGACGTGCTCCGAAGTACCAGTTCCCTGCACGTTTGCATGGCCCTTGCCGGCGCCATGATGACCGGCGGCGTGCTCGATCTGGTTTTTTGGGTGCTTGACCCGTTTGGATGGAAGAACGAGGGGTAAGCCCTAAGGGATGGAAGGGCTGGAACGGTTAGCTTAGTAATCGTGCAGGATGTGGGCTAGCGACTTGCAGGGAAGTGGTGATCCGATGACGGTCTATGTGACGGGCGATATTCACAGCGGCCTCGACATGCAAAAGCTGCGCGACTGGGATCTTGGGGATAGCCTGACGGGCGACGACTATCTCATCATCGCGGGCGACTTTGGCTTTCCGTGGGATTTTTCTGCCGAGGAGTGCGCCGATATCGCCTGGCTGGAGTCGCGCCCTTATACCGTGCTGTTCGTCGACGGCAACCACGAACGTTTCGATCACTGGGCGGAGCGTCCCATGGAGCTGTGGCACGGTGGGCTGACGCAGCGCCTGTCGGACACCTCGCCCATTCGGCGCCTAACACGCGGCGAGGTTTTTGAACTCGATGGCTCAACGATCCTTACCATGGGCGGCGCCACGAGCGTGGATAAGGAATACCGCATACCGTATTCCAGCTGGTGGCCACAGGAGCTGCCGGACGAGCGCAACTTCGAGGAGGCGCGGGCAAAGCTCGACAGCGTGGGCTGGAAGGTCGACTACGTGATCACCCACACCTGCTCCACGCGCATGCTTTCGCCCACGCTCTATCCGGCGCCCGGCTGGAATTACCCCGCCGTTGATCAGCTTACGGCATTTTTCGATGAGCTGGAAGACCGCTTGGATTACAAGCGTTGGTACTACGGGCATTTCCATCGGGATGCCAACCCGGCCGAGCGCCACACCGTGCTCTACGACCACATCGTTCGCCTGGGCGACGAACTCCAGCCCTGGGATGTTGCGTAGAGGCGGGGCGTATTTGGCTACTCGGCCGTTACGGTGATGTTTTCCCGGTGCTTGCGGATGACATCCCAGCTAAAGTGCTCCACCAACTGCTCGGCGGTACGCGGCGTGGTGTCCGGCGCGATGCCTGTTTGCCCGGCGAGCCAGCCCAGCAGTGCCTTGGGTGTGCCAAAGCGGGTGCGGAGTTCGCCCAGGTCCAGATCGCGGTCGCGCTTGGAAAGGCGGCGGCCGTCCGGCGACATGAGCAGCGGAATGTGCGCGTAGTGCGGCGTGGGAAGTCCCAGCAGATGCTGCAGGTAGATTTGGCGCGGCGTGGAGCCCAGCAGGTCGCATCCGCGCACGACCTCGGTGACGCCCATGGCGGCGTCATCGACCACCACGGCTAGCTGATAGGCAAACACGCCGTCGCTGCGGCGCACCAAAAAGTCGCCGCATTCGGTGGCGAGCGCCTCGCATTGGGCACCATACGTGCGATCCACAAATTCGATCACGTCGTCCGCGAGGTCGTCGACGGCGGGCACGCGCAGGCGCGTGGCCGGAGCGCGCAGGATGCTGCGGCGGGCAACCTCCTCGGCAGAAAGGCCTCGGCAGGCGCCGCGATAGATGGGCGTGCCGTCGCTGGCGTGCGGTGCGCTCGCGGCGTGGAGCTCGGCGCGCGTGCAAAAGCAGGGGTAGGTGAGGCCGGCGTCTTGCAGCTGGTGCAGGGCGTCCTCGTACAAGTCCAGGCGATCGTGTTGGTAGTAGGGGCCTTCGTCCCACTCAAGCCCCAGCCAGGCCAGGTCGTCAATCAGTTGAGCGGCAAGTTCCGGACGCTTGCAGCGATCGTCCAGGTCCTCGATGCGCAGTACGATGCGGCCGCCCTGGCTGCGGGCCGAAAGCCACGCGCACAGGCAACTGAACACGTTGCCCAAGTGCATGCGGCCCGAGGGCGACGGGGCAAAGCGGCCCACGACGGGCGCGGGGGCAGAGGCGGGCGGCATCGCTGGCGCGTCCGCGGCGGGCGCTGCTATGTTGCGTGTTTTGATATCCATGCGGACGAGTATAGCGCGGGGCGCGATGGGGAGGCGTCACTGTGGTCCGCAAGTTGTCGAGGCCCCGCATTGCGTATGGCGGCTCGCAGACTCGGCGCTTTGATTCCTGTCCATCAACTTGGCACCTTAGACGACAGAAACCCCGGCAGCTCTTCGCAACTGCCGGGGTTTCCGCGGAAAAGGGGGACATGATCCTCGAGCGGACGGCAAAGGGGCAAACCGTTTCGCTCAACTGCTTTATGCCCCTCGGCTGGCGGCTCAATCAGCGTATGCCGCGCCCACACAAAGCCGCTACACCTGTGACGGAGCTGTGAAGTGGTATCTATCGTTGGCGCATGCCATGCCAAAGAGTGTCCCTAACGACTAGTCATTTAAGAACGTCCCCAATGACTACCCAATGACTAGCTGCCGGCCGCGGGCGTGACTTTCATCCCGTTTGGCGCTCCGGTCGCCTAGATGTTCGTCATGCGTACCCGCAAACGTGGGACAATGGCGCTGTTGCTTTTACAGACAAAGGATGTGCCTATGAACACCCTCGCCGCCAAAGTCAGCCGGCAGCGCCGCCTGTTTGCGCGATTCGCTTCCGTCTGCGCGCTCGTTGCGCTTGCGTTGTTGCTGCTGCCTGCCGCCGCGCACGCCGACGGCTACTCCATGACCCAAACCTATATCGGTGCCACGGTCGAGGCCGATGGCTCGCTGAGCGTTGTCGAGGGTCGCCAGTTTGATTTCGATGACGACATCAACGGCGTGTTTTGGGAGATCAATACGGGTACCAACCAGCAGGGCGGCACGGCGGGCGTCGATGTGCTGAGTGTCGAGGAAGAGGACACCGCGTTTAACAAAGTCGATAGCGCGAACAAGGGCGATTCTGGCGTCTACACGGTCGAGCAGACCGGTGACGGCGTAAGGATTAAGGTGTTCAGCCCCCACGAGAGCGGCGACAGTGCAATCTACTACGTGAGTTATTCCATGACCGGTGCGGTCATGAACTGGGCCGATACCGCCGAGCTCTACTGGAAGTTCGTGGGTGACGGCTGGTCTGCGGATTCCGATGACGTCGAGATGGAAGTGCGCTTCGCAAATGCCGCTGCCGGGACGGCGGCCGTCAAGGGCGATAACTTCCGCGCATGGGGCCACGGCCCGCTGACGGGCGATGTATCGCTCGATGCGGACGAACCCATGGTCACCTATACCATTCCCTGCGTGCATCAGGGCGAATTCGCCGAGGCACGCATCGCCTTCCCTAGCGACTGGGTGCCGCAACTTGCCGCTTCGGGCGAAGAGCGCATGTCAACGATCCTGAGCGAAGAGAAGGAATGGGCCGACGAAGCTAACGCCCGCCGCGCTCACGCTCGCATGATTGCCAATGCACTTGCCGTGCTAAGTGTTGTTGCGGCGGTGGCCTTTACCGGCATAATCGTTATGCTCAAGCTGCGCAAGCGCAAGCCCAAGCCGTTTTTCCAGGACGAATATTTCCGCGATGTGCCTTCGGCCGACCATCCCGCCGTGCTTTCGGCCCTCATGAGCTGGAACGAGGTGCCCGATCAGGCATATATCGCCACGCTCATGAAGCTCACTGACGACCGTGTGATCAAGCTGGAGCAGGCGACCGTGACCAAGGCCAAGAAGGGTCTGCTGGGGCGTGAAAAAGAAGAGCAGACGTATCGCGTGACGGTGAGCGATGCGGGCTGGAAGTCGGCCAAGGGCATTGACCACATGGTGCTCAAGGTCTTCTTTGCCGGTGCTAAGCCTGACGAGAACGGCGATCGCTCGCGCACGTTCGACGAGCTGCAGCACTACGTCAAGCAGCATGCTACACCCGTGGGCGACAAGCTCGAGGACTATCAGAACACCGTTAAGGGCAAGCTGGCCGATAGCGAGTACGTTGCCTCGGACGGCATTGTCGCAATGGTGTTTGGCCTGGTCCTGGGCATTCTAATTGCCTTTATTCCTATTGGATCCATTTTCTTTACCGACGGCGCGCAGGCGAACATTATCGCCGCGGTTATCTCGGTGCCGATTGTGCTGGTGGGTATCGGCGTGGGCCTTACGTTCCGCCGCTTTACGCCGGAGGGCGCCGAGGTGGCGGCTCGCTGCAAGGCACTTAAGCATTGGCTCGAGGACTTCACTCGTCTAAAGGAAGCCGTCCCCGGCGATCTGGTGCTGTGGAACAAGCTGCTGGTGATGGGCGTGGCGCTGGGTGTTTCCAAGGAAGTGCTGCGTCAGCTTGCCGAGGCCGTGCCGCCCGAGGTGCGCGAGGCCGACGGCTTCTATGACAATTATCCCTGCTACTGGTGGTACTACCATCATTACGGTATCGAGTCTCCGCTCGATTCGTTCGATGACGTGTATCACGAGAGCATCCGTGAGCTGGCGTCGAGCTCCGACAGCTCGGGCGGCGGCGGAGGCGGCGGCTTCTCTGGCGGCGGAGGCGGCGGCGTCGGCGGAGGCGGCGGCGGAACGTTCTAGCGAGTTCTGATTTTTTTGGATGGATCTTCTCCGGCGATTGCCGACGGATCCATCCCATTTTTATGCGCTACCTACGAAGACTGTCCCAAACGACTAGTCACTGGGGACGTTCCTAAATGACTAGGTATGGCTGCCGGGTTTAGGCTGTTAGGTCGAGTTCGTAGAGGAAGCTTTCGCGCGGCATGTCGTGACGGCGCTCTTCGCGGTTGGCGCGGTGCGTGGCCGTGCGCTTAAAGCCGTGCAGCTCGTAGAACTTCCACGAGCAGTTGGAGTCGGTGTACAGGTGCGCCCTCGTCGCTCCAAGCGAGGACAGGTGCGAGACCGCGGCATCGAGCAGAACCGTGCCAACGCCCAGGCCATGGACATCGCGATCCACGGCAAGCAGCGTGACCTCGTTGTCGTGCGGCAACGGGCTGCTCTCGAGCAGGCGGTTGTTGGTTCGGATGGTTGCGCGCACAAACGAGAGATACTCGGCGCACGCATCGGGCTCTAGCTCACGCATCTGCGATAGCAGCGCGCGTTCGGTATCCATCCAATGCTCGTTGATAGTGGCGCCGGAGCTCTGTCCCGCACGCGCGAGCGAAATGCCACGCGCCTGACCGTCGATTACGGCAACCTGTGAAAACGTCGACGACGAAAGGCAATAGGCGAGGTCGCACGCGGCCTCAAGGCGGTTGTACTCATCGTTATCCGAATTGTTATGCCAAAGCTGCTGCAGAATCAGCGCGATGGCGTCGAAGTCTTCGGTATCAAACGGTCGGTAGAGAACCCGCGAGACCATGGCGCCTCTTTCTTTTGCGGATGCATATCGAGCACAGTTCTACCACGCCATTGGCATCAAATTATGGTGCCCCTGTGTTCCATGAACTCACCGTGCCCATCCCCTCCGCGCGCAAACTTTTTCTGCACATGCGCCCGTTGCGGGGTGCATCGATGCGCTCGATGCGCTACATTGAATCAGTATTTTCAATGCCGCTGCGCGAGCGCTGCAGATCGACGTATCACCGACTCACAGAGCACGGCGGCGTACCAGACAGGAGGACTGCATGGGATCTGATGTGAAGATCGCACGCGCGTTGATCTCGGTTACCGATAAAACGGGTGTCGTCGATTTCGCACGGACGCTGGTCGATGACTTTGGCGTCGAGATCATCTCTACGGGCGGCACGGCTCGTGCCATCGAGGACGCGGGCGTTCCCGTAACCCCCATCGAGGAGTTCACGGGCTATCCCGAGATGATGGACGGCCGCGTTAAGACCCTGCACCCCAAGGTTCACGGCGCGCTGCTGGCCCGCCGCGATTCCGAGCAGCACATGCAGGAGGCCGCTCAGCACGGCATTAAGCTGATCGACTTGGTCGTCGTCAACCTGTACGAGTTCGAGAAGACCGTCGCCAACCCCGAGGTCACCTTTGCGGACGCCATCGAGCACATCGACATTGGCGGTCCCTCCATGCTGCGCTCCGCCGCTAAGAACGCTGCGAGCGTTACCGTCATCTCTGACCCGGCCGACTACGACGCTGTCCTTGCCGAGATGCGCGAGACCGGCGGCTGCACCACGCTTGCCACCCGTCGTCGCCTGCAGGTGAAGGTCTACCAGACTACCGCCGCCTACGATACGGCTATCTCCCGTTGGCTTGCCGCCCAGGCAAGCGACGTGGCGGACACCTCTGCCAAGCTCGAGATTTCGCTGGAAAAGGTCGACGACCTGCGCTATGGCGAGAACCCACAGCAGAAGGCCACGGTCTATCGTTTTGCCGAGGGCTGCGAGAACACCGCGAGCTCGCAGTTCCCGCTCGTGGGCTCCGAGCAGATCCAGGGCAAGCCGCTCAGCTACAACAACTATCTGGATGCCGACGCCGCTTGGAACCTGGTCCGCGAGTTCGACGAGCCGGCCTGCGTGATCCTCAAGCATCAGAACCCCTGCGGTTCCGCCGTTGCCGAGGACATCACGGCCGCCTACGACCGCGCTTTCGCCTGCGATCCCAAGAGCGCCTTCGGCGGCATCATCGCCTGCAACCGCGAGGTTCCCTTTGAGCTGGTTGAGCACTTCGCCGACCAGAACAAGCAGTTCGTCGAGGTCATCATCGCCCCGAGCTACACCGATGAGGCGCTCGAGCGCATGGCCAAGCGCCCCAACCTGCGCGTGCTGGCTACCGGCGGCGTGGACCACGGTGCCCAAGTGGAGCTGCGCTCCATCGACGGCGGCATGCTGGTGCAGGAAGTCGACCACGTGACCGAGGACCCCGCGACCTTTACGTTCCCCACCGACCGCAAGCCCACCGACGCCGAGATGGCCGAGCTCGAGTTTGCCTGGAAGGTCTGCAAGGGCGTTAAGTCCAACGCCATCCTGGTCTCCAAGGGTAAGGCCGGCATTGGCATGGGCCCGGGTCAGCCCAACCGCGTGGATTCCGCGTTGCTGGCCTGCGAGCGTGCTGAGGACTTCTGCGAGCGCGAGGGCGTGGAGAAGGGCGGCTTTGCCTGCGCAAGCGACGCGTTCTTCCCGTTCCGCGACAACGTTGACGTGCTTGCCGCGCACGGCGTGACCTGCATCATCCAGCCCGGTGGCTCCAAGCGTGACGACGAGAGCATCCAGGCCTGCAACGAGCATGGCATTGCGATGGTCTTCACAGGTGCCAGGCATTTTAGGCACTAGAGGCTTTCCCAAGCACCCGACCTTGCCCCTCAAACCGTTGCTTGCGTACATTTAGTACGCGGCGCTCCTCTTTCGGGCAATCTCGGGCACTTGGAAAACCCTTAATGGGATGTTTCTCTATCCCATTAAACTGTTCGGTCGCCTGACCATATCGTCAAAATAATCTCTGCAAAAGACGGCTGCTCCGTTTGGAGGGCCGTCTTTTTGGTATAAGAGGACGGAATGACTAACACGAAAGGTATGACCATGCCCCAGATTGATGATGCCGAGCTGTTTGGCAATGCCGAGGATCAGCGTGCGTACGAGGACTTTTGCGCCAATCAGGAGGCGGTCGAGAAGTTCACGCTCGACAAGCCCGCGCTTGTCTGCCGTTGGCGCATGTCCAATAAAAAGGTGCCCATGCTCAACCGCCACATCCGTGCACTGTCCGAGCGTCTGGTGCAGGGCGAGCCGCTTACCCATAACATGCTCAGCTGGGCCAAGCAGCACGTTGAGTGGTCACTAGCCGAGGGCGATTACACCGCACACGACGGTGTGCTCATGCTGGTGATCGACATCAACGGCAACGCCGCCATGACAGTGGGGGAGTACGAGCCGCTCGCCGATACGTCGGCCAAGGCGCTGCGTGCCCGCTCCGCCGAGGCCCGCTCCGAAGCCGACGAGACCGGCGTGGCGCCCGAGCTGCTCGCCGCCGTCAACAACGGCGAGCTCGCCTTTGTGGCGCCGGCGGACGAGTGCCTGTGCGGCACGGCGACGCTCATCGAGCAGCTGGCCCAGACCAAGGGCATCCCGGTCACGCGCGTAGATATTCCCGCGCAGCTTAAGGGCGCGCTGTTCCTGGTGAGCGACGAGCACGGCGTGGTCCCCGCAACCGAGACGGACGCCGCCGAGGCCGACGCCGCCACGGTCGCCTTCTTCGCCGATGGCTACGAAAAGCTCCGTGCCCGCCGCTAAATGATTATTCTGGGACGGGGATTAAAGAATCATTTTGGTTCCCGCCACCGCTGCGAGTGCGAGGCGGACAAAACGCCCCCGCTCGCGAACAGTTCTGTCACCTTGGCGACGTGCGTGGCGCGCACCTGCAGTTTCGCAGCCATAATGGTGGCAAGACAACCAAGAGGGGAGCGGAATCCATGGCGCTAATCTATATCGTTGAGGACGACGAGCCCATTCGTCGTGAGCTTGTCGACATCCTTGCCCGCGCCGGGTTTGAAATCGAGGCCTGCGAATCGTTCGAGCATGTCTCGCGCGATATTCTCGCCGCCGCGCCCGATCTGGTGCTGCTCGACCTCACGCTTCCCGTCAAGGACGGCCAGCATATCTGCCACGAGGTTCGCCGCGAATCCGAGGTCCCCATCATCGTCCTCACCTCGCGCACGACCGAGATCGACGAGGTCATGGCCATGACGCTCGGCGCGGACGACTTTGTTCCCAAGCCCTATAGCGCGCGCGTGCTCGTGGCGCGCATCAACGCACTGCTGCGTCGCACCGCGGCGTCAGGCGAGCGCAGCACGCTCGTCCACAAGGGGCTGGAGCTCGACCTCGCCTGCTCTATGGTCACCAACACGGCGACCGGCGACAGCACCGAGCTCACCAAAAATGAGCTGCGCATTCTCTCGCTGCTCCTGAGCCGCGCGGGCAAGATCGTTTCGCGTTCGGCCATCATGCAGGACCTGTGGGACTCCGACGCCTTCGTGGACGACAATACGCTCACCGTTAACATCAACCGCCTGCGCACCACGCTCGAAAAAATCGGCATCAAGGGGTATTTGACCACGCACCGCGGCCAGGGCTATTCGGTCTAGGGGCCGGCTATGTCGTTTGCCAAGTTCTTTAAAGACGCGCTGCTTCCCGTCGCCGTGTGGACGTGCGGCGTGCTGCTGAGCTGCTTTGTGCTGCCGGTCGCCGGCGCACCCGTTTCTATCGTGGTCGTGGCGGTCGGCGTGTCCTATATCTTTGGTATGCTCGGCATCGTGATCGAATACGCGCGCCGTCGTCGTTTTCTGCGCCAGCTGGAGCGTGCGGCCGAGGAGCTCGAGAGTCCCGCATGGGTGCAGGAGATGGTGCAATGCCCGACCTATGCCGAGGGCGAGCTCGAGTACGAGGTCTTGCGCCGGGTGGGCAAAGCCGCTTGCGACGAGGTTGCCGAAGGCCGCCGTCAGACCGATGACTATCGCGACTATATCGAGAGCTGGGTCCATGAGGCCAAGCTGCCCCTGGCGGCGGCCCATCTGATTTTGGAAAACCTGGACGGTAGCGAAGACGACCTGTCGCGCGTGGACGATCTGGCACGCGAGCTTGCCCGCGTGGAGCGCTATATCGACCAAGCTCTGTACTATGCGCGCTCGGAAGTCGTGGAGCGCGACTACCTGATTCGCCGCTGGGATCTCAAGACCTTGGTGACGGGCGCGATTAAAGCCAACGCGCGCGAGCTTATCGCGGCGCACGTGGCGCCGGTGTGCGGGAACCTTGACTTTGAGGTCTTCACCGACGAGAAGTGGCTCGAGTTTATTCTGGGGCAGCTCATCCAGAACAGCATTAAATACGCGCGCGAGGACGGCGCGAAGATCGTGTTTTCGGGCGCGTTGCTGGACGAGGGCCTGGCAAGCGAGCGCATCGAGCTTACCGTTGCGGACAACGGCTACGGCGTGAGCGCGGCAGACCTGCCGCGCGTGTTCGAGAAGGGCTTTACCGGCGACAACGGCCGCACCACCAAGCGCGCAACGGGCATCGGCCTCTACCTGGTGGCGCGCCTGTGCTCCAAGATGGGCATCGACGTCACCGCGGCATCGGAGCCGGGCGAAGGCTTCGTCGTAACATTCGCTTTTTCAACGAACAAGTTCCAATACTTTGAGTAGTCGTCGCGGTGTAACGTCCCGGAGCGTCATTCACGTTAAGACATATATCCCAAACGGGATAATTCCATCATGATGTGCTATGATTATCCCGTTTGGGATAATCATAGGGGATTAGCATGCAAGACTGGAATGAGCGAACGATTTTTGACCCAGCTGAACTCGGTGCATATTTGCGTGAGCGCCGGAAGAAGCTCGGTTATACCCAACGCGATGTGGCTGATTTCAACCAGTGCAGTTTGCGCTTTGTGAGCGAGCTTGAGCGTGGAAAGGCGGGTGCCAATCTTCGCCAAACCCTTCAAATCGCTAACAGCTTGGGGGTCGATTTGATCCTGAGGGAGAGGGGCGACGGTTCATGGCATTAAAGGTTTATCGTGAGTATCGGGGAACGTTTGAGCTGGTCGGAGAATTTGAGAGGGCCGACCCCGTAAACGAGACGTTTGCATATGATGAGGGATATCTTGAACGCGACGATGCTGCCGCACTCTCAGCTTCTCTTCCCTTGCGACATGACCCATATACCAGCAATGAGTTTTCGGCCTTCTTTTCGGGCATGCTTCCCGAGGGCCCGGTTCGGCATGAGCTGTCGATGCGTTTTCAAATCCCCCAGTCAGACTATTTATCGATGCTCGAGCGTTTGGGCGATGAGTGCGTTGGTGCCTTGAGGTTTCTCGGCGATGAGAAATCGAGCTACGATCCGGGCTATCGTCCTCTGCAAGACGAGGATTTTGAGGCACTTTCTAAGGCGGAAGTGTTTGAGATTGCAAATGATATGCAGGATTCGAGGCTGTCGTTGGCGGGCGCTCAGTCTAAAACCGGTTGGTTTTTACCGCGCGGTAAAGATGCAAAAAAGGCCGGGTCGGGGGATTGGATGCTGCCGCTCGGCTCTGCCCCCTCGACTCACATAGTCAAGATTGCTTCAACTAAACATCCGGATTTGCCGTTCAACGAATTAATTTGCATGACGGCAGCGTCTGCTGCTGGGCTTGAAATTGCCCGTTCAGAAGCTTCGGATACGATTCCTGGTGCGTTCTTTTCCGAGCGTTATGACAGAATCTGGAGCAATGAGCCGCCGTCGATGAGCGGATTCGATGTGCCTCTGAGGCTGCATCAGGAGGATTTTTGCCAAGCGGTTGGCTGGCCTTCGTATATGAAATACGAGACACGTCCCGATAGCTGCTATATGGTTCTTTGCGGCCGATTGATAAGAGAGCAATCGTCTAACGTAATTGCTGATACTCAAATGTTCGCTCGTCAGGTAATGGTCGATTATGCGTTGGGGAATTGCGACTCGCATCTCAAGAACCATTCGTTTCTTTATAGTCCGAGTTGGCGGGAAAAGAGGTTGGCCCCTGCATACGATATTGTCTGCACGACGATAATGGGATACGACCATAATCTTGGGATTGATATTGGGGATCACCGGGTGATCGATGGGGTGACTCCTGAAGATTTCGAATTCATGTCTCAAGATTTGCATCTACCACTCAAGATGATTAAGAACATCGCGGCGGAAGTGGCTGAAGGGGTGTCTGCCCAGCTTGCAGAACTTGCCTCTGCAACCGGAGATTTGGGTAGGGTCGCTCTGAAAATTCAGACGGACTCCGTTGAGAGAATGAGGGTTCTGGAGCAATTCTCAGTCTAAAGCAAAGCGGGGCCACCGTAATTGTGGCCCCGCTCTTGGAAGACTTGGGCACGCGGGCTTGCGCTCCGCGATGCGTTAGGCGTACGTTTGCTATTTCACGACCAAGATGTCGCAGTCGGTGTTGCGTAGCAGGAACGTCGAAATCGAACCCAGGAGCGCATACTTGATCGAGGACAGGCCGCGGGCGCCGCAGAGCACCAGGTCGGGCTTAACCACGTCGAGCATCTCGTCCTTGAGCGTCTCGCGAATGCGGCCGGCGCGAATCATGACCTCGACCTCGGGAATATCGGGATTGGCCTTGGCCTCTTCGAGCTGCTTGGCGATGGAGTTCTTAAATGCCTCCTCTAGGCCGTTGACCAGATCGACCGGATAGGAACCGGCGCTCTCGAGCGCCGTGGAATCGATAACGTGGCCGATGATTAGCTTGGCGCCGTTGTTCGCGGCGACCTTGATGGCGCGTGCGAGCACAAAATCCTGCTGCTCAGTACCGTCGAGTGAAACAAATACCTTGGTGTAGCCCTCGTTCATGGTTTCCTCCTTGGTCTATCGCACGGGCGCGGGGCCCGTGCATCGGGCGGGCGCGGGCGCGTTGGCCGCCGGACACTTTATCTTGTTGCAGTTATACCCAAGGATTTGGGTTTGACCGCTCGCAATTCTGTGAACGGGCGAGTTTTTTGGTAAGGGTAGGCGCAGGCGCGCCGCCAACGGTTGATAATGGGACATCGCCCGCACCGTCCGCAGAACAATATCGGCGGGTGTCTAACGAGGGGGTCCCTTTGGATATTATCGAGCTTCTAAAATCTGCCTTCATGGGCCTGGTCGAGGGCATCACCGAATGGCTGCCTGTTTCGTCGACCGGTCACATGATCTTGGTGGACGAGTTCGTCAAGATGAACGTGAGCGAGACGTTCTGGAATATGTTCCTGGTCGTGATTCAGCTTGGCGCCATTTTGGCCGTCTGCGTCCTGTTCTTCCATGAGCTCAATCCGTTCTCGCCCAGCAAGGGCAAGGAGGGCCGTCGCGACACCTGGGTGCTGTGGGGCAAGATTGTGCTCGGCTGCATTCCTGCGGCGGCGATCGGTCTGCCGCTCAACGACTGGATGGAGGAGCATTTCTACAATGCTCCCGTCGTGGCGCTGGCGCTCATTGTGTACGGCGTGCTGTTTATCGTGATCGAGAACTGGCGCGCGAGCAAGCGCGAGGAAATGGCCGTTGCCGGTTCGTTTGGTTCGCGTGCTGTGGTGTCGGGTGGACGTCCCGCCGGTGCGCACTTTGCGGCGCCCGCCGGGGCTACCGCTGAGGATGAGCGCGATGACGAGGATCTGGACTTTGGTTCCATCACCACGCTCGAGGACCTGAGTTGGAAGACCGCACTGGGCATCGGATGCTTCCAGGTGCTCTCGCTGATTCCGGGCACGTCGCGCTCCGGTTCCACCATCATCGGCGGCCTGCTTTTGGGCTGCACGCGTTCGGTGGCGTCCAAGTTTACGTTCTTCCTGGCCATTCCTGTCATGTTTGGCGCGAGTGCGCTCAAGCTGGTCAAGTATTTCATCAAGGGCGGTACCTTTGGCGCCAACGAGGTCACCATCCTGGGCGTGGGCTGCGTTGTGGCCTTTGTGGTTTCGCTCATCGCTATCAAGTGGCTTATGGGCTTCGTCCGCCGTCACGACTTCAAGTGCTTCGGCGTCTACCGCATCATTCTGGGCATCGTGGTGCTTGCGTACTTCTTTGTTCTGGAGCCTATGCTCGGCCTGTAACTTGGTTGACGCTGCGCGGCGGCCGGAGTCGTGGTGTGATTTGCGTCGGTTTCCGCGCGGCTCGGTATACTGGTACGGCTCAAACTATGGCGCTGCCCGCAGGCGCGCCGTCCGTCAGATGAGGAGTCGCCCATGACCCAGCCCTTGCCCTGGGAAAAGAACGCCGCGGTACCCGTGCCGCCCACGCCGGAACCCGTGCCGCTCGATGCATACACCGCCCCCGCTGCGCCGGAGCCCGAGCTCGTCCCGCTCGACATCTACGACGCTCCCGCGCCGGCACCCAAACCCGCCAAGCCGCTCGTCGACATCGACAGCCTTAATCCCGCCCAGCGCGAGGCGGTCCTGACCACCGAGGGCCCGCTGCTGGTGCTCGCCGGCGCCGGCTCGGGCAAGACCCGCGTCTTGACCTTCCGCATCGCACATATGCTCGACGACCTGGGCGTTAAGCCCTGGCAGATCCTTGCCATCACGTTTACCAACAAGGCCGCGGCCGAGATGCGCGAGCGTCTGGCGGCACTCATTCCCAGCGGTACCCGCGGCATGTGGGTGTGCACCTTCCATGCTATGTGCGTGCGCATGCTGCGCGAGGACGCTGACCTGCTGGGCTACACCGGTCAGTTCACCATCTACGATGACGACGATTCCAAGCGCATGGTGCGCGATATTATGCAGGCGCTCGGTATCGAGCAAAAGCAATTCCCCATCAATATGATCCGCAGCAAGATCAGTTCGGCCAAAAACGCCATGATCGGCCCTGAGGACATGCTCAAATCCGCCGACAGCCCCAACGACAAAAAGGCCGCGCAGGTCTACCTGGAGCTGGAACGCCGCCTGCGCGCCGCCAACGCGATGGACTTCGACGACCTGCTCGTGCGCACGCTCGAGCTGCTGCGCACCCGCCCCGAGGTGCTCGACAAGTACCAAGAGCGTTTCCGCTACATTAGCGTCGACGAGTATCAGGACACCAACCACGTCCAGTACGAGATCGCCAACCTGCTAGCCGCCAAGTACCAAAACCTCATGGTCGTGGGCGACGATGACCAGTCCATTTACAGCTGGCGTGGCGCCGACATCACCAACATCCTGGACTTTGAGAAGGACTTTAAAAACTGCAAGACCGTCAAGCTGGAGCAGAACTACCGCTCTACGGGCCATATCCTGAGCGCCGCCAACGCCGTGGTGCGTCACAACTCGCAGCGCAAGGACAAGCGCCTGTTTACGGCCGAGGGCGACGGCGAGAAGATCCAGGCCTTCCAGGCAAGCGATGAGCGCGACGAGGGTCGCTGGATTGCCGGCGAGATCGAAAAGCTGCACTCCAAGGGTACGAGTTACGACGACATCGCCGTGTTCTACCGCACCAACGCCCAGTCGCGTATTCTCGAAGATATGTTTCTGCGCGCGGGCGTGCCCTACAAGATCGTGGGCGGCACGCGATTCTTCGACCGTGCCGAGATCCGCGACGTCATGGCTTACCTCAAGATGATTGTGAACCCGGCCGACGAGATGAGCGTCAAGCGCGTCATCAACACGCCGCGCCGCGGCATCGGCTCCACCTCGATCCAAAAGATCGAGCGGCTGGCGCGCGACAACCGTTGCTCGTTCTTCCAGGCCTGCGAGATCGCAACAGCCGAGACGGGCATGTTTAGCGCCAAGGTGCGCAATGGCCTGTCGAGCTTTGTGTCGCTGGTGCGCGAGGGTCGCCGCATGGACGGCGAGCTCAAGGACGTCGTCGAGATGATTGTCGATAAGACGGGCCTGCTGCAGGCTTTCCGCGCCGAGGGCACCATGGAGTCCGAGAGCCGCGCCGAGAACATCCAGGAATTCCTGGGCGTTGCCGCCGAATTTGAGGAGACGCACGAGGATATCGAGGGTACGCTCGAGAGCCTAGAAGAGTTGCGCGCGGCCGGTGTTGCCGACGTGCCTGCCGGTGCCGAGCCCGAGCCCGTCGTGGTGAGTGCGCCCGCGCCCGAGCCGGGGCCGTCCGCCCCGGCATCCTCGTTTGAGGCGCTCGTTGGCGCGCGTGATGCCGCGGGTTCCAATCCGCTCGACAGCCTGGCGGCCCCGGCGCTCTCGCCGCAGGATGCCCTGGCTGCCGCCATCGCGGGCAACGCCTATGCCGCGCCGACAGAGCTGCCGGCGGGTGCCGTACATGCCGACGAGATCGAGCGCACCTACGGCCCGCTCACCTGCAAGGCGCTGCCTGCACTCATGGAGTGGCTGGCTCTGCGCTCCGACTTGGATTCCCTGGCCGGCGAGACGCATGCCATCACTATGATGACCATCCACTCCGCCAAGGGCCTGGAGTTCCCGGCGGTGTTCGTGGCCGGCATGGAGGAAGGCATCTTCCCGCACGTGCACGACTTTGGCGGTAGTGACGATCCGGGCAAGCTCGAGGAGGAGCGCCGCTTGGCCTACGTCGCCATCACGCGTGCTCGCAAGCGCCTGTTCCTGACCTATGCGGCCACGCGTCGCACCTACGGCTCGACCTCTGCCAATCCGCGCTCGCGCTTCCTCAACGAGATTCCGTTTGAGGACATCGAGTTTAGCGGTATCGGTTCTGCCGGTTTTGAGGGCACGGGCTGGGAGAAGCGCGGCGACCGTCACGGCACCTTTGGCTCGGGCATGGGCTCGGATATGTATGGCGGCAAGGTGTTTGGCTCGCATACGCGCTCGACCGGCGGCTCTGGATCGCGCAGCGGCTCGAGCTTCGATGACTTCTTTGGCGGCAGCACTTATGGTACCGAGCGCCATCGTGGGGTTTCGCCCGACGCCGGCCGTGTTGCCTCGACCTTTGGCTCGGGCGCGCCGCGAGCCAAAAAGTCGTCATCCAAGGTATCCCCGACGGTGGAGCGCAAGGTCGATCGCGCCAGCGCATCGCAGGACTTTGCCGCGGGCGATACCGTGAGTCATAAGACCTTTGGCACGGGCACCGTGATCTCGGTCGCCGGAGACATGATCGAGGTCCAATTCGAAAAGACCGGCCAGACCAAAAAGTTGATGAAGGGCTTTGCTCCAATTGTCAAGCTGTCGTAATCCCGGCGGACCCGGGCGGGCGTATGGGGCAACATCGCCTGCTCGGGCAGTCCTGCGCAAGACGGAGAGCACATTAAGTGCTCTCCTTTGCGTGCGGAACTCGCGATCGATGTTGCCCCATACGCCCGCCCGGGTCCTTGGGTAACGTTGCTGAACGAGCGTTGCTCTGCCTCTCGCTTTTTGATCTGGAGAACCGGGTGGGCTGAATACTTAGACATGGCAAGGGGCTCTTCCGTTGCTGAACGGAA
>NZ_JADNGN010000001.1:0-13289 GCF_015553355.1 Collinsella aerofaciens
AAAATCATTGCGTACCTAATGATTTTTTAATCCCCGTCCCAGAAAAATCATCCCAAAAAGACTACCTTGCGAAAAAGCGAACGCCAAAGGACGTGTCCTCGCAGGCGACAATGCAGCGGTCGCGCAAAATGGTCCGCACGTAATACCAGTCGCCCACACAGCCCGACAAATGCAAGCCGGCCGCCAGGTAGCACAGCAGCGGATAGCCCGAAAACGCAAAGCCCAAGGCAAACGCCGCCGTCAAAACAACCGTCGGCGCCAGGCAAATGACCATGTACCGCCGGCGCGAATACACAACGCCCTCGGCGCAGGCATAGATCATGCATGTCTCGAGGTTCGCCCCAAAGGTCACGCGCGCACCGGCAGGCGCAAACAGCTTAAAGAACACCGCATGCACCAGCTCGTGTACGGCAAACGACGCCATCGAGACCGCAGCCAAGCCGACTATCCAGCCCAAGACGGCCGTCCAGCCGCCCACGTCCGCCACATCCAAGTCCGCGGGTCCGCCCAGCAGCATAAACACCGGCACCAGGCACACGGCAAACACGCCAAGCATGACCATCCCCCACACGAAGCAAGCGTGCAGAAAATCCTCGTCCTCAAACGCATGTATGTTGGAAATCTCATTCATAGCATCTTAGGATAGCGCCCCTGCCACGCACCCGCCCGCATGTGCGATAATGTCGAACGATATGCACGAATTGACCACCGCGCCGCCGAACCCCGTGCCCGGCCGCGCTCTTACCTATATTCGAAGGAGTCCCATGGCATCCAAATACTCCATGAACGACCGTCCCAGCTGGCCGCGCCGCGCCATCGTTACCGCCGGCGAGCCCTACGGCAACAAGGGTCTGCACTTTGGCCACGTCGGCGGCGTCTTTGTCCCGGCCGACTTCTTCGCCCGCTTCCTGCGCGACCGCCTGGGCCGCGAAAACGTCATCTTCACCTCGGGTACCGACTGCTACGGTTCGCCCATCATGGAGAGCTACCGCAAGCTCAAGGAGAACGAGGGCTACGACAAGTCCGTCGGCGAGTATGTCGAGTCCAATCACTCCCGCCAGGCCGCGACCCTCAACAACTACAACATCAGCTGCGATATCTACGGCGGCTCGGGCCTTGAGCCGGCGGCCCAGATCCACAACGAGGTGACTGCCGAGATTATCGAGCGCCTGCACGAGCAGGGCACCATCTCCAAGCGCTCCACGCTGCAGTTCTACGATGCCAAGGCCGGCACGTTCCTCAACGGCCGCCAGGTCATCGGCCGCTGCCCCATCCAGGGCTGCAAGTCCGAGAAGGCTTATGCCGACGAGTGCGATCTGGGCCACCAGTTTGAGCCCGAGGAGCTCATCGCGCCCAAGAGCCAGCTCACCGGCGAGGTGCCCGAGCTGCGCCCGGTCGACAATCTCTACTTTGACCTGCCGGCCTACCTCGACTTTATGAAGACCTACACCGCCAAGCTCGCCCAGAACCCGCAGGTTCGCTCCGTGGTCTCCAAGACCATGGAGGAGTGGCTGCTGCCGGCTCAGCTCTACATCCAGAACAAGTTCCGCGAGGCCTTCGATACCGTCGAGGACCAGCTCCCCGAGCACACCGTGCTGGAGCCCGAGGGCAACAAGAGCAGCTTTACCGTCACCTTCCCCAGCTGGAAGGAGCGCGACGATGCCCACGCAGTGCTCGCCAACGGTGGTGTGCGCTTCCGCAGCGGCAAGGCGCTCGTGCCCTTCCGCATCACCGGCAACATCGACTGGGGCGTTCCGGTACCCGAGGTCGACGGCGTCTCCGACGTCACCTGCTGGTGCTGGCCCGAGAGCCTGTGGGCGCCCATCAGCTATACGCGTACCGTGCTCGCACGCGATGCCAAGGCCGCCGGCGTGACCGAGGGCGTCGCCGCCCAGGACGCCGCCCTCATGGGCGAGCCCGCTGCCGACTCCACGCAGGTGCCCGCGCCCACCTACCAGCACAGCTCGCTCGACTGGCGCGACTGGTGGTGCTCTGACGACGCTCAGATCTACCAGTTCATCGGTCAGGACAACATCTACTTCTACTGCATCGCGCAGACCGCCATGTGGGAGGCCCTGGGCTGGAACCTCACGCAGAGCACTGTCAGCGCCTGCTACCACCTGCTCTACATGGGCAAAAAGGCCAGCTCGTCCTCGCAGACGCCTCCCCCGCCGGCGGACGACCTGCTCAACCACTACACCTGCGAGCAGATGCGCGCGCATTGGCTGTCGCTCGGCCTGTCCGAGAAGCCGGTGAGCTTTAGCCCCAAGGCATACGACACCCGCGTGACCGGCAAGGACAAGGACGGCAACGAGGTGCGTGCCTGCGACGACAAGCGCGTTATCGACCCGGCCCTTAAGGAGAGCGCCCTTTTGACCGGCGTGTTCAACCGCCTGGCCCGCAGCTGCTTCTACGGCGTCGCCGTCAAGGAGGGCGACGAGAGCCCCTATCGCAACGGCTGCATCCCCGCCGGTGCCGCCTCTGCCGCCGTTGTCGAGGCTGCCGAGCAGGCCGCCCTTGCCTTTGAGCAGGCCATGTACAAGTTCGAGACGCACCGCGCGCTCGCCGTGTGCGACGACTACCTGCGTGCCGCCAACAAGCGCTGGAGCGACGCCTCCAAGGCCGCCAACAAGCTCGAGGATAGCGAGGCCAACGCCGCCATGACGCAGGCCCTCGTCGACGCCTTTACCGAGCTGCGCGTGGCGACCGTGCTCATGCACGGCATCGTCCCGGCCGGCTGCGAGCTCATCTGCGAGTACTTCGACGTCGATCCGGTCGCCTTCTTTAGCTGGGATAACATCTTTGCCTCCACGGACGAGTTTGTGGAGAGCCTGGGCGAGAAGCCCGGCGAGCACCGCGTGAAGCCGCTGCCCCCGCGCTTCGACTTCTTCAGCAAGCACGAGAGCCAGTACTAAAGCACGCCAGTAGCGGCGTGCCCGGAAAGTAATCAATTTGGGACGGGAAGGAAAGACGGATGTCCAAGCCGCGTCGTCGTAAGCAAAAAAAGCAGGTTAAGGCCGAGCTCAAGCTCAGGCAGTTTGCCGCTACCGAGCTTTCCGACCAGCTTGCCGCCCAACACTCCGCCGCCGACCTGCCGCGCTTTATGGTCGACACGGTCGCCGGCGCCTATGCACCCGCCGATGCTCAGCTCATGATCGAGGGCTTCGGTGCCGCCGCCACGCGCCCGGTCACGCTGCGCGCCAACACGCTCAAGGCGACCGCCAAGGACATTGCCGCCGCACTCGACGAGGCCGGCATCGCGCACCAAACCGTTACCTGGTATCCGGACGCCTTCATCCTGCCCGAGGCCCAGGTTTCCGATCTGTGGGATCTCGACATCTACCGCGACGGCAAAATCTATCTGCAGAGTCTGTCGTCCATGATGCCGCCGTTGGTCCTGGGCGCTCAGGCCGGCGAGGACATCCTGGATATGTGCGCGGCCCCCGGTGGCAAGACGACGCAGATTGCCGCCCTCACGCAGGGACAGGCGCACCTCACGGCCTGCGAGATGAGCATTCCCCGCGCCGAAAAGCTCGAAGCCAACCTCCACCGCCAAGGCGCCAAAAACGTGCCCGTCATGCGCATCGACGCACGCGAGCTCGACGAGTTCTTCCGCTTTGACCGTATCCTGCTCGATGCCCCCTGCACCGGCACGGGCACCGTCATCAGCGGCAACGAGAAGAGCCTGCGCGGCCTGACCGAGCAGTTGCTCGGCAAGTGCGCCCGTTCGCAGCGAGCACTTCTGGACCGCGCCATGGGAGCCCTCAAGCCGGGCGGCACGCTCGTCTATTCCACCTGTTCGATTATGCCGCAGGAAAACGAGGACGCCCTGCAAGAGGCCCTCGACAAGCACATGGACTGCGAGCTCATCCCCCTCGACGGCACGCCGAGCGAAAGCGAAGCACGCCGCGCCCAGGAAGCTGGTGAGGAGCCGTGCATCGAGTCCAACGCCCTCACCGAGGCAATCGCCGCGGGTCAGGTATCGGCCATCACCAACGGCATGCCCGGCACGCTCACTATCCCGCCCAGCTGCGACTTTGAGGGCTTCTACATCGCCTTGGTCCGAAAACGCAGCTAGCGCACGGACCAACTCAACAAGCTATCTCCGTGCGTGCTTGTCGTGCTGGTCACGGTGCTGCTTAAGTGCCTCGCGTTCCTTGCGCTCGGCTCTTTTGCCCTTAATGGCCGTAACCACAAAGTAGATGACCGCGGCGGCTACGATTGCGCCCACACACAGGCCAATCGAGCCCAACATTGCTGTGAAATCCATACCGCGTCACCTCTCTTTTAAACGGGACATTCAAGATAGCACCTCAATACCCGCCACCACAGCTCCTTCACGTTCGCCGGCCCTTCGGTCTAACGGATGGCGCGGCGGGGAAAAATCAACTCGTCAAACGATTTAGCAAGCACAACGCTGCCGGCACCCTGCCGACCACCATCGCATAGAATCGAGGATCCATGGATACCCTCAACGACCTAAACGAGCGCGTCGACGCCTTTGTCGGCACCAGCTCCTTCGACACGCCTGCCGCGACAAACGACCAAGCTCCCATCGATGTACCCGCCGAGGTTCACGAGGACATCGTCGCCTCGGTCGATTTCTCCGAGGTCGAGCTCGCAGACGAGTTCACCGAGCCCCAGGTAGCCGTAACTCCCAACGGACTACTCCCCATGGAGCCGCTGCCCATCGACGGGCGTCTGCGCAAGGCGGCCCTCCGCATGCCCGACGAGATCGAGGAGGCCAGCGGCTTTACGCTCTTTGGCCGCCGCATCAAGTCGCTCATCTACACCACCGACGTCGCGGTCATCCGCAACTCCAATGCCGACGCCGTGTTTGCCGTCTACCCCTTCACGCCGCAGCCCGCCATTACGCAGGCGCTGCTGACCGTTGCCGAGTGCCCGGTCTTTGTGGGCGTTGGTGGTGGCACCACCACCGGTAAGCGCTCCGTACAGATGGCAGCCGTCTCCGAGATGCAGGGCGCGGCGGGCTGCGTGGTCAACTCCCCCGCCACTGCCGAGATGGTCGAGCACATCACCAACATCGCCGACATCCCCGTCATCGCCACGGTCGTACGTTGCGACGATGATGCGCATGCCAAAGTGCGCGCCGGAGCCAAGATCCTCAACATCGCGGCCGGCAAGAACACGCCGCAGGTCCTGCGTGAACTGCGCGAGCACTATCCCAACCTGCCGCTCATCGCACCGGGCGGCAAGACGCCCGAGAGCATCCGCGAGACCATCGCCGCCGGTGCCAACGCCATCATCTGGACACCGCCTTCGGCCCAGCAGCTACAGACCGACATGATGCAGCGCTACCGCAAGATGAAGGAAGACGCCACGCCCGTCATCTCGCACGACGATGTGCCCATTATCGACCAGGTCGCCGCCGCCGAGGTCAGCCAGGTCGAGAACATGAATCCCGACGTGCCGATCCCCGACGAAGTCATCGAGCGCGTCGCTTCGATCCACGATCATATCGAGGAGCGTCGCGCCAACCGCGGACTCAAGCCCTCGCTGCACGGTTTCTTCTTCCGCGGAAAGAAACACTAACCCCCAACAGCAAGGCCCGCCCCACAAACGTGAGGCGGGCCGTTTTCGTTTGAGCAATCATGCGGCGACGTGATGGGGCAAATTAATCCACGCGCTTGTCGCCCATAAAGAAGAGCGCCACCGTACCAGGTCCGGTGTGCGAACCGATCAGAGCACCGATATTGTTGATCTCAATCTTGCCTTTGAGCTGCGGAACTTGTTCCTCAATCAGCGCCGCAACGGCCTCGGCATCCTCACGGCACGCCGAATGGGACAAGACGCACTTACCCGAATAATCCGCACCGTCCTGCACGTGTACCATCATGGTCTTAGCCATCTCGGAAATCGCGCGCTTCTTAGTGCGAATCTTCTCACGTGGCGACAGCCCACCTTCGCAATCGACCGTCATAAGTGGGCAAATCTTAAGCGCCGTGCCGATGATTGCACTCGCGGCCGAAATGCGACCGCCGCGCAGGTAGCTCGACAGATCGGTCGAGAAGAACCAGTGGTGCAGGTTGAGTTTATGCTCCTCAATCCAAGCAGCCGTCTCGTCGAGCGAAGCGCCGCTATCGCGCACGTCGGCGGCATATTCCAGCAATAGGCCAAAGCCCGAAGACGCCCCCAGCGAATCGATGACGCGCACCTTGCCGCCCTGGGGATAGCGATCCGCGAGCATCTGCGCCGCAACGCAGGCCGATCCATACGTACCCGAAATACCCGACGACAACGTCAGGTGCAGCACGTCTTTACCCTCGGCAACAAACGGCTCCCAAAACTCCTCGTACTCACCCACGCTCACCTGAGACGTCTTGGGCATGGCGCCCGCGGCAATCTGGGCAAAAAACTCGTCCGGCGAAATCGACTGATACAGATCGTCCGTATAGACAACATCATCGATCTCGTAATGAAAACACACGACAGGGATATTGCGCGACGCAAAGAACTCCCGAGTTCGGTCGGCGGCGGATTCACAGGTCAGGACAAAATCACTCATATGAGGCTCCTTACTCATTGCTGCGCAAATTATCGCACAGTGAGCCTACATACGGTACATATGTCCACTATTTACCAAATCGAACCAAAAATAGCGAACATCTTTACCACCATCGTTTCCACCGACCCCACGCATAAATATCTGAGAAAACACCCTCTATCGTCTCCACCCAACCGCCATATCTACCTTCACTAAATCGATTTACCAAACCGTTCAGCCGACAATTCAGCCGCTGGCGCAAAATCGAAACAAAAGCGGCGCATACTGATAAACGTTTGACGCTGTTTATCAGTTTTACCAGCCCCATCGGAAGGTGTTTCATGGTCGCATTCGATCGCAACCCGCAAGACTTCAAGTATCTGCGCCTGCTTTCGAGACAGTTCCCCACCGAACAATCCGCGTTTACCGAGATTATCAATCTCTCGGCCATCCTCAATCTGCCAAAGGGCACCGAGCATTTTATGAGCGACGTGCACGGCGAGTACGAAGCCTTTATGCACATCCTCAACAACTGCTCGGGCGTCGTGCGCGAGCATGTCGACGAGATCTTTGGCGACACGCTCTCCTTTGACGAGAAGGGCGAGCTGTGCACGCTCATCTACTATCCGCGCGAGAAGATCGACCTGGTCCGCAGCCGGCGCGAGGACTCGCCCACCTGGTACAGGACGATGCTTGACCAGCTCATCATGGTCGCACGCTCGCTTTCAAGCCGCTACACGCGCTCAAAGGTGCGCAAGGCCATCCCGCGCGACTACGCCTACATCATCGACGAGCTGTTGCACACGCACCCGGACGAGAACAACTATCGCGTGCGCTATCACGAGCGCATCGTGGAGTCCATCCTGGAGACCGCCAGCGCCGACGACTTTATCGAGTCGCTAGCTTCGCTCATCAAGCGTCTGGCCGTCGACCACCTGCACCTGGTGGGCGATATCTTCGACCGCGGCGGCGGCGCGGCCAAGATTATGGACCGCCTGCTCACCTACCATTCGCTCGACATCCAGTGGGGCAACCACGACCTGCTGTGGATGGGCGCTGCGGCCGGTGAGCCCGCCTGCATCGCCACGGTATTGCGCAACAACCTACGCTACGACAACTACGAGATCCTCGAGAACGACTACGGCATCTCGCTGCGTGAGCTTGTTGCCTTTGCCGATGCCACCTACACCGCCGGTGAGTCCATCACCCCGCTGATCAAGGCCATCAACGTGCTGCTCTTTAAACTCGAGGGCCAGATTATCCAGCGTCACCCCGAATTCGACATGACCGACCGCCTGCTGCTCGACAAGATCGACCACGACACCGGCACGGTCACGCTCGCCGACGGCAGCGTGTGGCCGCTCACGACCAACGACTTCCCCACCGTCGACCCGGCGGACCCCTATACGCTCACGTCTCAGGAGCAGCACATCATCGACAAGCTCGTGTCCGAGTTTGTCACCGCCGATCACCTGCATCGCCATATCGATTTCCTCTATTCCCACGGCTCGATGTACAAGGTCGCCAACGGCAACCTGCTGTTCCATGGCTGCGTGCCGCTCAACGAAGACGGCACCTTTAGCAGCATGAACTGCCTGGGCACCTGGCGCGCTGGCCGCGATTATCTCGATTTTTGCGATCACATCGCCCGCCGCGCCTGGCGCGTGGGCGACCGCGACGCTCTCGACTGGATGTGGTACCTGTGGATTGGCTTTAACTCACCCGCCAGCGGACGCCTGGTGCGTACCTTTGAGCGCGCCTATATCGTCGATACGAGCACCTGGGTCGAGCCGATGGACCCGTACTTTACGCTTACCAAGTCGCCCTCGGTCTGCGACGACATCATGCGCGAGTTTGGCGTCGCGCCCATGGCATGTTCACCGACCGGTCACATCATCAACGGCCATACGCCCGTCAAGACGACCAAAGGCGAGCAGCCTATCCGAGCCGAGGGCAAGCTGCTGGTCATCGATGGCGGCTTCTGCCGCGCTTACCATCCCAAGACGGGTATCGCCGGCTATACGCTCATCTCGAGCTCGCGCGGCTGCCGCCTCAAGTCGCACCGGGCCTTTACGACGGTTGCCGAGGCACTCACGCGCAACGTGGACATCGAGAGCGAGACCAACCGTTTCGACCAAGCAGACCGTCGCCGCATGGTGAGCGACACCGATTCGGGAGCCAAGATCCGCGGCCAGATCCAGGACCTGCGTCAGCTGCTCGATGCATATAGAAACGGTGCTATCGAGGAGCGCGCCTAGCACCACCCGCGGGGATTGGCTAAACTTGCTGAGTTTGTCATCCCCGCGGCGCTTCGGCGCCAGCTTAAGGCAGGTACCATGCAAAAGCTCCTTGCGCAGATCATGAAATTTGGCGTCGTCGGTGTCATTGCCACGGTTATCGACTTTGGCATTATGAATCTGCTCCACTACGGTCTGGGCCTCAACATCCTAATCGCCAACACCAGCGGCTTTATCATCTCACTCATCTTTAACTACCTCGCAAGCATGAAGTACGTGTTTGCGCACAAGGAAGGCATGAGCCGCCGCCGCGAGTTCATCATCTTTGTCGTGCTGTCCGTAATCGGCTTGGCACTCAACGACGGTATCGTGCTGACACTCAACGCCGGCCTGGGACTCGAGGCCAATATCGCCAAGATCTGCGCCACCGCGCTTGTCATGGTCTACAACTTTGTGACCCGAAAGATCTTCCTGGAGGGCGACGAGACCAAGTAACTCGCAACCTTACAGCCTTACGATGCCCACGGACAATGCGCGCTCAGCACAGTATCGCCCGTGGGCATCGTTCGTTTACGGGCAAATTTTCAACGTTTGCGGATTACCTCTTGAATATTTGGCGAGTTCGTATAGTTCTTGGCAAAGACCTTACGTTTCCCTTGCAAAAGCTCTAAAGTATCCTCTGCTCGATTCATCAACGCATTGGATGTGATTACGTGCGCAAGGCACTGGCACAACCTCATACCAAGCAGTTCCTCAAGTTCGCCGTCGTGGGTCTTATCTCCTTTGGCATCGACTGGGGCATGCTCATTGCGCTCGTCGAGCTGTTCCACCTCGACTTTTTGATGAGCACCACGGTCTCGTTTACCACGTCCGTCGTGGTTAACTACTGGCTCAGCATGAAGTACGTGTTCGACCATCGCGAGGGCATGAGCCGCAAGCGCGAGTTCACGATCTTCACCATCCTGTCGGTGATCGGTCTGGGTCTCAACGACCTGTACATGTTTGTGGGCGTCACGTTTTTGAGCATCGGCTACCAGGCCATGAAGGCCATCGCAACGTTTCTCGTCACCTGGTACAACTACTTTAGCCGTCGCTTCTTCCTCGAGGGCGCACGGTCGTAGTCGATTCACTATTTGCTTGAATGTATAACCGGTTGGAATTCCCATTCCAACCGGTTTTTTGTTTACCGAGAGACCCGGCGACCCAGTCCAATTCGCGTTAAAAACGGGCGGCCCGGATGTTTGTCCGAACCGCCCGTCTGGCGCGCTATGTCGAGGTCTCTAGCCTGTAACGTAATACCAGACTACGTTGTCGCCGTTTGAGAGAACGTAGTTGCTGCAGGCTGTCATGGGCGTTGTGCCGTTGACGGAATAACACCAGCCGCTACCGCTTCCATAGTTTTCATCCTTCTCGGCCAGGCCACCGATGGCGGCAACATAAGTGCCAAACGACGAGCCACGCGCATTTATAGAAATACCCAGCGCGCAGAGAGCGTCGTAGGCAGTTGCTCCCTCATTAAAGGTGTAGGTACCACCAGCGGACACAGGATTGCCCACAGCGCTCGAAGTAACCGAGACAGTCACGGTAACGTAGCTAGACTCCTGAGAGACGCTCTGGTTGCCCGAGGGGGCATTACTGTTATCAGGAACGGCAGAAGGCCCACCGGACGTTGCCGAATTCTGAGAAGCCGACTGACTGTTGTCAGTCTTTTTATTTCCTGCTCCTTTTTCGCCGGACTTCTTGCTATCCGAGTTCTTGTCCGATTCCTTGTCCGAAGACTCGGAATCTTTCTTGGAGTCAGATTTGTCAGAACCCCTAGACCCGTCATTCGTATCATCAGAAGATTTGGAATCCTTGGACCCGGCCTTGCCCGAAGCGACAGTCGAGCCGGACCCATTGCCATCCTTGGCGACGATGCTCTCCCCCGCCACGGTCTGGACGATCCAATCAATGGACCAAGCACCGCTCTCGGAGGGATGAACAAAGCCCAGAGAGACCACGATCAGAACGACGCATGCGGCAGTCAGAACGCCAAGGAGCGCCTTCCGTCGAGGAGCGGACGCCGCCGAAGCGGCGCCCTTTTGCTTTGGATCATCGAGCTGGATAAACGAGGAGTCGGGCTGTTGCCCGTTGGTCTCCTTGGGCTTATCGGGCATTACCGTCACCCTTGCCGCGCTTGGTCAGCACGAAGACGGCGATGAGCGCAAGGCCAATCACGCCGGCGGCGATGCCAACGATGGCGAGCGGGTTGGTGCCCGTCTCCTGCTCGGAAGCACCAGAGGACTTCTTAGCAGTGGTCGTGGAAGCAGCGCCCGTATCGGACTTGGAATCGGACTTCTTGTCGGACTTGCTGTCCTTCTTCTCAGACTTCTTCTCATCCTTCTTGTCGGACTTATCGGAGCCCTTCTTGTCGGACTTGTTTTCCTTGGTCTCGGTCTTGGTCGACACCGTCGTCTTGGTCACCGGCTTCTGACCCGGGGCGATAGCGCCGCCGGCCTGCGGGCCCTTAGAGCCGGAACCAGCGCCGGAACCCGTACCAGTGCCCGTGCCGGTACCAGTACCAGAACCGCTGCCGCCGCTGGAGCCAGAACCGCCATTGTCACCAGAATTGGTGGCATTCTTGGTCCACTTGGCATACAGCGTCAGATCGGCCGTCACCGGCGTACTGAAGTCATACGCTTGCGTGCACGCCTCATCGGTATACCAACCGCCGAAGGTATAGCCCTTGCGACGCGGTTTTACAGCAGGCTCCGTAGCAGTTTTACCAGCCTTAATACGTTGGGAATCGAGCACAATAGAATCTGCACCATTTGCGTCAAACGAGACAGTATAGCGATTGACCTTCTGGCCATTTCCCTTAATCGCGAACAACTTGCCCGAATCGTTAGCGTAGTAGAGTGAACCATCAGAACCGACCGAAATCGACGACATGCAGTACTGCTGGTTCTCGGCCGACGGTCTATAGAGCAGCTCAGCCTCTTCGTCACCTATGCGATAGCGATAAATGCCGCCAGGATTATTGTTGGACGTAAAGTATACATAGGTATGACCATCTTGAATGGAAACCACAGGCTGTGACTTAACATCGCCGCTGCCCGTAAAACCACTTGCAGAAGAATCCTCGCGGATGAAGTTACCGTCTGCCTTATAAATTGAATAATCGACCGTAAGCGTATCGGCGTCGATAATTGCAAGCTGACCATAGTGGCTCGTAAGACTGTTTTGGGGACCGCCCATAAAGGACTCAATCGACGTGCCGCCAACTACAATCTTACCGTTGACAAACACGGGTGTAGAGGTCGAGCTGCTGCCAAACGTAACTTTACCCAGTTCTGAAAGGGCCCCATCATTAGCGATAGCAATTTTATGGAGCGTGCCATCGGCACTCACAACGTAAGCAGTAGCCCCATCAACAAGCACGTTCGCGCGAACGCGATCGGCGATCTTAAGCTTTGCTACGGTCTTTCCAGTCGAAGGATCAACCGTGCTGACAGTGCCTGAATCATCCGCGATAACGCCATAGTCGCCCGAGAACGCCATGCCAGCCCAGTAATAGCCCTTGCTGTTTTCATTCTTGTGCTGCCACATGACTTTACCGTCAGAAATACGAACACAAAGCAGGTAGCCGTCACTCGAGTCAATCCAATCGGCCGAAGCGGTACCAAAATAGGCATAGCCATCGCGAACCGAAACAGAAGCAAGCGACTGCTGCGCGCCATCGGGACCGGCCGGCAACCCATCGGTAACCCAAACCGTCGCAAGCACATCAACCGTTAAGGCCTGAAGACGACCGCCTGAAAGCGGAACAAGCACAACACCATTGGTATATACCATGCGTGAGGTGGAATCAATTGCAGCAGCCAAAGGTGACTCTAGAACGGTCTTGCCCGTCTCGACATCCTTTTTGAGCAATTTAGAACCAACTGCCACATAGAGATAGTCACCGATCAGCAACGCATCGGAAACACCCTTATTGCCGTCCGCACGCGTCTTAAGCTCGCTTACCCATTTCTCATCTGCATCCTTAGTGGGCACAGGTGCGTCGGTAACCTTGTCGGCACTTGTAAAGCCCGACCAGTCGCTATCCCAGTTAGGGCGTGCAGCGCTCGGATTAAGAACAACGTTGTCGACACCGGGCAAAGTATCCCCAGGGGCGTAAGCCCAAACGACCTTATCGCCCGACTTAAGCACGTAGTCGTTATCGAGTTGAGTTCCAGGAACGCCGTTGACAAAGAACGACCAAGCGCCGGACAGCTCGGTACCATCAAGCGGAGAAACGAGGCTATGGACACCCCAATAGCCGAATTGGTCGTACATCTTGGACTCGATGCCAAGGGCGTCGAAATAGGTAGCGGAGGCATCCTTGATCGACGTGCCCTTAACAAACACCTGGGTCGACGGGCTCGTCCAACGCTGAGCCATCCCGGCCTTTTTGCCAATAATCTCCATCGTGACGGAAACCTGCTCGGGCGCGGGGTCGCCGTACTTCGAGTAGCACCAGACGACGGAGTCGCCGTCCTTGAGCGTGTAGCCGCCCGCGCCGACCT